>NZ_JAGTUL010000069.1:0-10897 GCF_018224605.1 Shewanella sp. M16 | reverse complement strand
CCTCATTACTCGCCACCAAATGGCTAGACGACGCACCTACTCGATTAGTCGACAACGTCAGATGTGTATAAATGACACCTTATAAACAAATCAATCAAGGATATGAGCTTATGATTATTCCTGCGATTGATTTAATTGATGGCAATGTCGTCCGCCTCTATCAGGGCGATTACGACCAGCAGACCACCTTTGATTTAAGTCCTTTGGCGCAGCTGCAATCCTACGAGGCACAAGGCGCTAACTGGTTGCATATCGTTGATTTAACAGGTGCGAAAGATCCCGCTAAACGCCAAACTCGCCTTATCTGTGAATTAGTGGCAGGACTAAACGCCAATATTCAAGTGGGCGGCGGTATTCGTACTGAAGAACAAGTCACTGAATTATTAGCTATCGGTGTAAAACGCGTGGTAATTGGCTCACTGGCGGTGAAAGAACCTGAGTTAGTTAAACAATGGTTTATCAAGTACGGCAGCGAAGCGATTTGCCTCGCACTCGATGTCAATATCAACCAGAGCGGCGAGAAAATGGTCGCCGTATCCGGTTGGCAAAGTGGCGGTGGTAAGAGTTTAGAATCCCTTGTAGAAACCTTTAGCGCGGTCGGCTTAAAGCACGCGCTGGTGACTGACATTAGCCGTGATGGCACCTTAACGGGCGCCAATACCGCGCTTTATCAAGAAATTGCAGCTAGCTATCCCGACATCGCTTGGCAAGCCTCTGGCGGTATTGCGACCCTTGATGATGTGAGCGCCGTGCGAGACAGCGGCGCTGCGGGCATCATTATCGGTAAAGCCTTGCTTATCAATCAGTTTAACGTGGCGGAGGCAATCCAATGCTGGCCAAACGATTAGTCCCCTGTTTAGATGTGAAAGACGGTAAAGTAGTGAAAGGCGTGCAGTTTCGTAACCACGAAATTGTCGGCGATATCGTCCCCTTAGCCGCGCGTTATGCCGAAGAAGGCGCCGATGAGCTAGTGTTTTATGACATTACCGCCAGCGCCCACGAACGTGTGGTCGATAAATCGTGGGTGAGCCGCGTGGCGGAGCAGATTGATATTCCCTTTTGCGTGGCCGGTGGCATTAAAACCATTAGCCAAGCCCGAGAATTATTAGCCTTTGGGGCGGATAAGATTTCGATTAACTCGCCCGCCTTAACTGATCCGAGTCTGATCTCGCGCCTGCAGGACGAGTTCGGCCGCCAATGTATCGTGATTGGTATCGACTCCTTTTTCGATGCCACCAGCAACAGCTATAAGGTAAAGCAATTTACCGGCGATGAAGCGGCAACTAAGGATACGCAGTGGTTCACCCAAGACTGGGTTGAAGAAGTACAGAAACGAGGTTGTGGTGAAATCGTGCTAAATGTGATGAACCAAGACGGCGTGCGCGGCGGCTATGATATCAAGCAGTTAAGTCTTGTTCGTGCCATCTGCGACGTGCCATTAATTGCCTCTGGCGGTGCTGGGACTATGGCGCATTTTCGCGATGTATTTATTGAAGCTAAGGTCGATGCGGCGCTGGCAGCGAGCGTATTCCACAAGGCGATTATCAACATAGGTGAATTAAAAGCCTATTTAGCGGCCGAAGGGATCGCGATTAGACGCTAGAGCGGTTCTAGGTTCTAGGTTCTAGGTTCTAGGTTCTAGGTTCTAGGTTCTAGGTTCTAGGTTCTAGGTTCTAGGTTCTAGGTTCTAGGTTCTAGGTTCTAGGTTCTAGGTTCTAGGTTCTACAAACAGATTAAGAGTGAATACTATGTCAACGCAAACAAACACTAAGTCGGATTTTAGCCCTGTTCAAGTTAATGAGCTGGATTGGAACAAACAGGATGGGCTCATTCCTGCCGTTATCCAAAATCACTTATCGGGCAAGGTATTAATGCTCGGTTACATGGATAAGGCCGCGCTGGAAAAAACCTTAAGCACAGGTGATGTGACCTTTTTCAGCCGCTCAAAACAGCGTTTGTGGACTAAGGGTGAAACCTCAGGCAATACGCTAAGGTTGGTGGCTATCGATAAAGACTGCGATAACGACAGCCTGTTAGTTCAAGTGATCCCCAACGGCCCAACCTGCCACAAAGGCACCGAAAGTTGCTGGTTAGATGACAATGCGCACCCATTTTTGAACAACCTCGCCAGCTTAATCACCTCGCGTAAAGGGCAAAGTGCCGATTCCAGCTACACGGCGTCTTTGTTTGCGCGCGGCACGAAACGTATCGCCCAAAAGGTCGGGGAAGAAGGTCTTGAAACCGCCCTTGCCGCTGCGACCCACGATAAAGAAGAGCTAGTTAACGAAGCCTCAGATCTTATCTATCACTTGCTGGTATTGCTTGAAGATCAAAACTTAAGCCTCAGTGACATCATAGCAAATTTGCTGGCAAGACATGAAAAGGCGCTAGAGAGCAAAGCATAATCTGCTTACTGTTCCTGATGTCTTACTATCGATTTTACCGCTAAAAATGCCGCCCGCTTAAATCAAGTCGGCGGCATTTTTTATCGCGCGATTCCCTCAAGTGCCATTGCCGCAATGTGATCAATGAATATCTTGCACCTTAATCCTGTGACAAAAAATAATCAAAATACTGTTGTAATGGTTGACAAGTACAGTTCAGTTCCCTATGGTAACCTCCGTTGCCGTTAGGTTATTAAGGCAAAGCATCAAAACACTTATCCGTTTTTACTCAACACACGCTAAGGCAAGTTTTATGTGTTTCACAGCATTTTATACTCCCTATCTGTAGCCGCAATGGATATACCCAAGCTACCTGAAGATACGAGTTTCAGAGCGCCTAGGGGGCTTCAATTCAAGGCGCATCAATGACAGAATGTCGACCACCTTTTGAATTGATGCAACACGGGAGTGGAGTACCCTAGACGCTCCGTCCCGGCGGGTTTTAACGCACTTTATGCGGTGTTGGTTATTTTTAACTTAGCCCGCTAGGTCTGCAAATAACCGCCTTGCCTAAAGTGCGTTAAACTCCCGCTGAATCCTGCATCTTCAGGTTGTTTGGGTATAAAGGCACCTCGCCTGACGTTCCATTGTGGCCATATCCTTTCGGATCCGCTGAGTGCCACTGTCTCATTTGCTTAAATCATTTTGTGCTTGAATCATTTCATCATTGAATCGCATCAAAATCCTTTAAGACAGTTGCTTTAGGATCAAGTTTTTATCTCTTTTTCTTGCGACACGCTTTTGAGATCATGTTATGACACAGAATAAAATTTTCGGCAGTTTACTGCTTATCGCCGGCACCACAATCGGCGCGGGTATGCTGGCTTTACCTATCGCTTCGGCGGGACTCGGTTTTGGCACGTCATCCGCCATTATGCTCATCCTATGGGTGCTGATGGCCTACACGGCACTGCTAATGGTGGAGATCCACCAATTCGCCCCCAGCGATGCCAGTCTTAATCACTTAGCACAGCGCTTATTGGGTCGTAAGGGCCAGTTGATCGCCAATAGCGCCTTGATGTTTTTACTGTATGCCCTCTGCGCCGCCTACATTGCTGGCGGCGGCGAGCAAGTGAACCAAAAACTGAGCACTTGGCTAGGGTTAAATTTGCCACCGCAGGCGGGTGCAATCCTATTCACCCTGCTGGTTGGCGCCATTGTGGGCATGGGAACCCACTGTGTGGATCTCATCAATCGCGGTTTGTTTGCCCTTAAGTTGTTGGCATTATTGCTTATGTTGGCCTTATTACTGCCGCAGGTTGAAAGCCCACATTTGCTCGAACTCCCGCTCAACCAAGGGCTGATTATCACGGCTATCCCGGTAATTTTTACCTCCTTTGGTTTCCACGGTTCGATTCCCTCAGTGGTGCGCTACTTAGGCGTTGAAGTCAAAGCCCTGCGAAGGATCATGTTGTTTGGCTCGGCTTTGCCATTAGTTATTTACCTTTTGTGGCAACTGGGCAGTCAAGGCGTATTGAACCAAAGTCAATTGCTCGAAAACCAGAGTTTATCAAGCTTTATCAATCAACTGGCGAGCGTACTGCACAGTGAATACTTAAGTAGCGCTATTAGTCTATTTGCCGATCTCGCCCTTGCGACCTCGTTTTTAGGGGTGAGTTTAGGTTTGTTCGATTTTATGGCCTCAAGCTTAAGGCAAGAAGATAATGCAACAGGTCGAAGCTTAACCGCGGCTATCACCTTTTTACCGCCCTTAGGTTTTGCCCTCTTCTACCCTCAAGGTTTTATCACCGCCCTAGGTTACGCGGCGATTGCGCTGGTAATCCTCGCCATCTTTTTACCTGTGGCCATGGTGTGGACACAACGCCAGATGCGAGACGCTGCCAATATGCCGACGGGTTACCGCGTTGCGGGCGGCAAGTTAGCCTTAATGCTCGCCACACTTTGCGGAATTGTGGTGATCGCCGCCCAGATATTTAGCTAGCCGCAATTCACTCACCAAGAGTGAGTGAACTAAAAGTTAGCTAGCCCGAATAACAGATTAAGTACAAGAGCCTGTAAAACCTCAACTATTGACATCAGGCTCTTGTCTATTCAATGATCCTTTCACATTAGTCAGCTAAGCCCTTGAGTGTTAAACTGCCTCAAGTGCTCGTGCGCGATATAAGAGCTCCGATGCGATAACTCCGGAGCAACAGCCCCGAATCAAACGCTCCGAAGTAGCCGCTCCGAAGTAAAAGTGCCGATGAAATATACACATTCGTGTATTTGTGCACTTCTAAGGCACGAGTTTGATCAGGGCTCAGTCAATAAAGGATAAATATCAAACCCAATGCCAATCCACAACAAGCCAAGCCGTGGCAATGCCTCTGATAGCAAGGCACTTCAGCACGAGGCAACGCAGATATCTGCTGGCCCTCGCAGTGGTGCTTTAGGTTTTGGAACGGATACTCATGTTGCTGCGCAAAATCGCCGTAAATTCCCCCTAAAAAAAACCTTATTGGCGACCAGCTTAACGGGCATCTTGGCGGGCGTGGCGTTAACCGTTTGGATTGTAAATACCCAGGCTGAACAACTCATCATACGGGCGGCAAATTTTGCCATCACAGGTATGGACAGCGAACTGATTGACATTGAATTAGGGAAAAGTCAGTTAGAACATTGGCGAATTACCTCTGCCAATCTGAGGGTACATGATAGCCATATCAGGCTTAATGATTTGAATATTCAGCTAAAACTTGACTGGCCGCAGAGTTTTGCCGAACTTAAACAGTTCAGCCAAGCTTCTTACCTCACTCAAAAAATCACCCAAATATCCACAGGTGATATTGAGGTCGAGTTAGGGCAATCACTGTTTTTACCCAATCGGAATGCCATCGATGAACAAGGCCCCGCATTGGCCTTAGATATCAAATCATTACCACTCATCGATATTGGAAAAACCAGTCTTATTCTCAAAGCCCAGCATCTCAACACCCAAAATGATTTATCCGCCTATCGTTTGGTGATGGACAAGTTGAGCCTCAACGGCGCGGGGGAAATCAACAGCGAGTTTAGTCACGCAGGCGAAAGCATCGCCACACTGAAAGCAACACTCGAAACCAACAAATGGCAACTCATGAGTCAAATCCAGCTCGCGCCGCTGCTTGCGAGCTTGCATCAAATCAGCCTGAGGCAAGCGCAAGACAGTGTGCTGAGTCCGTTAACTGAGCTTGATAAAGAGTGGCAATCGTTGGCGATTGATCTACAAGGTCAATTAGTGTCTAACAGCAGTATTACATTAACCTCAGGCGAGCTTATCAGTGAGCATCAATTAATCGAGCCAAAGCTGACCTTTAATCAACTGGCTGCGCTGCAACTTGCGCCTAAACCCGAGCTTGCACCTAAGTCTGAGTTAGCATTTAAAATTGCCGGACATTTAGCTGAACTTGACCTAAAACTAGAGCCCTTTAGCTTAGCGCTGAGTCCAAATACAGAGCAGCAACGACGATTGATGCAGCTGCTCGATGCATCACTAGCTAAACCTTCATCTCAGTCAGTATCTGAACCAGTATCTCAACCGATAGCTGAGCAAGTGCCTGATCCGCTAGCGAGTCAAATCGCTAAGCTGCTATCGGGGCTCAAAAGTACAGATGTACCAGTAGGGATCGCACTGACATTACCTGAAGCCCTGCATTACCCGCTGACTCAAATTCCGCAAGATGTGCACTTGGCTAATCCCCTTTCGATTAAACTTCCTCAAGTGAAGCTTAAAACCTTAGGCAGTAAGCTAGATACCCAAGTCGATTTGGCCAATGTTGAAATCACAAAATCAACCGAAGCACTGTCCTTCAAAACAGATTGGCGCCTTAGTACGAAGCAAACAAGCTCAATGCAATTATCTGAATTGTGGACAAATCCGCCGCAGGATTTTAGCTGGAATAATAGTCAGTTAACGACAGCAGGCACATTTAACTTAGTTCAGACGCCAAGTTCAACCGATTGGCAATTTATCACTGCCGCTACCAAATCGACTGAACTGACTCAATCAACAAAACAAAATACTGGCAACACGCTACAGTTCGCCGTGGGTGAGCTTAAGCGTATTAGCATGCAAAATAAAAATGCGGCTAAACATGCAGAGTTTAGCCTTGGTAGTATCGCGATAAATGCCCTCGCGCCGCTGAACATAAGCTCGCAGAAAAGCACTCATACTCAGAGTTCTGGTATTCAAAACGCTAGCATTCAGAAAGTCAGTCTAGCGCAAAGCTCAGTGCCCACATCTGATACCGCAAACAGGTTAACCCTTGCCATACCACCTTTAACCTTAGCACTGGAGCAACTGTATTTTTCGCAGACCAAACAGACTTTAGTGACAGATGATGTAGTCACTGAGGC
Organism: Shewanella sp. M16; assembly: GCF_018224605.1. Classification (NCBI taxonomy): domain Bacteria; kingdom Pseudomonadati; phylum Pseudomonadota; class Gammaproteobacteria; order Alteromonadales; family Shewanellaceae; genus Shewanella; species Shewanella sp. M16. Next base: position 4,118 of record NZ_JAGTUL010000069.1, on the reverse strand, counting down.
TAATGCGGATAAAAATGCTAGCACTAGCATCATAACGAAAACCGATATGAATGCGGGCAGTTTCTCGATTGCATTACAAAAAGCCATGTCATTTGAGCTTAAACCCGATATCGAAGCGCTGTTCGATTCACTACTCGCTACCACTTGGCGTAATCAACTCGCATGGCAAGCCAGTCAGCTAAATATCGAAAAACAGCTCAGCAGTAAAGGCCGCAGCCGCAAAGAAACCGTACTCAAGCTGGACAAGTTAACGCTGGCACAAAGCTTAGATTGGAAAAATAATACGCTCTTTGGTGATGAGCACTGGCAAGTGGGCACAGTTGAACTGCAAAGCCAACACAAGCTGAATCTTGCCACCGCGAACAATCCCTTAGTGTTAACAGGCCAATGGGTAGTCAACACTAGCATGACCGAGGCGCTGGCCTTGCTCAATCAAACCCAACCCTTACCATCTGAGCTTAATGTCACAGGTAATAACCAATTACAGGCGCAGTTTAATTTAACCCAACAGCGCGATCAGACCCAATTTGCCATGCAAATAACTCAATCGATGACAGAACTTGAAGGCTTTTATAAAGACATCATTTTTGAGGGGGGAAAACTGCAAGCGCAATGTGAGTTCACTTGGGGGCAATCTTATAAAAAAGAGTCTCATAACAAGCCGCAGGATAAAGGCTATTTTAGCAGCCTCAGTAAGCTCAATTGCCCGCAGACGCTGATGACCTTTAACTTATTTGATCCTGGCTTTCCACTGACCGATATCGAAGTGGAAGCCGATATCGCCCTTGGCAAAGATGCCGAGAAATTGCCCGACAATTGGATACAACAACTCACAGGCTTAAGTGATACCGATGTTTCCATAACCGCCAAAGGCAAAGTGCTCAGCGGCCAGTTTCTGCTGCCAGAATTTAATCTTAAATTGCAGGATAAATCCCATGCCTATCTGCTGCTGCAGGCCATGAGTCTGGAAGAGGTCCTGCGCATTCAACCACAAATTGGCATCTATGCCGACGGCATATTCGATGGCGTGTTGCCCGTCGATTTAATCAACGGCAAAGTGTCGATCACTGGCGGGCAATTAGCCGCGCGCGCCCCCGGCGGACTTATCGCTATCTCAGGCAACCCCGCCGTTGAGCAGATGCGCCAATCCCAACCGTATCTAGACTTTGTCTTTTCGACGTTAGAACACTTACAATACAGCCAATTATCAAGCAGCTTTGATATGGACCAAGCCGGTGATGCTAAACTACTCGTCGAAGTAAAAGGCCGCGGTGAAGGGATTGAACGCCCTATCCACTTGAATTACTCCCACGAAGAGAACATGCTGCAATTATTTAGAAGTCTGCAAATTGGTAATGACTTGCAGGACAGAATCGAAAAATCAGTGAAGTAACAAGGAAACCTCAGTGAAGATAATTCAATTACAGCAAATTAGCATAGGTACCCGAAGCGCACTTATCGCATTGGTAGCCCTAGCCTCATTGCAGGGCTGTACGCCCACAGTCAAAATAGAACCGCCAGATAAACCTATCGTTATCAATCTCAATGTGAAAATTGAACATGAGATACGGATCAAAGTAGATAAGGAATTAGACCAACTCCTATCAGACGATAAGCTGTTCTAATTAAATAAGAATTGAGGAATCACCATGAAATCAATCCGACTAAAAACAAAGTTATTATTGCTATTAACCCTCAGCTTATTAAGCCTAAGCGCCTTTGCCATGTCACTTCAAGAAGCTAAATTACAGGGCTATTTAGGCGAACAAGCCAACGGCTACTTAGGATTAGTGCAAGCCAATCCCGAAGCCAAAGCCGTGATGGACGACGTAAATAACAAACGCCGCGCCCACTACGAAACCATCGCCAAGAAGAACAAACTCTCCCCTGCCGACGTCGCTAAGCTCGCCGGCGAAAAAGCCATAGCCGCCACAGATAAAGGCAACTATGTGCAAGATGCCAAAGGCAAATGGATTAAAAAGTAGTCCGCTTTCTAAGGCTCTAGCGCGTAAAAGCAAAACGAATAAATATAAACAAAACGCCTGCAGTAGCAGGCGTTTTTGTTGATGGAGTTTGATTAAGCACACTCATTCCAGTGACACGCCGTCCTGTTACCTAGTAAGAAGTATCTCTATAGGCTCGACCATGACATCCCTGTCACGGACGGTCACTTCAATGACTCTGCTTAATCTCATCAACCCGGCGTATACTGGGTAACCAAATTTAATAATGGGTGTCTTATTAAATTCGTCTCATTAAATTCGAAGGTGAGAAGTTGATGGCCTTGTTATGCATTTACCAGTTTATGTTGTATAGCGTACTTTTTACCTTCTGATTGCAAATGGATATCACCGTCTCTATCCAAAGCGATGTATCCTTTTCGGACAGCATCGCCAATGATGATATCAAGCATAATGCGCGACATATCGACGACTTGGACTAAATTTTTGTAGAACGTATAATTTTTGCCATTTTCAAAATCAGCGACGATGTATTTCATTATCTCCCTTATTGGGTCACCTGTCTTTTCAGGTGGTGTTTCACTCACTGGTGTAAATGGGTTGTTGCCGATTTCTGGTTTTTCAAAGAGAGGCGCATCATGAAATGTTCTAACTAACTCATCAAAACTGAATTCGTAATCACCATCTTTTGAAAAATTGACGAACAGTTTTGTTTTTAGAAATGTAGGCACATTGTGTGTGCCGAATTGCCGTATTACTGGAACAACTTTGTTTGAATCGATATGAGAAAGGAGGTCGGCAGTAATTATCATTTTCTCATAGCCTACCCCACCAGTTCCCGCATTGGCTTTATCTACATATTTATCAGTGCAGACCATGGCCACATAATCTGAGTTAGCTAGATGCGTTTCCATGAAATGCGGAAGATCATCACCTGGGCGCAACTCCCACTGATCAATTATTGCATCTACGCCGCTATTTCTTAGCCTAGTAGCCAAATCTAGAACCCACTTTTTATGCTCCTGCGAGTCATGTGAGTACGATATAAACACCTTAGGAGTCGACATAATGTTCCTTTATTTCTCTAGCTATTGCATAACCTTTGTATAGTGGGCATGCGCGTTTACCTCATTAAACCAGTAAAAATGCGCATGGTTAACTACCTGTAATAAAAGGAACTTACCAGCTTTTTTTAGATATGCCATCAGAAAAAACGCGCATGCGCGTTTTCAAAATCTATTACCTCAAGCGGTCAAAAATAAGTTATTAAAAAGACAAAAGACCAGATATCCACAACTCTTTTTTGATTTTAGCGCTCTACCGAAAAATCTAATAAAATTAAAGTGAAATGTAATCTCTAATCTTTTGAATCTACAGACTACGCAAATGCTGAAAGGTACGCCATGGTGATTGGCGAGACGACCGTCCGCCCATGGACGGGGCGGTCGAGCACTGAAGAATCCCCTGATGATTTACATATAAATCATTAGATTGGAGTGAACTTGCACCTTGAAGTGTGATCTGATGGAAGTGCGAACAAACATCAATCACAGGGCTTCAAGGTGCAAGTGTTAACTATCTTACATCAATCTCTCTATCAACATTGTCCAGAAATCCATCAAAAGCGACTCAATACCCTCATGGTTGCTTGCCGAGCACTTATCAACGCGGATTGCCTCACCCTAACGCATTTAGGGCGGCACATTGATGGCACCAGCACTCATACTAAGCACTCAATAAAACGCATGGATAGATTGTTGGGCAACCCGCATCTTCACCATGAAAGAATGGCTGTTTATCAGTGGCATGCAAAGTGGTTGCTAACAGCACATACGATGCCGACAATATTGGTGGATTGGTCAGATATGCGTGAAGGTCGTGAGCTTATTGCGCTACGCGCCTCTATCGCTATCAAAGGTCGCTCTATCACGCTCTACGAACGAACATTTCCGTTAGTGCTGCAAGGCACTCAAACCGCCCATAATCAGTTTCTTAATGAACTCAGAAAAGTATTACCTGACAACATCACCCCGCTGATAGTCACTGACGCGGGCTTTCGTAATCCATGGTTTCGAAAAGTCGAGCAGCTCGGTTGGTATTGGCTGGGTCGCGTTAGAGGATTGAGTGTCTATCGGCCGCATCCTTTCGGTCGCCAAT
>NZ_JAGTUL010000068.1:0-11594 GCF_018224605.1 Shewanella sp. M16 | reverse complement strand
GTGTGGACTGAGATGGGCATAAGAGTCAGTAATATTATATTTAAATCGAATAAGTCACTGCCAACATACTGAAGTTTAAGCAATTTGTAGATAAATTTAGATTAGATGTTTGCTGTCTTGTAGTGGTATTTTTCGGATATAGCATATAGCTAGCATTGATCGTTGTTAGAGCTTGGAGTTAATCACTAATAGAAGGATTTTACAGGATTTTACAGGATTAATCTCGTGAAGATTACGGTGAAAGAGAATAGTTTGGCTGTTCAATTTTATATTTAAGTACAGGGAAATAATTATGGCTATAGATAGTTTTGTGAAACTAACAACAATCAGTGCACCATTGGATTCGAAAATCAAAATTGATAAAAATGATTGTCATCTTGATATCAATCGCGTTACTCATACTCTACATGAGTCTATTTCGAGTCCAAATATAAATATATCAACTCCAAATCCAAAACTTTTTACTCCAAAGCCTTATTCTAAAGAAGTGCCACATCTTAAAAGCGGAAAAGAAATTTTCTCATTTTTAATTGATAATAATTTGAGAAGTAGTAAGAGTTCTGCTTCAGAGCGTGCACTTGATGCGATAGCTTCTGGGCTAAGTAGTGTTCTTAATACCGCAGCAGATGTTGATCTAAGCGGGAAAAAGATGTTCGTGAAAAATTTTCTGCAGTGTGATCAAAATGAAGCTATTAAGGTGACATCTGCTCAATTTAGTCCTATCCACCAAGCAGAAATTTATTCACGTTTATCCATTTGCTTTGATGGATTTATGACAAGTAGACCTGACGAACTAAGCAAAGATTTATACTCTATTAGAAGTAAGCTATCTAATAATGAAAAACTAAATAGAAGTGAAGAACAAAAACTGTTTGAAAGGTTGGCTAAAGATGCTTTAGCTGATGCGAAAGGCAATAATCTTTATACAAACAAGCTACTTAAGCCTGAGAATTTTGTGCTCGAATTTCCGGGAGATGCTGCGGTAGTAAAGACAGATACTGAAGTGAAGAATAATAAAATATTAGTCGAACAATTAGGTTTTCCTCGTAACCTTCTAGATAGACCCAGTGCTAATCAGCATGAGACTTATGCAATAAAAGTATTTACCAATGAGAAAGGAGAGTCGGTAACGCTAGGCCAGCTTTTTGGCGGGGGATTGCAAGGGATTATGCGCACCCCAGTTGATCCTGGTAAATTTGAGCAGAGTGGCTTTAAGGGTTATTTTAATGAGGAATTACTCGCTTCTGGTGGACTGCATTTTGATTTTAGGCCAAACGAGACTATGTATCAAAATAATCTTGCTGTACTTGGGCAAGATATACTCGATTTAGCTGTGAACCTGAATTTAGATAACCATAGTCGTGCGGATATGGAAGGTTTTACGGCTGGTGTCTCAGGTAATGCTCTGCACTACACTATACAAACAGCCAAACACTGCCTAGCCACAAATAAAGAATTTAATTTTGAACAGGTTCTTAATGTGTGCTTAGATCATCTGGTTGGAGATAGCGTTAAGCAGCCTGTACATCACAGTTTACCTGAAGTTATACAAGGCGCTTATATAGGCAACATGCTAATTAACAGGGGAATATTGAGTCCGCATTCAGACATTATGAATAGTAATGAGATATACGGGAGCTTAAGGAATGTTATCGCCGAGGCAGATCAAAGAATCTCAAACCTGATGGCGACGACTTATCATAGAGAATAAGAGGTCTATGATATTGATGGTGATAATGTGTTAAACGTTCAGCTAAAAGCCACTTTTTAAAGTGGCTTTTTTAATGAGTACTGTTTTGAGATAATACCTTTTAAAAATTTCTATTCAGTTATTTACACAAGGTTTCAGGAATAGTATTGCTGTAGTTAATTAGTCAAGATGGATAATACAGTTTTTAGTTAATTCAATTATAACAAGGTATCTATGCCCTTATTATCTTCTCAGCGGATAACTTCCGCTTCAGTATCATCTACTCCGCAGGTATTACAAGGCGCTGAAAACGAGGTAAATGATTTTTAAGGCAATGTAACGCGTGTTCATCATATTTATAATAGCGTTATTTATAGCCCATTTAGCAACGAGGATATGGTTATTCAAGCCATGGGGATTAATACTTCTCGAGTACTTAAGGGAAAAGAGCCGCTACCTAAAATGAATTCAAAGATAAAGAATTGCAGGTACGTTTAAAAAATGGTGCTTCCTACGATAAAAAATTACTCCCTATATTAAATCTGTAGGAGTTAAAAATGTTCATGATGCTTTTCCATTAGAAGTAAAAAGGCTTGGAGAGTACCAAGCCATTAATCGATTTGAGGTCGTCGATCCAAAAATCTTGCAGAATAAGAGCATTGAGAATATTTATGTCATAGGCCATGGCGAAGCTGGCCGACCACATTTGTACGAGACGGTAAGGTGCGACAGTAGGAGTAAGCCGATAGCGGATGTGATCGGCGAAATCAACAGTCTGTTGAGACAGAAGGCTAAAGTCGGCGTGAAAATAAAAATGATGGCATGTGAAAGTGCTGACAGAGAAACATTAGCGTCTTTTGATAAGCAGGATGACATTATGCAGCGAAGAAAAGGGATTGAGCCTTTAGCAAAAAGTACAAAAAATGAGGTTAATAAGCTCTTTTTTGAAGCGCGCGTATTTGGATATCACGGGTTAGGTATTAGTCGTGGTAGCGATTATATTTCGAACGCTCGATGTTTAGATACGGATTTTGATAAAAAGACCGGCGATGTGTCCCAATGGATAAAAGCAAGTGTTGTTAGAAAAGAGTTTTAAGACCATCAACAGAGACTCGTTATTAAGTGGTCTTGTCAGCATGTTAAGCGTTTAAAGCTAAAGGCATAGAGTGAACGTGCGTCAGTTCTGATTAAACCCTATGCTATATCTTCACGATAAATTGTTGAAATTATTATTTAATTTCGTTATTCGTAAATTTTCATTATGATTCCGATTTGTTCATTTGCTTGCTAACCATGATAGCGATTAAATACCGACCATTCTAAAGCGTAATGATTTAAAGGAGCTGTTTAAAATAATGGTAGATCTTAATGTACAAGCGATACAACCTTCTGTATTTGAAGATACCTTTAATAATATTGGTGAGGGTTTTCAAGAAATTATGGACAATTTACAGAAGATAAATGATGGAAAAACAATTACCTTGCAGGACACGTTAGCATTACAGCAATCAGTATTTCACTACAGCATGTTTCAGGAGACTGTGACAAAAATTGCCTCTAAATCTGCGACTGCGATTAATGATGTTATGAAGGCTCAGTAATGAAAAAGTTGTACTGGATAGTGTTTCTTGTACTCTTTGGATGTAATGAACAGGGTAGTGCAGAAGTGGCAAATTTCGATTCTGCTGATGCTGCGAATAAGGTCGTTGTTTTACTCGCTCGATATCAGGTTTCCGCTTCCTTATCGATCAATAAAGATCGACATCTTGTCTATGTAGATAAAGATAATTTAGCTCAGGCGAGGGAGGTGTTAACAAAATTCAATTTCTATTTTGAAAGAGAAGACCTCAATGACTTGCTAGAGTCGAAATTTGCCAGCTTGAGTAAGCTAGAGATAGTGAAAGGAAACTTACTCGAGAGCCGTGAGATATATAACAAGATCAGTGTTATCCCCAATGTATTGCGGACGAGTGTAGTTGTTACGGGTGAAAAAAATAAGCGTGTTTCAGTGATTATTTTCAGCTTTGATGAAATTGATGTTGAAAATAAATCGAATATTGAGCGCTTCTTGAAAGGGGTGGTTTCAGAGTTAGACACATTAACGGTTAGTTATTTCTTTCAGAATACGGGTAATGAAAAAGTATAAAAAGCTACATCAAACTTACTTGCATTATTTGTTGGTTAATCGGCGACTATCTCCGGATGAATATAATGTGCTCACATCGCTTACCGAGCGTGAAGTACAAATTTGGTTTACTCCCAGGCGGTCAAAAATTACTCAGCTAGTGCAAGTGTTAGGTCGTGCTGTTATGTATCAAGCACGTAAACATTACGCTTGTGATCGGTCTTGGCTACTGAGCCAGCAGTGCCTTAATCAAAGGCAATATCTCTGGTCTAACACGCTGGGAATTGAACTGGAACCGGAGGGTACGACAAGCATGTGTCCCCAAAAATTGGGGCTGGCATTGTTGGCGGAGCATAATCCGCGTCATGCCATCATTTGGTCGATGAGACTCGGCGTATCAGTGCCTGCATCGGTATTCGCCGTGCGCGACTCAGCAAGACTTGGCGTGTTTATTGCCCAAGTTGCAATTGATGCCAGTATCGAACTCTCTGTATTAAACACTTAGTCTTAAGCTCAGAGTAGCGTAAAAAACAGTTAAACTTGGATTGAAGAAAGATGAAAAAACATGTGATACGGCCCGGTGAAACCTGTGATGACTTTTTTGAACTGCTAAGCGGTACTGTGATTGAGCAAGATATTGCCGCTATGCGTAAGTCGCAGAAAATCACAATAACTCAGTTAAAATCAATTTATGAGTTAGGCGTTAAGTTTTATACTGATTTCCAGTTTAAAGAAGCTGAGATTATATTTTCTGCTTATATTGGATTGAATCCATATGATCACCGGGGGCCAGGCTGCTTAGCAGCAATACTCTTGGAAAAGGGTCAGTTTAAAAAGGCACTGGAAGTGTTGAATATATTAAAAACATTTCCAACTAATGACTTGGATGAAACCATTCTCAATATTTCATTGTGTCATTATAAGTTGAAGGAATATACAGAGGCTTGTGTTACGTTAATAATAGTGAAAGCTGAGAACTTAAATGAATTTTATTTGAAGCGATATCATTATCTTAAGTTACAACTTCATCCTTATTTACCTGCGTAGTGGTTAGTGGTGTTAGTAGTAATTAGGTGAAATAAATTCAATGCCATTCCTTGTGACTGTTTATTTTTATTAAGATACAAGTTTAGAGTTTCTTATTCATCATAATAGTTCTACCTGGTGATTAGAGGCTATTTCCTGTCTGTACCTTAGTGTTACAGGCTTCTTAAATTTTAGAGACTTTATAAATGATAGCGATGAATTCATGGGCGTTAACAAGTTCGATAAATGTTGATAGAAATAACTCACTCCAGCCTGAACTAAGTCAGTCTGAACGAAAGTCCGTGCTAAACGAGATGGATCGAGTGATTAAGATAGCTGATCAGTTAAATGACAAGTTAGATAAGGCACTTTTGCACAATGTGAGTAATCCTGTGTCAGCGCAAGCTCTTTCTATGATCCTTTCGCATCAAAAGGAAATGGTGTTGTCGATGATATCAATCCAAAATCCTGAAGCAGCAATTGCTGGTGCATTGGCCGGAAGCATTGAAGCTTATGGTAAACAACTTGAACAGTTAAAAGCTTGGACTGATGGTGGTAGTGCTATGTTTGAGGCTGCATTGCTTTTAATGATGCAAGATATCACAAAAGAAGGGCTGACGCCTGAAGAACTTGAGAATCTATTTCAGGTAATGCTACTCGAGATCATGCAAGATCCCGCTAAATATGGGCTTGAGAATTGGTATGCAGATAATAAGTTGGATATTGCCCATCTTTTGGAGAATACAGGAAGTGGTAGTCACGGGTACCATGAAGGTTATGATGCCGCAACGTTAGCCGATGTCTCTCGTAAATTATATAACAGCCTTCGCGCTCAAACCTTACCTGATGGATCATTACTTGATGAGGCCTTCAAGGTTTTTGATGCAGCGGGAGGTTCGGATTCGCTCTTTACACAAATTAAGGATAATTATTTAAATGATTCAGGCTGGATAAAAACGTGTAATGAGTATAGCCCTATGCTGCGTCTATTTATATTGAGTGAAGCTCTAAAGATGAATCCGAATATGAGTCAGAGCGACGTAGAGATGTGCCTGACGGGGTCCTTTAGCGATCTTAATGCTTTTATCACTAAGCTGGAACCAGGTCTGAGTACTGACCCACGTATTCCGTCAGCTTTAGTGTTTTTATTTGCGCATAGTCCATGGAATCCTGAAAGCATTTCATCATCAAGCGGCCCAATTTTACAAATGGATTACGTAGGTACTCAAAGTATTGATTCTCCAGCTCTTGACGATATTGCTGCCAATTTTCCTGCTCGCTCGTTGACTGAAGATGAAACAAAACGCATGAACGATATTGGCGATCAAGTAAAAGCCTTGTTCGAGACTTTAAAGTATTGGTTGTCAATTATGCGGGATAATGTTTTAGCGTCTGCTCGCGCTTATTAAATTGTTCGTTAGTTGCAAAGTTAGAAGCATGAACACTGGGCATGCTGTTCGCTTAGCGAGACTTTTGCTGTGCAAACTCTGTTGATAATAATTGACAGTAGCTGTGCCGCTATTCCCAGTATTTTCTGATGAAAGGAAGTAATTATGAGTATATTGATTAATACCATCGCTACGCCAAGTTTTATTGGCGTAGTTGATGATCTTGTCGGCAGCGGGCAACCTCAAAGCACCGAAGCGACAAAATCGGTGAAGCCGAATCAGCCCTTGCCGGGTAATGCTATCGGCGTGTCCGATAGTCAACTTTGGCGTTTGGTGCGTGAGTCTATGAAATTAGTTGCAGAGGCGGTATCTGGTACAACTAAAGAAAATACTCAAATGAAGTTGACGCTGATTGAGCTTCAAAAAAATACTCAGATCAATGCCATTAATGAGCGAATGGCACAAATTGAAGAACAGAAGCAAGCCCAGAAGAGCCAAGGTATTTGGGGCAAGGTTGCCATGGCTTTCGGCTTTCTAGCTGCAATTATCATGGCACCATTTAACCCTGTGATGGCCGCTGTGATGATAGGTGTCATGATTGCTGCGATTGTAGTGCCTAAAATCGTTGATAAGCTCATGGAAGCCGCTGGAGTTTCTGAAGAAATCCGTGGCTATGTGTCTATGGGTTTGGAGATCGCGATTGGCGTAATCGGCATGATCGTCAGCTTTAATCCCGGGAATTTTCTGGCAAGTGCGGGTAAAGCGGTCGCCAGTGGCGCGGCAAAAGTCGCTACTATGGTTGATAAAGCAGTTGATGTACTCAACACTTTTAAGTCATTCAGTACCATATCTACCAAGATTCAAAATACGGTTAATAAGATCATGAAGTTAATTGAACCCTTGATCGAAAAGATCAAATCTTTTGCTCCTGGTGGTGAAAAATTGACCGCGAAAATTGGCCAGGTAACTACGATTAGCTCAAGTACTTCTTCTGTTGTCAGTAGTGGATATGCCATTAAATCGGCTGATATTACGAAGGATCTTGAAATTGCCAAAGCAAACCAAGAGGAGTTAGATACGCGTATTCAGCAAATGTTGATGCTGCTAAGCCAAGCATTGCGAGCATTAGGTGCTGCATTTGATTCGCTCTTCAAAGTTGAGAGCGATCAACGTGAGTACACTAAGCAGATCCGTTCTATCAATATGTAAAAGGAAGTTAAGTTATGAATTCAATACTAATGAATACGTTGTCGCTACCATTGACAATGTCAGAAGATACTACATCTGTAAATAATCAAAAGCCGATAGATCAAAAAGTATGGTGTGGTTATGAAAACTCATTAAATGTAGCCAATAAAGGCACAATGTCGATGGCTGATTTACTCGCACTCTTGACGCAAATCATTGGTGCTTCTCACCAGCTACGTAATCAAGTCATGATGAACCGTATTGGTGAAGCGATGGCAACATCAGCGCTGGCTACTAAGCTCGCACAAGATAAATGTGGAGATGCCAAGCAGCGCTTCGGTATTACATTAGCCTCATCTGTCGTTAATATGGCGATGACTACGGCGGCAACTGTGCGTATTGGTCAGACTAAGACATTGAAGGATAAACATTTATCTAAAATGGCTGATAAAGGTGCTAACGATGTGGGTGGTGTGAAGTTATTAAAAACAACGGATCTCAAATCGGGCAAGGTGACGAATGTCGATAAGTCAGCGAAAGTGTCTGATTTAACGCCAAAAGAGTTGAACAAATACACAGCGAGTCTTCAGCAGCAGCGTACCGCTAAGTACAACTCTGTCACTCATATGGGGGGAATGGCTGATAGCATGGTGGGCAATGCTAATGAAATTCAAAATGCCGAGCAGGTAAAGGGTCAAGAACTGCTCCTAGCGACTAAAGAATTGAAAGAGAAGTTTGATGCTCAGCTCGATCAATACATTCAAGACTTGACGGCAGAAGCCGTGAAGTTGAATGAGATCCTTGAAGCTGTGGCGAAGGCGAGTTTAGTGACTAACCGATAATAGGGAGCAGAGCGAGCCTAGCTCGCTCTGATTGACTATGCTGAGACCCGTTTATTTTGCAATGACACAACGCACCGAAAAAATCTCGGATATCACGAAAACTCAGCAGACGCGTGATAATGGCCAACCTCGTCGAGTTAAAGATATAAAGCAAGTCGACAAGAAGACTAAGAAGTATCCTCGCCTGTTCAGAGTGAAACGTAAGTTGTTAACACTCAATCAGCAGAAGCAATTCGCTCGGCAGCTCAATAGTTATCAACTCAAGGCATTGCGCGATTGGCAAGGGTTTTCCGATAGTGTGCTAGATGCTCACTCATTAAACGATGCGCAACGTTGGATATTGCATGCGGCTGAACACTGTGAGCACTTATATCCGTTAGCGTTAAGAAAGCAGCTTAAAAAATATATTGCAGACTTTAAATCTTCGGTAGGAGATATGGATGCAAATAGCCAGACAGTGCAACAACTCGTCGCTTATGAACATAATTTAGATGGTTTATTGTCATTATTAGTGTTATGTCGGCGTTACTATACTCAAGAGTCGATCGAACATGTCCTCAAATAATCGTCATAGCCGCATCGCGCATTGTCATTTACAGGGGAAATCACTCGATCCTTATCAGTTATTAAAGGCGAAATCTGAACGTCTTAGTTGGAATCGATTATCGGATGTTGAAATATATGCCGACAAAAAAGCGGTAATAGATTGGTTTTCTATGCTGCGAGAGTATTCAGAGGCGACAGTCAAAGCAATAGTGGTAGAAGGTATATTGGATAGTCAGTTTCATAAGATCACTTTTATTCTAACACTAGTACAAAATGTGGATTTTGAGGAAATGACGTCGAAGGACGCCTATCAACAACTCTATGAATTTGTTTGTCAAACTCCGACGGGAATACGCGATTGGATCGATGAATTAGATTTTCAGATGAGTCGGGATGTATTAGCACTTTTATCTAGGAATCGATAAGGAAGCTATGAAACAAGAGAAAGTGATGTTTATGCCTCGATACGAGATTGATTCTGCAAGGTGCAAAGTGATCAATCTGTTAGCTGGCCAACGTTTTAATAATCAATCCATTACTATTGAAATGGGTTCGATATACAGAGCTCGTCAACCGCAAGATTTTATATTACTTAATTTAAAACACTTGGGTATTGAGACTGATCTATATGTTTCTGTAGGTGAGGCGGCACGGTTACTTGGCTTAGAATTGAAACATTTAGAGCCTGATTATATATCCTATATTGTCGCTCAAGCCTTAAGTCAGTATGGCATTGAGTTTAAGTCTTGTCTTGGGGTTGAAGAGCTAGAACTACCTCTATTGATGACGTGTCAGCTGATTATAGGGCAGATGAATATAGCAGTATTGTTACCAATTGATACATTGGTGATTGAATTTGATTACTTACAGATGAGTTTTAATTCACTGCCAAAAGATCTTTCACTGACAACGATTAGTACCATTTTTGAGACTAGTCTGAGTATCGATGAAATACGAACGTTGAGTATTGATGAACTTGTATTGGTTTATCCTAAGTAAATGAAACCTACACCTCCTGACGATATTGAATATTTTTTACAACGCCTCGAAAAAAATGAGGTGGTTATTTTTAAAAATTACCCAGATAACCTATTGCTGCCAATTTTCCCTTTTTTCCAGTTAGTGCATGTCATTAATTTAGAGGCTGTCTTAGCGCTTATTTTGCAATTTGAAATAGCGATGAAGGGAGTGTTTATACGAGTTGATGGATTCCTCACGCTCACTATAGCCGAACAAGATTATTCAGAAGATGATGTGAGACGTTTAAGTATTAATTTAATTGAAACGATGAGATTTTAATATGGCACTTACTCCTGCATTGACTCGAAGCCTCTCTTTACCTGAGCTATCACGCTTAGGCAATGAGGCTTTTCCTAGAAATTTAGCCCGTTCAGCTTCTTTACTTGAAGTCAGGATGCCAATATTCGGAGCTGCGGAACCTCAACTTCCTGATGAGTTAACTTCTGCTCGTAGCATGTTGATCACTGAGGCGGGAGAGTCTGAGGTTAACTCTAAATCCAAGCCCCAAAAGCGAAAACAAAGTACTAGAACATCAAATCGATACAGTACTGAGACGAAGGCCATGTTGCATTTGGCTGGCCTCACTGGCCTCGTGACCATTGGGGCTGTGCTAGCCCCTTTCACCCTAGGATTAAGCCTAGTAGCACCAGTATTTGTAGTGACGTATGTTAATGCAGCGATGATGTCTGTTTATGCAGAATCACAGTTTATAGTTGGTGATCAAGAGAAGAAAAAAGTTCCGTTGGAACCCGCTAAATCCGCAAATAATGAAGAGTCGCCTACTAGGCCCCCTTTTCAGATCCCACTAGCTGAGTTACCTCATCCCGCGGAAGAAGTTGATGATAAAGAAGTCGGCAGGGGAGATACCTTCAATAATTGTTACAATACTGTTAATAGCTTCAGTAACCGTTGGTATGTCTTTATTAACACTCCGAGTGGTCAGGTAGGGAACATAGAACCGCAAGGGGAGGCATATGTACCGTCTGAGTCAAATGGCAATCATATGGGCACGCAATCTGCTCAGGAGTCTTCAATAGATGGTGCTACCCAAGCTTTTGCTGATGCGGCCAAGGTGACCGTTATCGAAATTCCAATACATGAGCGTCAAGAGCGTCTGGAACGCTTTATTTCTGGATACGGTGAGCAGGTTGACCCAAGGTTAACAAGCTTAATAAACTTGCTCATTGAGAATGAAGCAAATTGTGCCCAAATGGTCGAAATAACGGGGAAGGATGGGGCTACTGCCTATGCCATTATCCCTCAAGGCGAGCAAACGCCTAATACAGTCGAGATGCCTGCAACAGTGGTGGAGGCGAATGGCGCACAAGGTTACACCGGCCGTAAATGGGAAGTGAATATACCGACACCTGTGAGCCTGACTCAAGGTGCCCAAACAGGCAGCAATTTTACTCAGGGGCCAAGACGTAATCTTGGAACAGTAGCAGATGCCACGCCATCCGTTGCGGATGTGAGTAATGATGGGGCTCAAATTGATGTCCCTGTAGCAATAGCGGGTACGACGGCGAGTGTAGGAACAGCAGATCGTCCGTCTGTCGCGGGGCAGACCACCAACACGCATCAAACCGCAACAACGCCACAGGCTGATGACATATCTACGGACGAGATGCCTGCAACAGTGGCAGAGGCGAATGGCGCACAAGGTTACACCGGCCGTAAATGGGAGGTGAATATACCGACACCTGTGAGCCTGACTCAAGGTGCCCAAACAGGCAGCAATTTTACTCAGGGGCCAAGACGTAATCTTGGAA
>NZ_JAGTUL010000067.1:0-12724 GCF_018224605.1 Shewanella sp. M16 | reverse complement strand
TTTTATCTTGTTAAAGAGCAACTCAATATTCGTAAGAGAACTTGAGTACCACACTGAGCGCCGAACGCTTCCAGTTGGCTAGGGCTGCGTATTCTACGCATTTCCCGTTTCGCGTCAAGGAGTTTTTTACAACTTCTTGCTACGATTGAATTAAGTGCTTAAAAGCGACTCAATTCAACCTAACTCGTCAGCTTACTTTCGCTGTCTGCCGTGTCAGTGGATGCGCATTATAGGGAGATTGAGAAAGTCCGCAACCCCTATTTTTAAGATAATTGTCATTTTCTCACTGTTCGTTGGATATTTGACCTGACCCGCTAGTTTTTAACCTTTATAATGCTAAAAACCACTCAATTAGGGACTTTTCTATGTCAGGGCCACTCAGAACTTACCAAGGTATTCATCCTCAATTAGGCAATAACGTATATGTAGATGAAGCTTCGGTGCTTGTTGGCGATATTGCGTTAGATACTGATGCCAGTATTTGGCCTATGGTGGCGGCGCGTGGTGATGTTAACCATATTCGTATTGGTAAACGCTCGAACGTACAAGACGGTAGCATATTGCATGTAACGCGTAAGTCAGCTGCTCGTCCCGATGGTCATCCACTGATTATTGGTGATGATGTGACTATTGGTCACAAGGCTATGCTTCACGGTTGCAAAGTCGGTAACCGAGTATTAGTGGGCATGGGCGCGATTATTCTCGACGGTGCGATTTTAGAAGATGATGTGATCTTAGGTGCAGGTTCTTTAGTGCCACCGGGCAAGGTATTACAGAGTGGCTATTTATATGTAGGCAGCCCAGTTAAGCAGGCTCGCCCATTAACGCCTGCCGAAATTGCCTTTTTGCCAGAATCTGCCGACAACTATGTCAGACTGAAAAACGAATACTTAGTTGAGTTACAGAACATCTAGTCACTTATAGCTAATCTCTTATAGTTAGTCGCTTAGTGTCACTATAGCTATATAATAAAGGCGGTAGAGACTCATTGAGTCTCTACCGCCTTTTGCTATTCGCTGATTCAGAAAACTATCTAAGTTCGATAAGTTTAGCCTAAGTGTACTGCCCCAAAATCATCAAACTCTTCGGCTTCAATTAAATCTTCAGCCATTTCTTCGGCATCAAATCTCACCGCATCAAACAATGCCAGCATAGCAGCGGCTTCATTGGCACTCGGCTGTTCAGAGAAATCATTCAGCTCGGCTAACTTATTCACACTGATATAGCATTTGATGTTCATCCCCTGTGACTGCGCGATAAAGCAGACTCGCTTGTGGGCGTCGTCCCAATATTGCAGTTCGGGAAAAAGAATACTTTGATTCATGCTTCCTACTTAGGCTCGGCCATTAGTTTATCCCTCAAAAGATTTAATACCACTTGAGTGTCGGGCTCGATACCTCGCCATAGGGTAAAACTCTTAGCCGCTTGTCCGACTAACATGCCGAGCCCATCAATAACCTTAGCTGCACCTTGAGATAGCGCCCATTGGTTAAACGCGGTGACCAAGGCGCCATACATCATGTCATAGCAAACGGTTTGCGCGGTGATGATATGCGCTGGCACGGGTGGCAACTCGCCCGCAAGACTAGCCGAAGTGGAGTTAATGACGATATCGAACTCGCCCACAAGCTCATTCATTTCTACGGCGGTGACTCTATCTGCGAAAGCACCGTTATCCACCGAAGTAAAGATATCGACCAGAAGCTGTGCCTTAGTGTGAGTGCGATTACTGATGATCATCTGCGCAATTCCCGCATTTAATAACGGCAGAATACAACCGCGCGCCGCACCACCAGCACCAATAAGTAACACGCGCTTATCTTGCAGGCTGCCTAAGTTAGCGATGAGATCGGCCACCAGCCCTAAACCATCGGTGTTATCACCGCGAATAGTGCCATCGGCCAATAAACTTAAGGTGTTTACCGCGCCAGCAAGCTTGGCCTCTGGGCTGAGACTGTCACACAGCACAAAAGCTTGCTCCTTAAAAGGCACTGTCACATTCGCGCCCTTGCCGCCCGCATTGAAAAACGCCGTCAGTGAGGCTTCAAAACCATCGACCGGAGCAAGAATGGCTTCATAGGTTAATAACTCTTGGGTGGGCGCGGCAAATTGTCCATGAATGAACGGCGATTTACTGTGGCTAATTGGATTGCCAAACACTGCGTATCTGTCTGTCATAGCGATATTAAATTTTAGGTTCAATGGCTTTGCAGTCTACCGCGCTTTTGAGCCTAGGCAAGACGAATTATGCTCAACTAAATTTCACACTGGGTTTCACGCTATAATGCGCCATCGGCTCAATACTCTATTTTAGTGAACGACTATTCCAATGAACTGGCTTAAAAAGATTTTTAGCAAACACACTCCACCGCAGGATGATCGCGATCCGAGCCAATCTAACGCTTACGACTTAATCGGCGGCGAAAAAGTGATCCGCGCTATCACCAAATGTTTTTATCAGAAGATGGCAAGCTCCGCAGAAACGACAACACTGCTTGCCATTCATAGAGCGCCAATTGCGGAATCAGAGCAGAAGTTGTTCGAATTTTTAAGTGGTTGGCTCGGCGGACCGCAGCTCTACCAGCAGAAATATGGTCATCCCGCATTGCGAGCACGGCACATGCATTTCGCCGTCGATGAGGCGATGCGGGATCAATGGCTGTTTTGTATGAAATTTGCGATTGAAGAAAACATTAATAAGCCAGAGCATCGAGCCGCCATCTTTGAGGCGATTTCAACTCTGGCTGATCATATGCGTAATCAATAAAGTGGATGTTGTATCCACTTCATAAGATTACTGGCTAAACCCAGTCGCGGGGTTTGAGGTAGTTATCGTACAAGTCCGCCTCTGGGCTTCCCGCCTCTGGCATATAAGCATATTGCCAACGCACTAATGGCGGCATCGACATTAAGATAGACTCGGTACGCCCGCCCGTCTGCAGACCAAACAAGGTGCCTCTGTCGTAGACTAAGTTGAACTCAACATAACGACCACGACGATAGAGTTGGAACTGACGCTCACGCTCACCGAATTCAGTCTCTTTACGACGCTCGACAATCGGCGCATAGGCCGTTAAGAAGCCATTACCTACAGCTTGCATAAAGCTAAAGCTTTGCTCGAATCCGTCTTGATTCAAGTCATCGAAAAACAATCCACCCACGCCGCGGGTTTCATTACGGTGCGGCAGGAAGAAATATTCATCGCACCATTTCTTATACTTGGGATAAACCTCATCCCCGAAAGGCGCGCAAATATCCTTAGAAGTCTGGTGCCACTCGCGCACATCTTCCTCGAAAGGATAATAAGGCGTTAAATCAAAGCCACCGCCAAACCACCACACAGGATCGGCACCTTCTTTTTGCGCGATAAAGAAGCGCACATTGGCGTGAGTCGTCGGGATATACGGATTATTAGGATGGATCACTAAAGACACACCCATAGCTTCAAAACTGCGACCCGCCAGTTCTGGGCGATGCGCCGTAGCTGACGCAGGCATAGCGGCGCCAGTCACATGGGAAAAGTTAACCCCAGCTTGCTCGAACACTGCACCTTGGATTAATACTCGGCTCGTACCACCACCGCCTTCGGCGCGAGTCCATGAATCGGCGGCGAACGTTGCTTGGCCATCCAGCACCTGTAAACCAGCACAAATTCGGTTTTGTAGATCGATTAAAAACGCTTTTACCACAGCAATATCAGGCACACTCATATTGTTATCCTTATTATTGGTTTGCTCATTGTCCATTTCGTAAAATCTTACCGCTTCGCGCATCGATAATGGTCGAGGGCTGACGTTGCTCTCCGAGTTCACCTAATACGAGTGCATCAATTTTACCTGTAAAATCTGCGAGAATTTCATCGGCAGTTAATGCTGGCTCTTCACCCGCAAGGTTAGCGCTGGTCGACACTAAAGGTTTATTGAGCGCGCGGCACAGGGATTGCACTCCAGCATGGGCAGATACTCGCACTGCGATAGAGTCAAATTCACCACAGAGGTATTTTGAAACCTGCGCTTTGATTGGCATTACAAAGGTAAAAGGCCCCGGCCACTTGGAAAATGCAAACTCGAGCTGCTCAGCCGTTAATTGCGATTCATCAACATAAGCTAAAAGCTGCTGAAAATCACTGGCGACTAAGATCAGTCCCTTTTGCCATGGGCGCTGTTTTACAGCCAATAACTTTTGGATAGCGGTGTCATTATCAGGGTCGCAACCTAGGCCATAAACCGCCTCGGTTGGATAAGCGATAACACCACCGTTAAGCACAATATCTTTTATGTCAGATGGGTGCAGCTGCAACATCTTAGGATCACCTTTTGAGTATTGTCGATTTCAACAATCAAATTATTGGATAAATTCGAATACTGACCGCCCCATCAGCGGTCAGCCGAGGATTATACGCAAGCCACTTTCATCGGCCAAATATTAAGATGCAGGTCACACAATAAACTAAAGTGGTCTTTTGTATTTACAGCTTTTTTGCGGGCATTCTAAACGCATCCCAGCCGCACCTTTACGCTCAACTAAGATCCCAAAACCACAACTCGGGCAATCTTCAGCAACCGGAGGATAATTCACAATAAACTTGCACTTAGGGTAAGCACTGCAGGCATAAAAACTCTTTCCGAAGCGACTCGTTCTGTGCTCAAGCTTACCCGCTTTGCATTCAGGGCAAGGAATGTCAGGCTTATCACTCGCTTGATCCTGTTTTTCAATATGCGTGCAGCTAGGATATTGAGTACACCCAATAAAGATCCCAAAGCGCCCAGACTTTACCGCCAGTTCGTGACCGCATTCAGGGCATACAGAACCTTCAATCACTTGAGTTTCAATAGATTCGTGCTGCACTAATGGTCGAGTGTAATTACAGCTAGGGTAATTATTACAGCCAATAAAACCGCCGTGCTTACTGTGTTTAACCGATAACTCGCTGCCACATTCAGGACAAAGTTCGTATTCTTTTTCCAGTGCGTGTTCGTGGGCACTAAATAATTGTTCATCAATCTTAGACATAATCATTCACCACCTGTCGTAGCGCATTAGGATATCAAGCGCAGTGCCATCAAGGAATTTATGGCATCAAAAAAGGAGGTCTTAGCCTCCTTTCTCTCATAATTCATCTTTCACAACAATTAAGAATGCAGTCGACCTTCGGGCTGTTCGAAGATCAAATCTTCCATTTGCTCATAAGCGGACTCATGGCCAGGAGCATTAAACAGCACCATTAAGATAACCCATTTGAGATCTTCTAAAATCAGGGTTGGCTCATCCAACTCCATAACTCTATCGATCACCATTTCACGGGTTTCGACATTCAGCACTTTAACTTGCTCTAAAAACAGCAAGAAACCGCGGGATTCCACATCCAGCTTGTCCATTTCGTCCTTTGTATAGATACGAAACGAATGCTGATCGTGATTACAAAGATAAGGTTTATCCCCTTCTTGTAATTCAGCTAAGCGCTCTAACCAAGTTAACGCTTTTAAAATCTCGGATTGATGAAATCCGGCACGAGTGAGTTCCTTGGTTAACTCGTCTTCATCAACTAGTAGTTCAACTTCACTGTGAACATAGTTTTCAAATAGATACATGAGGATATCAAACATGGCTAGCTCCTCTTTACTCTGACGTAACCACCGGGTACTGCTATTACCCAACCTTGCAACTCAAGTTCAAGCATTTGTTCTAACACCAGATCTATCGTTTTTCCACTATGTTCAACGACTGCATCAATTGATGTAGTTTCATAACCTACACTAGCTAACAGAGACGAAAATGGCAAATTACAAATCTCGCCTTGCTGTATATGGTGGCATAACTTCAATTCTTCAAGGTGGAAAGCGGTTAAACTTGCCAACTCTTCCACTATATCGGCAGCAGTTTCCACAAGCTTTGCTCCATCACGTAATAAATCATGACAGCCTTGATGGTAACCACCTAAGATTGAGCCCGGAACGGCAAACACCTCACGCCCTTGTTCCATCGCCAACCTAGCAGTGATTAAAGAGCCGCTTTTGCGACAGGCTTCAACCACAAGTGTCCCTAAAGATAGACCGCTAATAATGCGATTTCGTTTCGGAAAATTACCCGCAAAGGGACCAGTATCGGGCCAAAACTCGCTAAGTATACAGCCTTGCTGCTGAATATCATGATAAAGCTGTCGATGTTTTCGTGGATAAATGATCTCTATGCCCGTTCCTAGTACGGCAATAGTGCGCCCTTGATGGTCAACACAGGCTTTATGGGCCGCCCCATCAATCCCCATCGCCATGCCACTACAGATACCAAATCCCATTGAGGACATCTCAGCAGCCAGTTGGTAAGCGACCTGTAATCCGCCAGGAGAAGCATTACGACTGCCAACAATCGCAAGATAAGGAAGGGCTAACGCCTCTAAGCAACCTTTAACGAACAGGACGGCGGGCGGATCTGAGAGTTGTTTTAATAATGGTGGATAAAGCGGATCAGAGAAACAAAGCAGATGATGATCGGCGGCTTGCTGTTGCCATTCGAGGGCGACATCCACTTTTTGATAATCAATAACAAGGCTATGGAGCAGATGATCAGATAAAGGTAGCGCTTGTCTCTCATGCTCTAACCTTTGTCTGAGGTCGTCCACTTCCATGTGCGTTAATAATTGTTGGATCCGAGCGGGTCCTAGCCCAGATACAGCACAAACAACTAACCAATCGACCAAATTTTCAGAGATTATAGACCTCTTAAGGCTAAAGATTCTGGGGCGATTAACTTATCGTCGACACGAACAGGCCGCTCGGTGGAGACAATCAAACCTAAGCTCGCCTTATCAAACACTTTAAACACTAACAACTTACCATGATAAACATCCGGCATCTTAACTGCACGATCCGAAGAGACTGACGCCATTAGGTTATCATAGGCAGTACGTTCAATTGCAGGAACAGGTATACCGTCATTGTTGATAACAATAACCTCACCATCACGGTAAATAGAAAACACCACCCCAGGCTCGACGCCATCCTGAGTGCCTTTATCTAAGTACACGACATTCAACTTACCCGCTTCACGCAAATTTGATTCTGTTGCTAACACTAAAGCTGGTATCTTTAATTCCGCAGGTTTAGGAGTAAAGTAAGCTGACATCAAGGAATCACTTTCCATCGGCAATACTCTGAAGCCCGCTTTGGTTTCGCGAAAGCTCGTTAGCAACTTAATTTTTGAAACCTTACCAGACTCAATCACTTGCCCAGTAGACGACAAAATGGCTTCTTGTCCTAACGCTTCGCCTGACTCTTTATTGAAAAACTCGCGACCACGTTCGTAAATACCATATTTTTGGTTTATTGGCAGTTCAGCATCAATATAAATCACATCCCCCACAATATGGTGACGCGATGGACTTTCACCTGCCAGCACCATAGGTTGCTCAGTAAGCCAGTGAGTCTCAACGACCCGATTCTGCACTAAATATTGTTCAATCAAGGCTAAATCAACGGCTGGAATAGCATTACTCTTAGCAATGACACGTCCCTCGGGACTCTTTCTTACATGGGGTTTAGCACTATCGACAGTGGCACCATTACGCACAAGGCGGGGCTGACCATCAATAAATACTAGAGTGAGTTGATCGCCAGGGTAAATAAGGTGGGGGTTAGCAATCTGTGGGTTTACATCCCAAAGACTCGGCCATTTCCATGGGTCATTCAGAAACGCGGCGGAGATATCCCAAAGAGTATCGCCCTTTTTCACTACATATGACTCAGGATGCCCCGCCTTAAGCGTCAGGGTATCTGCGGCAACAAACGTGCAATTGAATGTCATTAACGCGAGTAAAATTAACCGTTTCATGGGTATTTCCATGTTGTTTAACTCTTAGTTTGAGCTTTTACTGTTATTGGTAGGCACTAAAGATTAAAATTAACTCATTAGCATCAGTCAGTATAACTAACTGGCAGAGATTTGACAGACTTGTTAAGAGTTTATGTATGACACTATTAAAAGTATTACAATTCCCTGACGAAAGATTACGAACACAAGCCACACCCATCACAGAGTTTAATGCCGAACTGCAGACTCAAATTGATGATATGTTCGAAACCATGTACCAAGAAAAAGGTATCGGTCTGGCCGCGACCCAAGTTGATTACCATAAACAACTTATTGTCATGGACTTACAGGATGAAGTCGAACGACCCAAAGTGTTTATCAACCCCGAAATTATCGCCAGCAGCGGTGACTTCTGCAATGAAGAAGGTTGCCTGTCGGTTCCGGGGATTTACGCCAAAGTCGATCGCGCCGAATTTGTCACGGTAAAAGCCTTAGACAGACACGGTAACGAATTTATAGTTGAGGCCGATGAGTTATTTGCCATTTGTATTCAACACGAAATGGATCACCTCAAAGGCAAATTGTTTGTCGATTATTTGTCGCCGCTAAAACGTCAGCGGATCAAACAAAAACTTGAAAAAGCGGCCCGATTGGACGCCAAAGAAGCATAGGATCAGATTTGAAACCACTCAACATCATCTTTGCCGGAACACCGGATTTTGCCGCTCGCCACTTACAAGCACTGTTGAACTCACACCACAATGTGATTGGCGTTTACACTCAGCCCGATAGACCCGCTGGCCGCGGCAAGAAACTGACCGCCAGCCCAGTAAAAGAACTCGCTATCGCCAATAGTATTCCAGTGTTTCAACCCGGCTCATTACGTAAAGAACCCGCGCAACAAGAACTTGCCGCACTCAACGCCGATATCATGGTGGTCGTAGCCTACGGTCTGATCTTGCCAAAAGTCGTGTTAGATACACCGCGTTTAGGTTGTATTAACGTTCATGGTTCTATTTTGCCACGCTGGCGCGGTGCCGCACCGATCCAACGCGCACTTTGGGCCGGCGACAAAGAAACCGGCGTGACCGTTATGCAGATGGATGTGGGTTTAGATACAGGTGACATGCTGCTTAAAACCTATCTGCCGATCGAAGATAACGACACGTCAGCCAGCCTTTACGAGAAACTGGCAGAACAAGGTCCCGTTGCCCTATTGCAAGCACTCGAAGGTTTGGCAAATGGCACCTTAGCCGCTGAAAAACAAGATGAAGCCTTAGCGAACTACGCAGAAAAACTCAGCAAAGAAGAAGCTAGACTCGACTGGAATAAATCCGCTAAACAGTTATGGCAAGAAGTCCGTGCCTTTAATCCTTGGCCTGTGAGTTACTTTGAGCACCAAGGTAACACTATAAAAGTGTGGCAAACTCAAGTCAGCGAAACCACCAGCACAGCCGCTCCAGGCACTATTATCAGCGCCAGCAAAAAAGGCATAGACGTTGCCACCGCTGATGGTGTGTTAACCCTGCTGAGTATGCAGCTTCCGGGGAAAAAGCCACTCAATGTTGCTGATATTCTCAATGCTCGAGGTGAATGGTTTAGCCCGAATACTCGCCTCGCACACGAGGCACAATAATCATGAACTTGCGCGCGCTTGCTGCGAAAGCCATCTTCGAAGTATTAGAAAAAGGCGTGTCACTGTCAGTGGCATTGCCTGATCAACAAAAGCATCTTGCCAGCGGCAAAGATAAAGCCCTACTTGCCGAGATCTGCTACGGCGTGATGCGCACTCTGCCACAAATAGAAAAACGCATCAGTGAATGCCTAGAGAAACCACTTAAAGGCAAACAAAGGATTATCCACCAGCTCCTGATCGTAGGTTGCTATCAACTTTACTTCACTCGCATTCCAAGCCACGCCGCGATTTCAGAAACCGCCGAAGCCTGTCGCCAGTTAAAATTTGAAGGCATGGTCAAGGTCGTTAATGGTGTACTGCGCAACATTCAGCGCCAGCTATCGCCGCTAAGCACAGAATCAGATACCTTAAGCTATAACACACCCGCTTGGTTAATTAAGCGCTTAAAAGAAGCCTATCCCGAGCAGTGGCAAGACATCATTCAACAAAGCCATGAACGCCCGCCCATGTGGCTGCGTAACAATCGCTTATCCCAGAGCCGTGCCGAATACCTCGCTGCCCTAGCCGAAATCGACATTGAAGCGAGCGAAGGCAGCAGTGCCGATGCCATTCTCCTAGCGCAACCAAAGGATGTCGCCACTCTGCCACGCTTTCATGAAGGTGCTGCATCAGTGCAAGATGGCGCGGCACAATGGGCGGCGACCTTACTTGCCCCGCAAGCGAATGAATTAATACTCGATGCCTGCGCGGCACCCGGTGGCAAAAGTTGTCACTTACTAGAACTTGAGCCGAGTATCAAATTAGTCGCTGTTGATTTTGATGCCAAACGCCTTGAACGTGTGCAACAGAACCTTGACCGCTTATCATTAAAAGCGGAGCTTATCCATGGTGATGCAGCCAACATAGACTCATGGTGGCAAGGCGGACAATTTGATCGTATCTTACTGGACGCGCCTTGCTCAGCCACAGGAGTGATCCGCCGCCATCCCGATATTAAATGGTTGCGAAAAAACCATGACATCGAAGAGTTGGCTGAACTACAACAGCAAATTCTCGATCATTGCTGGAAGTGGCTAAAACCCGGTGGCACGCTTCTTTATGCCACTTGTTCGATTTTACCGCAGGAAAACCGCGACCAGATCAGTGCGTTTTTAGATAGAACGGTAGATGCTAAGCTAGACACACTTGCCCAGCAAAATTCGCCACAGGATATAGGTTGGCAAATCACGCCAGGACAAGACAATATGGATGGGTTTTATTATGCCCGTTTATTGAAAGCGACTGATTAGGAAGTAAGCAAGGCCATGAAAATTATCATATTAGGTGCGGGTCAAGTTGGGGGAACCTTGGCCGAAAATTTGGTGGGTGAGAACAATGACATCACCATTGTCGATTATGACAAATCCAGATTACGCGCCCTGCAAGATAAATATGACCTTCGCGTCGTAGCGGGCCATGCCGCTCACCCTGATGTTCTCAGAGAAGCAGGCGCAGAAGATGCCGACATGCTTATCGCTGTAACCAATAGTGATGAATGCAATATGGCTGCCTGCCAGATTGCCTATACCCTTTTTGGTACGCCGACTAAAATTGCCCGTATCCGCTCAGAACCCTATTTGGCGATGCGCGATAAACTCTTTATCGACAGTGAAACCAAAAATAGCGATGGTCGTCCCCGTGGCGGCTTCGTGATCGATGAATTAATCGCCCCAGAACAGTTAGTGACAGCTTACATCCAGCGACTCGTAGAATATCCAGGCGCATTGCAAGTGCTTGAATTTGCGGAAGGCCGCTTGAGCCTAGTGGCTGTTCGAGCCTATTACGGTGGCCCACTGGTGGGGAATGCATTAGCGGCACTTCGCGAACACATGCCCAATATTGATACCCGGGTCGCGGCGATTTTCCGCCAAGGCCGCGCTATTATGCCTCGCGGAACGACCATTATCGAAGCCGATGATGAAGTCTTCTTCGTTGCAGACAGTCGCCATATTCGCGCTGTCATGAGCGAAATGCAAAAGCTCGATAACTCCTACCGCAACATTATGATCGCCGGTGGCGGTAACATAGGCCTAGGTTTAGCAAAACGCCTTGAGCGCACCCACTCGGTCAAACTGATTGAGCATAAATTAGAACGTGCAGAAGCCTTATCGGAGCAGCTGGAAAATACCACAGTGTTCTGCGGTGATGCCTCAGATCAAGAATTACTGCTCGAAGAACACATAGACCAAACCGACGTATTTATTGCGGTCACCAATGACGACGAAGCCAATATTATGTCCGCCCTGCTAGCAAAACGTATGGGCGCGAAAAAGGTCATGGTGCTTATTCAACGCGAAGCCTATGTGGATATAGTGCAAGAAGCCAACATCGATATTGCAATCTCACCACAGCAAGCGACGATTTCAGCACTATTAACTCATATTCGTCAGGGTGATATCTGTAACGTTTACTCTCTACGTCGTGGGGCGGCCGAGGCAATTGAAGCCATCGCCCACGGAGATGCCAGCACTTCTAAAGTCGTTGGCAAAGCCATTGGTGATATTAAGTTGCCACCGGGGACAACGATTGGCGCCATTGTCCGCAATGATGAAGTGCTGATGGCCCACGACAAAACCGTGATAGAGCAAGGAGATCACGTGATCTTGTTCTTAGTGAATAAAAAGTTTGTCGGCGAAGTCGAGAAGCTTTTCCAACCAAGTGCTTTCTTCTTCTAAGAACCTTAGTAAGCCAACTTATGCTGAACTTTAGACCGCTATTGTTTATTTTAGGGCTTTTTTTGTCCATGCTGACAGCTTTCATGCTGATCCCACTGCTCCTCGCCGCATACAAAGGTGAGGAAACCGTGGGCTCTTTTATGGTGTCGGCATTAGTCACAGGCATTAGCTCAAGCCTGTGTTTACACAATGGCCAGAGCAAAAGCATTAACCTCAATATCCGCGATATGTTCCTACTAACCAGCCTAACGTGGTTGATCGTAAGCCTATTCGCGGCCATGCCATTTACCCTTTATCACGGTATTGGTTATACCGACGCCTTCTTTGAAACCATGTCCGGCATCACGACCACAGGTTCTACTGTACTCTCAGGGTTGGATACTATGGATCACAGTATCTTAATCTGGCGCTCTTTATTGCAATGGCTAGGTGGGATTGGTTTTATCGTAATGGCGGTGGCGATTCTGCCCTTCTTAAACGTTGGCGGGATGCGGCTATTCCGCACTGAATCATCCGATTGGAGCGATAAAGCAGTGCCTCGCACCTCTCTCTTATTCACATTTCCCAT
>NZ_JAGTUL010000066.1:0-13023 GCF_018224605.1 Shewanella sp. M16 | reverse complement strand
TTGATATTGCTAGATTGACATTATTAGGCCGCATGGGCGGCAACGCTAGGTTTATCCCTAGGAATAAAGAATACCGCCAGCATAGCGGCAAAGGCGCATCCTGCTGCAAATACCCAAGACCAAACCGCCCCGCTTCCATCGCCCCAAATATAGCCACAAATCCAAGTGCCGAGCGCACCGCCCACTCCAAAACTTAAGCTGGCATACAGGGCTTGACCTTGGCTTCTGTGACTCGCATCGAAATGCCTGTGCACAAATTGAATCGATGCCGCGTGGGTTAAGCCAAAGGTAAAGGCATGTAATAATTGACTAAAACCAAGCCACAATACGCTGTCCACTCCGAAGGCAACCAACAGCCAACGCAAGCAAGTCATGCCGATACTGACAATCAATAGGGTATTAACACCATAGCGACCGAGTAAACGCGGCGCGAACATAAACATCACGATTTCGGCCATAGCGCCAAGGGCGACAAATATCCCCGCTGAAGATTCTGAGTAACCCGCTTGCTTTAAATATAAGACGAAGAAGCCGTAGAAAGGCCCTGCGCTCATTTGCAGCAACATCGCCGAGAGTAAGAACCAAATAATCGCCCGATTCCATTGTAATGGCGGCCGCACTTGACTGGTGTCACGCACTAAACGATTTGCTGGTAATGGCAACGCACTGGCTAACATGCCGATAAATAATGAAAAACCAATATATGGCAGCACTTCAGTGCCCCACTGGCCAATGGCAAAGCCCGCACCGACAACTAGGCAAATATAACCAACACTGCCCCAGCTGCGAATTTGGCCGTAGCGGCTGGCATTCTCGCCTAAGGTTTCTAAAGTGATCACTTCAAGCTGGGCAAGGATTGCGTTCCAAAAGAAGGTATAGAGGGCCAGACTCAGCGCCATATACACAAAACCGCCATGATAGAAGAAACTCAAATACGCCAGCGCGGCGGCTCCCGCCCCCATTTTGATAAGCTCGGCACGCATCCCGGTTCGGTCAGCCACTTTGGCCCACACATTCGGGGCAACAATGCGCGTCGCCATCAGGATGGCGAGTAGAAAGCCAATTTCTTGAGGATTAAAACCGCGATTTTCGAAGAAGACCCCAAGATAAGGGACCATAGTACCGAGAATAGAAAAGAAGAAAAAATAGCAGGCACAAAGCCAGCGTAATTGCCGGCTTGTGCTAGAAGAAGTTGACATTAACGCATTCCCTTTATCTCATGCCACTTGTTGTATCGTTATCGCATACCATCTATCACATGCGCCTATCTCATACCCCTATTTCATACGCCTATCGCATACCAAGCACGGGTGTGTGACTGCGTACATCCTGATTTTGCGCTCTGTGTCTTAACAAGTGATCCATCAACACAATGGCAAGCATAGCTTCGGCAATCGGTACCGCGCGGATCCCAACACAGGGATCGTGACGACCTTTAGTGACAACTTCGGCCATTTCACCCTGCGCCGTCATACTTTGGCCCGGCACACTGATACTGGAGGTGGGTTTTAACGCAATATGGGCAATGATCGGCTGACCCGACGAAATCCCACCGAGCACACCGCCCGCATGGTTGGATTCAAAGCCTTGCGGCGACATTAAGTCACGACCTTCGGAGCCCTTTTGCGTCACGACGCCAAAACCATCACCAATTTCAACACCTTTGACAGCATTGATGCCCATCAGCGCGTGGGCGATATCGGCATCGAGTCTATCAAATACTGGCTCACCTAAACCCACTGGCACACCTGTCGCGATAACGGAGATTTTCGCGCCAATCGAGTCACCGGATTTTTTCAGCTCACGCATGTATTCATCAAGCGCTTCCAGCTTGCTAGCATCGGGGAAGAAAAAGGCATTTTGCTCGATTTGGTCAAGATCAATGGTCTGCGCACAAATAGGACCCAGCTGCGACATATAGCCGTAGATCTCGATACCGTGAACTTGCTTTAAATACTTTTTCGCCACAGCACCCGCCGCAACCCGCATCGCAGTTTCACGGGCTGATGAGCGGCCACCACCGCGGTAGTCACGCATACCGTACTTTTGCTGGTAGGTATAATCGGCGTGCCCAGGGCGAAATAAATCTTTGATATTAGAGTAATCTTGACTGCGTTGATCGGTATTTTCAATCAAGAGTCCAATCGAGGTGCCCGTGGTTTTACCTTCGAAGACGCCGGATAAAATCCGCACTTCATCGGGCTCACGGCGTGCCGTGGTATATCGGGATGTCCCAGGACGACGGCGGTCAAGATCATGCTGCATATCGGCTTCGGTTAATTCAAGCCCAGGAGGGCAACCATCAATAATGCAACCCAGTGCAACACCGTGACTCTCACCAAACGTCGTCACTACAAAATTTTGACCAATACTGTTTCCAGACATCCGCTTTGTACACCTTAGGTTATTTGTTCATCGCTCCGCGCCCAGCGAGTACTGGACAATTTATTTTCCCGCTGCAAGCCTAACTGGCAGCGGGAAAAGTCTCAACCTAATTTGCTATCTTAGGCTATTGTGCGTCGCGATAAATACCAAATACCGACTGATTTTCAACCAGTTGATCGCGGGTCAATACAAATACGCCATCGCCGCCATTTTCAAAGTTAATCCAAGTGAATGGCACTTCTGGGAACTGCTCAATCAAATGCACCATAGAATTACCGACTTCGACTACGAGTAAACCCGTTGGCGTGAGGTATTGCGCGGCATTGGCGAGTATACGCTTGGTTAAATCTAAGCCGTCGCGACCTGAGGCTAAACCAATGGCTGGCTCATGATGATATTCATCAGGCATGTCGCCAATGTCTTCGGCATCCACATAAGGTGGGTTTGAGACAATCAAATCATACTGAGGCCCTTCTGGGATGGCCGAGAACAGATCCGATTGCATCGGGAATACTCTGTCCATCACACCTAAGGTTTCGATATTGATTTGCGCTACATCTAAGGCATCCTCGCTGATATCCAGCGCATCGACTTCGGCGTCTTCAAATTCATAGGCACAGGCAATCGCGATACAAGCGCTGCCAGTACATAAATCTAAAATACGTGTGACTGGCTTGTTATATAACCAAGGGCTAAAACGGTTAGCGATCATTTCGGCAATCGGTGAACGTGGCACTAACACGCGCTCATCGACGTAAAATTCAAGCCCAGCAAAACGCGCTTTGTTGGTCAAGTAAGGCACAGGTAAGCGTTCTCTCACCCGACGAATGATCAACTCGACAATTTTATGCTTTTCACTGCTGGTCAAGTTGCTTAAAATCACTTGCTGACCGATTTCTTCGGGTAAGTGTAAGGCATGGAAAACTAAGGCGATGGCTTCATCCCACGCATTATCAGTACCATGACCATAATACACATTGGCATCGTTAAAACGGCTCACGGCCCAACGTAACATATCGCCAATAGTACGTAATTCTGTCACAGCTTCATCTACAAAGATCTTATCCAAAACGTGCTCCCGCTAGTTTGTTCGCAAACATTGTAACTGAACTCTATTCAGAAACCATAGGATTCAATAGAATACCCGCCATGAATAAAGACGACGACAAAGAAGGCTTGGCGATGTTCTCAAAGCTTATTGATGGAATTAAACCCATCACCCAAAATAAGCGACACTTTCGCATGCCCTTAAAAACCAAACAGGAAATAGAACTGAAAGAGCAGCAACTGCATGCTAACAGTTATTTCTCAGATACTTATCAACCACTACTGCCTGTACAAGGGCCGATGCGTTGGTTGGAAGAAGGTGTTGACAGTTTAGAACTCAAACGCCTCAGACGTGGAGATTACCAGCCAGATTTACTGCTGGATTTACACGGCTATCGCCAATCGGAAGCCAAACTTGAGCTAGCAGCATTGATTCAAGCCTGCGTCAAACAACAGAGTCTGTGCTGCTGCATTATGCATGGTTACGGCAGTGGCATATTGAAACAACAAGTTCCCATGTGGTTAGTGCAGCATCCTATGGTGAAGGCTTTCCATCAGGCCCCTAAAGAATGGGGCGGCGATGCGGCGTTATTAGTGCTGATTGATATTGGTGAGCAACCGCATAGACGTTAGCTTGCTATCGGCTTAGGCTTTAACATTTACTATTTAGCTGAAAACAAACGGCCCATTTAATGTGGGCCGTTTGTTTTGTAAAAGAGATATAAACCTAGATTAGCTAATACTATGCGGGGCGTGCTGCCACACGATTGAGGCTTGCTCGGCATGTTTATCAATGAGCGTAATGCCTGACGTCGCGAATAATGGCGGCTCAACGCCAGTCACTAACTCACTGACTAAGTAGCCCAGTAACGGCATGTGAGCAATCACGAGTACTTTATCCGCTTTGTATAACTCAGCATAAGCAACAACCAAGGCGGCTACATTGGCGGGATCGCCAGAAGGCACAAGATCATCGGCGACTAGCCACTTACGCGGCTCAGGAAAATGCTGACTCAGTTCCTGCCACGTTTGCTGTGCTCGTAAGTAAGGACTAACTAAAACAAGATCGAAATCAGCCACACTGCGAGCTAGCCAGTTGCTCATCAACACAGTATGGTGCCTTCCAACATCGGTCAGTGTTCTGTCTCTATCAGACTGAGCATTAAATCCGGCGTCACCATGTCTCATCAAAAATAGCTGCATACTTCTCTCGCGACTCAAACTTGTTTTTGTTTTATCCCAATTGTAGCCCTAAAATCCGTTTCAACAAACCTCACAAGACTTAATCTTTAGTCGATAAACACAAGAGATATTTGCTAAAAACCATTAAGACTATCAATATATAACAAGCTATCGTTACCGGAGTGTCTCTTTGCAAGCCTCTCAGTCCATATATAAAAGTCCAAATGATCACCGCCAGTATCGTTATCTTGTATTAGATAATGCGCTCAGGGTGTTATTGGTTGAAGATCAAGATGCTAGCCAAGCTGCCGCATCTATGGCTGTAGGCGTGGGTCATTTTGATGATCCCGCAGATAGACCCGGCATGGCGCACTTTTTAGAGCATATGCTCTTTCTAGGTACTGAGAAATTCCCAGACTCAGGCGAGTATCACGCCTTTATTAATCAGCATGGCGGCAGCAATAACGCTTGGACAGGCACAGAGCACACTAACTTCTTTTTCACCATCAATGAAGAAGTGTTTGCCGACTCCTTAGACAGATTCAGCCAATTTTTTATCGCCCCAAAATTTGATTTAGATTTAGTCGATAGAGAACGCCAAGCTATTGAATCTGAATTTAGTTTAAAACTAAAAGATGATATCCGTCGAACCTATCAAGTACTCAAAGAGACAGTCAACCCACTGCATCCATTTTCGAAATTTTCCGTGGGTAACTTAGTCACCTTAGGCGGAGAACAAGCACAGGTACGTAGTGAATTACTCGATTTCTATCAAAGCCATTACAGCGCCAACTTAATGACCTTGTGCTTAGTCGCTCCGCTTTCCCTTGATAAATTACAAGATTTAGCCTGTCACTATTTTAGTGGGATCCGAAACTTGAACTTAGTGAAAAACTATCCTCAAGTACCACTATTTTCAGAAAAAGAACTGTTGAGGCAAATCGATATTGTGCCGCTTAAGGAGCAAAAACGCTTAAGCATCAGTTTTAATTTCCCAGGAATTGATCACTACTACAAACGTAAGCCTTTGACTTATATCAGCCATATTTTAGGTAATGAGAGTCATGGCAGTCTGTTGTCGTATCTAAAAGAACAAGGATTAGTGAACAACTTGTCTGCGGGCGGCGGTGTAAATGGCTATAACTTCAAGGATTACAGTATCGGTTTACAGTTAACCGATAAAGGGCTAGGCAATCTCGATGAAATTATCAGCTGCTGTTTTGAGTATATTGAACTTATCAAAACCCAAGGCTTAGATGAATGGCGTTATTTGGAGCGTGCAAACCTGCTCAAAATGGCGTTTCGTTATCAAGAGCAAGTTAAATCACTCGATTTAGCCAGCCATCTCAGTATCAATATGCATCACTATGAAGTCGAAGACTTGGTCTTTGGCGATTATCGGATGGATGGGCTGGATATCCCTGAAACCATTGAGCTACTTGAGCTCATGGTGCCACAGAATATGCGCCTGCAGCTTATCGCCCAATCGGTTAAAACGGATCGTAAAGCTAACTGGTATCACACGCCGTACAAAGTCCGCCCAATTGCGCCACAGTCCCTAGCTCGTTGGCAAGTGAACAATATTCGCCCTGAATTACAGCTACCGGCTGCAAATCCTTTTATTGTCGCCGACTCGATTGCCCGTCCGGATAAGAGCGATGTTGACGTGCCAGTGATCGTTGCTGAATCAACTGGATACCGCATTTGGCATAAGAAAGATGATGAGTTTAATGTGCCAAAAGGTCACATGTATTTATCGCTGGATTCAGAGCAGGCAAGTAAAACGCCAAGGCATGCCGCCCTCACCCGCTTATATGTTGAAATGCTACTCGATTATCTCACCGAGCCAACCTATCAGGCCGAAGTTGCTGGATTAAGCTATAACATTTATCCGCATCAAGGCGGAATTACACTGCATTTATCGGGCTTTACCGGCAATCAAGAAACGTTATTAGCGCTATTAATCCATAAAGCCAGAGAGCGCAATTTTACCGAAGAGCGCTTTGCCCTCATAAAATCTCAGCTTCTGCGCAGTTGGCAGAATCAAACACAGGCTAAACCGATTTCACAATTATTTACTAGCCTGACTGTTACACTGCAAAAAAGCAGTTATGAACCAGCACGCATGGCTCAAATGTTGGAAGATATTAGCCTAGAAGATTTACATAACCATGTACGCGCCTTCTACGAAAAGATCTATCTTGAAGGGTTAGTCTACGGGGATTGGCTAGTCTCTGAAGCACAAGCTCTTGGCAAACGTTTAGAGCACATTTTATCTTTAGTTTCGACGCCGAGCGCCGAGTCCACCAGAGAATTAGTGAATTTAACAGGCCAAGGCACGTTACTGAGAGAACTCGCAATAGATCATCAAGATAGCGCAATTATTGTGTATTACCAATCTGCCGTGGCAACACCCGAAAAAATGGCGCTATTTAGCTTACTGAATCACACTATGTCGTCCACCTTCTTCCATGAGCTGCGTACTGAAAAACAGTTGGGCTATATGGTAGGCACAGGTTACCTGCCGCTCAATCGTCATCCTGGACTTATTTTCTATATTCAGTCACCCACAACTGGGCCCCTGCATTTATTAGAAGCCATCGACGAGTTTATTGCCGACTTTAATTATGCAGTGATGCAAATCACCAACGAAGAATGGGAAAGCACAAAGGTAGGTCTGATTAATCAAATCATGGAGCACGACGCGAACCTCAAAACTCGCAGTCAACGTTATTGGGTCAGTGTCGGCAATAGAGATTATCAATTTAACCAAAGAGAACTCGTCGTAGACGAAATCACTAAGCTCACCCGCACTGATTTACTCAAATTCATGATGCGTAAAATGCGTACTAAGCACAGCGATCGCTTAGTGTTATTTAGCACAGGTGAACAACACAGAACCCAAGCAGCGCTGATGTCAGACAAAATGATCACGGATCTTAAAGTTTTTAAGCAAACGGCAGAAAAGTTTAATTTCTAAACAAAAAACACTTTTGCTCACACATTTGTGAGCAAAGTTAGGTAAACAAACAGAACCGCTACAAATCAGTCCAACTATAGTCGTATCTTTCAGTGTTGGACGTAATCCTGATGTAAAACATGGCTAGCCCATGTTCTACCACTCCATCACTGAACAATTTTACTGCATCTACATGCTGTTAAAAGGATTTTCTGCAGACTCCACTTTGACAAACCGCTCACTTTCTGGAAAAGTGATGTAACACAATTGTTTCATGGCATCCTCGGATAATAAGAACAAACACTATGCCTAAAGCACTCTTGAGAATTTTCTTTCTTCTAGCTATTTTCCTATCGACCGCAGAAGCGCAACAATTACCAATCGCTTTAAAAACTGAGTCTTATGGCGTCCCAGAAGGCCTATCCCAGAGTACAGTCACATCAGTCATTGAAGATAATGATGGTTACATCTGGATTGGTACTTTGAACGGATTAAATCGATTCGACGGTGAAGAATTTAAGCATTTTTTTGCACATGATCACTCTGGTCTCTCTAGTTCATTTATTCAAAGCCTATTATTTGACAATAAAACAATGTTAGTTGGAACTGACAATGGTTTAAATGTTTACGACTCAGAACTTGAATCCTTCAAAAAACAGGAACAAATAAATGAAGCCATATGGTCTATAAATGACAATGGTGAAATTTATACTATAGGTACTAAAAACAAGATCATTGATATTAGAAAAGATAATTTAGAAATAATAAAAACATATCAAGATAAAAGCTTTAGCTTCATAAAGAAAGCAATTAAGACTAATAACGGCTACATTGTAAGAAATCATGATGGTAGAATTATTCATTATCACGAAGATTCAACAACTACTATTTTATCCCTACAATCTGTAGACATAGTAAAAGGCAAAAGTGGAGTTTATATTTTAACATCAGATGGTATTTATAAAAAAATATCAGAAGACATACCGAAATTTCTTGCTGGTGAGTATACAGGTCTAGCAGTGATTGATGGTCAAGTAATACAAACAAACCTTGAATCATCAGAGGTAACATCAAAAGGTTATGTATTAGAAAAGAAAGAAATCACTAATCAAGTTCAAGCCTATAGGACGAAGAACTATACAATAATTCCTTCATTAAATATGGGATTCATTCTAATCAGAGACAGCAGCAATGTTGTAAAGTCCCTAATAAACCCTATCGGAAACATCTGGTCAATAAGCTTATTAGACAATGAACAAATTGTGACATCTGATGATAGTAGTGAAGTAGAAATATATAATTCGAACTTTATCTTCAAGGATAAAATAGACACAGAAATATCAGGACCTAAATATATTATAAGGAACAGAGACTCTTTCATCATTGGAGGTAACAATGGCCTTTATGAGTTTAATGGGGATTTAAAAACAACACTATTAAGCGATAGTATTGTCACTCTATTTAAAAACCAAAAAAGAACCGAGTTAATTGTAGGAACAAGTAAGTCAGACATATACATAATTGATCTACTAGATAGAAAAAAAATTCGTAAACTATCACTAAAGAATAAGCACCCAATATTCCAAATTCAACAGACTCTGGATGGCACACTTCTACTTGCTACTCAAGGTGGATTGGTAAGTATAGATACTAACGGCAACGAAAAAACAATTTTTGATGATGATTTTGTTTATTGCATAACTGAGACACCAAATGAATATCTTTTTGGAACTAGAACTTCAATCTATTCGACTAATAAAGAAACGTTAGAAATCAATAAAATTTATAACTCAAACAAACCAATTTACTCAATCGCAATTGATAATAGTAATGACTTTATGGCATCTTCCATAAATGAGTTAATTTTAAGCAGAAATGGGAAATTACTAACACTAACGACTGACTATGGTAGTCAAGAAGAATACAATAATCAGAGTGGGATATTCTGGAATGGCAGTTTCTTTTTTGGTGGAATAACTGGCGTTAGTGCCATAAATAAAGCCAATGCAATATCTTATATTGAAAACAATGTTATAAACACCAATATCAGTGAGCTTTTAGTATTTAATAAAACTGTTAATATAGGCGATAACCCACTAGAAAAAAGTATATCAAAATCAAAAATAATTGAATTAAAATATTCAGACTATCCATTTACATTGAAGTTCAACTCTCCGAAGTCAAGTCATAAAAATATTGAGTACTTTTATAACCTAAATGGCCTATCTGATACATGGATTACTGCAAAAGGTACAAACTCTGCAACCTACACAAACCTCTCACCTGGTCATTATATTTTTAATGTATTTGGTGAAAACCCTGTCACCGGAGCAAAAGGTCCAGTAAACTCCCTTAACATTTATATATCGCCTCCATGGTGGCTATCTTATTGGGCAAAATTAATTTACTTCATAACTACATTGCTAATAACTTTTTTTATTATTAAAGCTATATTACGAAAAAGAGAAGTGCAACGCCAAATAGCACTCAGCGAAGAAAGATTAAAACTTTCCCTTTGGGGAAGTGGTGATGAAATGTGGGACTGGGACATAGAAACTGGCAATATTTTTCGCTCCAATATCTGGGGAGCTCTTGAATTTCCCCGTGATGGGCATCGTTCTGGAAAATCGGATGAAGAGAGTAATATACATCCTATGGATCAGGAACGTGTTCGTGAAGCGCTTAATAAGCATTTTTATGGTGAAACAGATCATTTTGAAGCCGCATATAGGGTAAAAGGCAAAGACGACAATTGGGTATGGATCTTAGACCGTGCCAAAATTGTAGAGCGGGATGACAAAGATAATGCCCTGCGAATGACTGGAACGATTAAAAATATTAGTCAGTTTAAACAAAAGGAAGAACAACTAAAACTCTTTGAAAAAGCAATTGAAAACATTTCGGAAGGCATGTTTATCCTCGACAACGAATACCGTTTTGTCGAAGTCAACGAAGCTTGCTGTAAAATTTCATTACGTAACCGAACTGATTTTATTGGCAACTTACTCACATTTGATTTATATCCAGAAACCTTCTCCACCCAAATTAGAACTATGTTAAAACAGCAAGGTCGCTGGGCAAATGAAGTCGAAGCAGCCAGAGGAGATAACAGTCACTTCCATATGGAACTCACTATCGATGCTATCTATGATGAGTTAGGCGAATTATCACACTATGTCGGTGTTTTTTCTGATATATCAAGACGTAAGCAGCAAGAAGAAGAACTTAGAAAATTAACCAATAACGATCTCTTAACCGGACTACCTAATCGCTCCAACTTGCAAGTGACCTTAAATAATCTAGTGAATCGAGAAATAGCTCATGCGCTTATGGTGCTTGATCTTGATAATTTTAAACGTATTAATGACTCCTTAGGCCATCAAATTGGGGATGCATTATTAAAG
The DNA here is from genome assembly GCF_018224605.1 of Shewanella sp. M16. Lineage (NCBI taxonomy): Bacteria > Pseudomonadati > Pseudomonadota > Gammaproteobacteria > Alteromonadales > Shewanellaceae > Shewanella > Shewanella sp. M16. The sequence continues at coordinate 2,046 of NZ_JAGTUL010000066.1, read as the reverse complement.
CTCGTTGCTACCCGCATTAAGTCCTTACTTCCTAAAAATACCAGTATTTATCGTCTAGGCGGAGATGAATTCGCCATTGTATTAGACAAGAGTTCAGATATAAGCGCCAGCGCTGCGATTGCTAACCGTATTATTGAGGGATTAAAACCTGCATTTGACGTTAGCAATGAACAGCTAGTCCTAGGATTAAGTATTGGCATAGTGCTATTCCCAGAAGATGAGCAAAGCGAGCAAGCATTACTGAGAAAGGCTGACATTGCTATGTACCATGCTAAGTCTGCGGGAGGTAATTGCTACCAGTTTTATTCTGAGTCCTTGAACCAACATGCAATTAGGCAATTAGAAATAGAAAATCTTATCCGTGAAGGCTTAAAAGATGATCTATTTGAAGTTTATTATCAACCTAAGGTTGATCTTAAAAGCGGTAAAATTGCAGGTATGGAGGCTTTAGTCAGATTAAATCATCCAATACATGGTTTAATTCCCCCCAATGACTTTATTCCACTTGCTGAAGAAAACGGTTTGATTGTTGAAATTGGTGAAATTGTCTTACGCAAGGCCTGTTTCGCAGCGCAAAAATGGCGTGAACAAGGCATATTCAGCGGCAGAGTCGCCGTCAATTTATCGTCACGTCAATTTGCACTGCCTGATATTCAACAGCGAATAGAGTCAATATTAAGACTCACTAAACTCCCCGCATGTCATCTTGAATTAGAAATAACTGAGGGAACCGTCATTAAACAGCCGGAAACGGCAATTATTGTCATGCAGCAATTGGCTAAAATGGGCGTCAGTTTAGCACTCGATGATTTCGGCACTGGGTACTCGTCCCTTTCATACTTAAAACGCTTTCCTATTCATACTTTAAAAATTGACAAAGCCTTTGTTGACGATATAGATAAATCTGATCGCGATCTCAAAATGGTCGATTCTATTATCACCATCGCCCATAACATGGGGCTTTCTGTTGTGGGTGAAGGCGTAGAACAAGCAGCACAATTGAACATTTTACGGGCACTTAACTGTGAAGAAATTCAAGGCTATATTTTTAGCAAGGCCATAAAAGAGACCGAATTTACTCAGCTACTTCAAGAAGACATGGTAAAGCCAAACACTAATAGCAACATTACCTAATCATTTAACTCTCAATTTGATTTTTATTTACAACATTGGCACAACAAGTGCAACAGCGCTATTAGTGTCAATAATAAATCAATATTAACTACCCTGAGAGATAATTAGAATGATTAAAGGAATATTAACTGTTGTAGCATTAACATCATCGCTTGCTGCTGTAAGCAATCTTACTTCCTTAGATAGCATAGATACCTTCTCAGCAGTACCAAATGTTCGCTTCAAACAAACTGAAGTTGCTGCCGTACCAAACGTTCGCTTCAAACAAACTGAAGTTGCTGCCGTACCAAACGTTCGCTTCAAACAAACTGAAGTTGCTGCTGTACCAAATGTTCGCTTCAAACAAACTGAAGTTGCTGCGGTACCAAATGTCCGCTTCAAACAAACTGAAGTTGCTGCGGTACCAAACGTTCGCTTCAAACAAACTGAAGTTGCTGCAGTACCAAATGTTCGCTTCAAATCAATTGATGTTGCTGCGGTACCAAATGTTCGTTTTACCGAAACAACTTTTGCTTAATAAAAATTTTTATTAAGGAGCTAAAATGCTGAATTCAATCAAAAAAGCACTCGGTTTATCCAAGCCAGCGCGTAAAAAAGTTAAGTTGCCTGAAGGCTTGAATCACCTTGAAGTGATTTCTGCAAAAGGTTGGTGGAACTAATTTAAGTTCTGTAGCCATGAGTCTAACTCATGTACAGTGATAGTGAATTAAGTTAGCGCAGCTTAGAAACAATAAAGGGAGCATTGACTCCCTTTAGTTTTAAGTGAATATAAAAGTACTAACTAATAGTCATGTAGTCATGTAGTCATGTAGTCATGTAGTCATGTAGTCATGTAGTCATGTAGTCATGTAGTCATGTAGTCATGTAGTCATGTAGTCATGTAGTCATGTAGTCATGTAGTCATGTAGTCAT
>NZ_JAGTUL010000065.1:0-13450 GCF_018224605.1 Shewanella sp. M16 | reverse complement strand
TTGAGGTTATGGTTACTTTTGGCGAAGCAAATTATAACGTCTTGCCATGCTGTCTAAAAATCACTCTCGAAAGATCAACAGACCCTAGTTGTTCCGTTTTTTTATTTTCTTAATTTATTCAGGAAATCGATTTTCTGATTAAATTAAGAAAATAAAAAAGGCGAAGATTTTCATCTTCGCCTTTCATTTATCGAGCCTTTAACACACTAAGGCCGGATAGTTGGTTATTCGCCGAGTTCGACGCCAGCACGATTGATCAGGAACTGAGTCAATAGTGGCACTGGACGGCCCGTAGAACCTTTGTTAGCACCGCTATTCCAAGCTGTGCCCGCAACGTCTAAGTGAGCCCAGTTGTACTTTTTAGCAAAGCGCGAAAGGAAACATGCTGCTGTGATAGCACCTGCTGGACGGCCACCTAAGTTGGTCATGTCAGCAAATGGGCTGTCGAGCATATCTTGATACTCATCCCACAATGGCATGCGCCATGCGCGGTCACCACTTTGCTCACCGGCACTTAATAGTTCGTGTGCCAGAGGGTTATGCGATGAGAACAGACCCGATGCGTGTTTACCAAGGGCAATCACACACGCGCCAGTCAGGGTTGCAGTATCGATAACTAATTCAGGATCGAAACGCTCAACATAGGTTAATACGTCACATAGGACTAGACGGCCTTCCGCATCGGTATTTAACACTTCAACGGTTTGACCTGACATAGTGGTCAGAATGTCACCTGGACGGTAAGCATTACCCGATGGCATGTTTTCACAGCCAGCCAGAATACCCACAACGTTGATAGGTAACTTCATATCACAGATGGCTTTCATGGTGCCGATAACACCCGCTGCGCCACCCATGTCGTACTTCATTTCGTCCATGGCTTCGCCAGGCTTCAATGAAATGCCACCCGAGTCGAAGGTTAACCCTTTACCGACTAATACGATTGGTTTTTCTGTGCTATCGACAGCGCCTTTGTATTCCATCACAGTCATGATGGATTCGTTGGCACTGGCGCGACCGACTGCAAGGTATGAGTTCATACCCAGTTTGGCCATTTGCTCTTCACCAATAGTGGTGACATGCAGAGTGTCGTGTATTTCAGCCATTTGGCGAGCTTGTGAAGCTAAATAGGCTGGATTACAGATGTTCGGTGGCATGTTGGCTACATCGCGACATAAATGCATGCCAGCAGATACTGCCATACCATGCTCGATGGCGCGCTCACCTAAGGTTAATTCACGGCGAGTCGGGACATTGAACACTAATTTACGCAGTGGACGGCGAGTTTCACCTTTGCGGGTCTTCAGGGCATCAAAGCTATAAAGACTGCTATTAGTGGTTTCAACCGCTTGACGTACTTTCCAATACGTATCGCGTCCTTTCACGTGCAGTTCAGTTAAGAAGCAAACCGCTTCCATTGAACCCGTTTCGTTAAGGGTGTTGATTGTCTTAGTGATGATTTGTTTGTATTGGCGTTCGTCTAATTCTCGTTCTTTGCCACAACCCACTAATAATACACGTTCACTCAATACGTTAGGAACATGGTGCAGCAATAACATCTGGCCAGGTTTACCTTCCAGATCGCCGCGACGCAGTAGGTTACTGATATAACCTTCGCTAATTTTATCTAATTGCTCCGCGATACCCGACAGACGACGGGGTTCATAAACACCGACCACGATACAGGCTGAGCGTTGTTTTTCGGGGCTACCGCTCTTTACGCTAAACTCCATGAGCACTCCTAGATTCTTAAAGACAAATTTTTATATTTATTGGATAATGTCTGCTTGTCCCGAAAAGGGCCTAAGTTATTACTCCAAAGGTGATTTATTCTCGGCGCTTGAGTCACGCATTTCGTGACGTTAAGTTTACCTAGAACCCCTGAAGCTGGTCAGAAAACTATCAAAAGTAAACAGTTTACATGAAAGTTAGTCTGTTACCAGCAAAAAGATAAGTTTAGAGACCGGATCCTGCCTGTGATTGTATTTAAATACCTTATTCGAGAAGTTTTAAAGGCACAAATTGCGGTACTTTTAGTGCTGTTAACTATTTTTATTAGCCAGCATTTCGTGCGTATACTGGCCGATGCCTCCGACGGCGATTTTCCCGCCTCTTTAATCATGACTCTGATTGGGCTTAACTTGCCTTATCTGGTGATCTTAGTGTTGCCGTTAAGTTTGTTCTTGGGTATTTTACTGGCCCACGGCCGTATGTATTCCGAAAATGAAATGGTCATTCTCCACGGTGTTGGGGTCAGTGAGTGGTATGTCACCCGCGTGACGCTGATCCTCGCCGTGATCAATATGCTGTTTACTGGCTATTTATCCCTTTATGTAGCCCCTTGGGCAGAAGAACAGCAAAACCAAGTACTCGAAAAAGCCCAGTCCGAAGCGGGTCTTGCCGCCTTAATCCAAGGGCGTTTTCAGGCGAGTCCCAATGGTCGCGCGGTATTATTTGTTGAGCGTATTGGTAAAGATAACGAGTTAGATAAAGTGTTTGTAGCCCAGTTGCCTGATCCTGATGATGAAACTGGCGTGACCAATGTCGTGGTGGCTAAAGGTGGACGAGTACAGGAAGATAGTTCAGGTGCTCAACAATTGAACTTGAATGACGGCGTGCGTTATCAAGGCAGCCCGAAGGCAAAGGACTACCAAATGATCGAATTTGGTGGTTATAAAATGCAAATTAAAGAGCAGCAAGTTGATGAGCGTCGCCGTAAATTATCTGCACTGCCCGTTGATGAACTCGTGAAAATTGAAGGTGCTGAAGCCGCGGCTGAATTCCACTGGCGTCTTGCTATCCCGCTCGCGATTCCAATTATGACACTGATTGCTGTGCCGTTGGCGCGGGTGAATGTGCGCCAAGGTAAGTTTGCTAAGATGTTCCCAGCAGTACTTTTATATCTTGGCTATTTTGGGCTAATGGTCGCGGGACGTAAGGCATTGCAAGATGGGATTATTCCACTGTATTTAGGTATGTGGTGGATCCATGTTTCTGCGCTCTTGATGGGGTTATTTTTGCTTGGCAAAGATAGGCCTATTTTCAGTCGTATATCGTCCTTGTTTGCCAATAAGAAGGTGGCAGCATGAAGATATTAGACCTTTATATCGCTAGGGTATTGCTAAGCACTTCAGCACTTTGTTTGTTGGTGCTGACTGGTTTATCAGGGATTATCAAATGGGTTGACCAGCTGCGTTTAGTTGGGCGTGGCACCTACAGCATGATGGATGCTGGCATCTATGTTTTATTTTTAGTGCCACGGGATATTGAAATGTTTTTTCCTATGGCCGTCTTGCTAGGCGCTTTGATTGGTATGGGAATGTTGGCATCGAATTCCGAACTTGTGGTGATGCAAGCTTCTGGCATGTCACGTTTGCAGATCACTATGTCGGCGATGAAAACTGCTGTGCCTTTGATGTTATTGGTGATGGTTTTAGGGGAGTGGGGCGCACCGATTGCTGAGCAAAAAGCCAATGAGTTGCAAGCTGTTAAACTCTCTGGTGGGAGTTTAATTAAGTCCCATCGTGGAATTTGGGCAAAGGATGGTGATTTGTTCGTTAATATTGGTGAAGTTGAAAACATCAATAAACTCAGCAATATCACGCTTTATAAATTCAATAGCGAACTTAAGCTCACCAACGTAGTTCACGCAGACCGAGCGGTCTTTTCCCAAGATCGCTGGCGTTTATTTGACGTTAAACGTACTGATTTAAGCTATGAAAAAGTCGTGCTTGAGTATCTTGAAGAAGACCAATGGCAATCGAGTTTAACGCCAGATAAGCTCAGCGTAGTGTCGATTAAACCCGAGGCGTTATCTATACGTGGTCTGGTCGGTTATCTTGATTACCTTAAAACTAACAGTCAAGATCCCAGCCGTTATGAGCTTGCTTTATGGCGCAAGGTGATGCAGCCCGTGACGGTCGCAGTGATGATGTTAGTGGCACTGTCGTTTGTATTTGGCCCGCTGCGGACTGTGACTATGGGCGCGCGCGTATTACTTGGGGTCGTAGCAGGTTTTAGCTTTTATATCAGTAATGAGATTTTTGGCCCCATGAGTATAGTGTATGAGCTACCTGCTTATGTGGGGGCTGTTGCGCCAAGCTTGTTGTTTACTGGCGTTGCCTTCTACTTTATCCGGCGATGATACGCAGCTTATTACTCCTTACTCCGGATTCCGTCAATTAAGAATAGTCCATAAAAATAGTCCATAAAAAAACGACGCTTTTGCGTCGTTTTTTGTATTTCGGATTTACTTAAGAATAAACTTATGCCCCATGCCAGTTACGCATTTGGTTGGCTTCTTTAGACAGCACGACCACTTCTGAGCGAGTCATCATATCCTGCAGTGCGCGCTTATCATCATTGATTAAAATCCATAAATTGCCAATGCCGAGCAGTGACCAAATGATGCGAGCATAGGCAGTGATCAGGCTTAAGTTTTGGCCATTAGGATGCTGAATTTTAAGCCGCCAAGCGCGCATCCCTAAGGTTTGACCGCCCTTACTCCAGAATAATGCGTAGAAAGTGCCGACACACAAGGCAAGCCAAAGTTGATAAATTCCCTGATAAACCGGCGTGCCATTGAGTGCATCTGAGACATGCTCAAAGCCATTCATGCCAGCTAGTCCTGAAGCGGTGAGGCCGTAGAAAATCCCAAAGCCCATTGCGCCAGCAACCATATAGACGGCCACGGCTAACATCGAATCGTAAACTGCAGCGCCTAGGCGGCGGAAGAATCCTGCGCGGGGGAAATTAGCATGTTCGGTATTGAGCATTACAGTGTCCTGTTATTGAAGTGCTTACAGCTAATACAAAAAACAATTAATACACTAGCCTAGGCTTCAGGTTCTTCATCTCTGACAAAGTGGATATTGCTAAAACCAAAGCGGACAAACTCTACTTTCCTGAATTCTTTTTCAGCCTTAGCACCTTTACGAGATGTCATGGCGACTTGTTGTTCCATAGCCAAAAATTTGGTCAGATCTATGCCTTCTGCTTCGGCCACAGCTTCATATAAATCATGGTGTTTGTCGTAGCTAAAGGCGATAGTTTTAGTCTTACCTTTGAAGGTATAAGTGACTTGACGGGCCATGGGGGGGAGCTCTCCTGAAATAAGTCTGAAATTAATTAAATTCACTTCTAAAAATAAAATACACAGCACCTAAGATGCACAGTCCTGCCCACAGATAATCGAGCTTCAATGGTTCTTTCATATAGAAATAGGCAAAGGGGACAAACAAACTTAAGGTGATGACTTCTTGTAAAATTTTTAACTGGCCGACATTCATTACTGTGTAGCCGATACGGTTAGCAGGCACTTGCAGCAAGTATTCAAATAGGGCGATACCCCAGCTCACTAAGGCCGCAATAATCCAAGGTTTTGAGCCTAGCGTTTTCAAATGCCCGTACCAAGCAAAGGTCATAAAAATATTACTTAAGCAAAGCAAACCGATAGTGGTTAGGGTTGGATTCATTTTTCATCTCTATGATTAAATTTATAAATCATATACATAGCATCGTCAGTATAGCTGCCAAGACATTTATCGATTGCCTTAGGTTTAAAACCCATTTTAAGCCAATAGCTGTCGGCACCTTGTACGGCTACGAGTGATAAGGAATTGAGATTATAGCGATCAGCCAGTAGTGTTAGGCGGGTCAGCGCCTTAGCGCCAGCGCCTAAACCTTGGGCTTTGGCCGAAATCGCAATATCGTGTAGGTATAAGGTATCAGCCTTGGGTAAATGGGTGATGGGCTGATATAGCGCTGGCGGCATATTGGCGGTCCATGGGTGGGCCAAGCAATAACCGACAACCGATTTATCCACTTCGAACACAAAACAGGACTGAGGTGATACCTGCCATTTACTTTGCAGTACGTGCAGTGGCTCAGGATCCAGTTGTGAGTAACACTCGTCTTGGATCGCTAAAATGGCATCCCAATCCTCTGGGGTGATTGCACGCAGTAACATGGCCGACATTTATCCTGTTTCAAGAGTTCTGTTGAAGGAACTCCGTGGAAAGAGTCCTGATTCAAATAAGCTCGGCATTATAACCTCAAGCAGCGTTAAAATGCAGGCTCCAGCGGCAATATAAAGCGCTTTAAAACCCGTATAAACTGAGCTTTCAGCGCTTGTATACCCAAACAACCTGAAGATACAGGATTCAGCGGGAATTTAACGCACTTTAGGCAAGGCGGTTATTTGCAGACCTAGCGGGCTAAGTTAAAAATAACCAACGCAGCATAAAGTGCGTTAAAACCCGCCGGGACGGAGCGCCTAGGGCACTTCACTTCCGTGTTGCATCAATTCAAAAGGTGGCCGACATTCTGTCATTGATGCGCCTTGAATTGATGCACCCTAGGCGCTCTGAAACTCGACTCTTCAGGTAGCTTGGGTATAAGCATTAGCAGCGGTTAAGTGCCCAGATATCGTTGGCGCAGGTGACGCTCAAGATATTGACCATTTAGGGGTTCACCCGTTGCTTGGCGTACCAGTTCATCGGTCGTGAGCAAAGATCCCTTAGACCAAATGTGTTCACTCAGCCATTGGAATACCGAGTTCAACTTGCCTGCATCGATCAGGGTTTCAATTGGTCCTAAGGCTTTTTCCATCGCAAAACGGCATTGGGCGGCATACATGGCGCCTAAGGTATAGCTGGGAAAATACCCTAGTTCACCAACGGCCCAATGGATATCCTGCATGCAACCGTCTTGGTAGTTGCCATCGGTATTAATCCCCAGCAGTTGTTGCATCTGCGTCGACCAAAAATCAGGTAAATCATCTACGGTTAAGCTGCCGTCGATAAAGGCTTTTTCTGCCTCAAAGCGCAGTAAAATGTGGCAAGGATAGGTGACTTCATCGGCATCGACGCGGATAAGTCCGGGCGCTACGCGGGTGTAATGCTGTGCTAATTCTTGGGCGCTAAAATGACAATGAAGATGTTGCGCAATTTTAGGCTGCAATTGGCGTAAAAATGCCGGATTTGCCCCGAGTTGCATTTCGCAGAATAGACTCTGGCTCTCGTGGATACCCATAGAACGCGCCAGTCCTGCAGGTTGTCCGCGCCACGCTTGAGGTAAACCTTGCTCGTATCTGGCATGGCCTGTTTCATGAACTATGCCCATGATAGCACTGCTAAAATCAGCCTCATTGTAGCGGGTCGTTATCCGCACATCGCTTGGCACGCCGCCACAAAATGGATGACTGCTGATATCCAGCCTGCCGTGGTTAAAGTCAAACCCCAGAAAATCCATTACATCTCGGCCAAGGGCTTGCTGCGCGCTAACATTGAAGGGACCATTTAGCGTTAACTTAGGCTCGTTTGCCTGTTTAGCCAGCACTTCTTGGATGAGTGTCGGTAGCCAATCTTTCAGTCCGCCAAAGGTTTGCTCCAGCTTTGCCGAGGTCATTCCCGGCTCAAATTTATTGAGCAGGGCATCATAGGGGGAAATATTCTGGGCTTCGCCGCGGATCTGCGCTTCTTCCTTAGCAAGTGCAATTACCGCTTTGAGGTTTGGTTTAAAGCCTTGCCAGTCATTATTTTTACGTTGTTCACGCCACGCATTCTCACATTGATAGGCCATTTTAGTTTTGGCTTGCACGAGATCGCCGGGCACTAAATTTGCCTGTTGATATTGGTACTGCATTTCCCGCAGGTTAGCTTGTTGTTCCGTTGTGAGAGATTCGTCCGTCGCGCCGTGTAAGTGTTCGCCTAAGACGGTTGAGGTTTTGAGTGTGTGGATATGTCGCGCCAGTTCAGCCATTGCATCGCCGCGATCGCTATTACCGCCCATAGGCATCATGGCTGCTTGATCCCAGTCACCAAGAGCGCTGAAATGTTCAAAGTGAGAAATTTTTTGAAAATGTGCTGTCAGTTTATCGTAACTTGGTGTTGGTACTTTGCTCTTGGGTGAGTCCATGGAATTTCCCTTCTGGCGCATCAAATCCTGCGCGAATAAATAACAATAACAGGATGATCATACAATGACGTCAACAGTATACTCAAACAACCTGAAGATGCAGGACTCAGTGGGCTGATATTAACGCTATAGTAACGCACTTGAGGCAAGGCCATTTATTGCTCTTGAATAAATGGCATCCACGCCATATATGGCGATTACGGCTATTTGCAGCTCTCGCGGGCTAAGCTAAAAAGGGAGTTGTAGTGTTAAAGTGGTTTTCGATAGGGTACTCGTAGCGAAGATGGCCACGCGATTTTGGCGCAGAAGAGCATAGTCAAAATCTGTTTTAGGGACAATTTTTAGTTTGGAAATTGTGCTTGCCTTGCTATTCTGTTGTGGTTAAGTCGATAATTACAGTGAAATAAATGGAATGCTGTATTGTTCAAGGAGATGACTATGTGGGCGTTTTTAGTTGAACAGCCTAATTTACCTTACACCATAGCTTTTGCCTGCGTACTGGCCCTTGGTGTGTTTGAAGTCTTCGCATTATTCATAGGTTTAAGCATGTTAAGTGCGTTAGACCAATGGGTGCCTGCTGATGTGGAATATGATGCTGATGTGGGCGCGGGTGGACTCACGGGCATTGCCGGTTGGCTGTGTCTAAATAGACTCCCATTACTTATTTGGTTTGTGCTTGCGCTGACCAGTTTTGCGATTGCGGGTTATATCGTCAATTTTATCAGTGTTAGTCTTGCCGGTTTTTTACTGCCGCAACTGTTCACTTTACCCATTGCTATTGTCGCCAGTGCATTTTCTTGCCGTTATTTTGGTCGAGTGCTTGCAGATCATTTGCCTAAAAATGAATCGAGTGCGATCTCGCTAGATGATCTTAGCGGCTATGTCGGCACTATCACCTTAGGTTGCGCAATTAAAGGCATGCCCTCTGAAGCTGTCGTTCGCGATAAACATCAACAAAAACATTACGTTTTAGTCGAGCCCGAAACTTCGGATATCGAGTTTGCCTCAGGCACTCAAGTCGTGCTGCTTAAGCGAGAAGGCCGCGTCTGGTCTGCTACGCGTTTTGATAATTAATCTTCCCAAGCCATAAATCAATTGAAAGGAAATCAAATGGATGTGTTAACAAACGTAGGTTCATCCGGTAGTTTTATTTTGCTCGTTGCGGGTATGGTGCTACTCGGCCTGATTGTGATCGGGTTAATTTTCGCCAAGCTATATAAACGTGCAACCAAAGAAATGGCCTTTGTACGTACCGGCTTTGGTGGTGAGAAAATCATTAAAGATGGCGGCGCTATTGTGTTGCCTGTATTACATGAAACCATCTCGGTAAACATGAACACTTTGCGTATCGAAGTGGAGAAAACCCAGAAAGATGCACTGATCACTAAGGACAGAATGCGTGTCGATGTGAAGGCCGATTTCTACTTGCGTGTAGCCCCACACTCCGATGGTATTTCAATGGCAGCGCAAACCTTAGGCACGCGTACAAACCGTGTTGAAGAGCTTAAAAAGCTGATGGAGTCTAAGTTTGTCGACGTGCTGCGTGCCGTGGCCGCCGAAATGACCATGACAGAGATGCATGAGCAGCGTGCCGATTTTGTGCAGCGGGTGCAAAATAACGTCGCCAACGATCTTGAGAAAAACGGTCTCGAACTCGAATCGGTTTCATTAACGGGGTTCGATCAAACTGATTTGCAGTTTTTTAATGAAAACAACGCATTTGACGCCGAAGGTCGTGCGCGTCTGGCGAAGATTATCGAAGAGAAACGCAAAGAAACCAACGATATTCAGCAGGAAAACCGCATTAAGATCGAGCAGCGTAACCTCGAAGCTGAAAAGGAATCCTTAGAGATTGAAAAGTCGGAAGAAGAAGCGCGCCTGATCCAGCAACAGTCACTCGAATTTAAACGCGCCGATCAAAAAGCGGAGATTATTAAGCAGAAAGAAAACAAGGCCCGTGAAGAACGCGAAGCCGAGATTGCTAAAGAGCGCGCCATTGAAACCGCTGAAATCGAAAAGACCAAAGATATCGAAACCCGTGAGATTGAAAAGTATAAGTCGATTGAGCAATCGCGCATTCAACAGCAAAGGGATATCGAAGTTTCTGAGCAGGAAAAACGCATTGCGGTTGCGGCCAAATCTGAAGAAGAATCAGCTGCCCGTGCTCGTGCAGCTGAAGCCGAAAAACTGAAAGTTGAAAAAGAAGAAGCGGTAATCACAGCGCGCCAAGTGGCAGAAGCTAATCGTCGCAAAGAGATTGAAGTGATTGATGCTCGTAAGGAAGCTGAGCGTGATGCTGTCGGCGTAACAGTGCAGGCCGAAGCTGAGAAACGTGCCGCTGAAGACAGATCGAGTGCGATTCTGATTGAAGCGCGCGCCAGTGCCGATGCGAAAAAACTGCAGGCCGAAGCGGATGAAAAAGTGTATGCCGTTGAAGCAGCAGGTAAACAAGCACTTTATGAAGCAGAAAACGTCTTGAGTGATGAGCAAATTGCCCTGCAAAAATCCCTCGCCATTTTGAAGGCCTTGCCTGAAATTGTGGCCCAAGCCGTTAAGCCGTTAGAAAACATCGAAGGTATTAAGATTCTTCAAGGTTATGGTGCAGGTCATCAATTTGCTGCGGGTGGCGAAGGTGCTCACCATCAAGGTGGTATCGCAGAGCAAGTGACCAGTGCAGCGTTAAACTATCGCGCTAATGCGCCTGTTATCGATGCCATGCTCAGGGAGTTAGGATTAGTGAATGGTGACTCTGGAACTTTGAATGATTTATTGAATGGTAATAACACCTTAACCGCCGAAGCCTTAAGTGGTGTGACCTTGTCGAACTCTAGACCTAAGGACTATAGCCAAACGCAGGTAGTAGAGAGCCAAAGTGTGCTCAAGCCTTAATCTCAACGACATTAAACTAAGTCAAATCAAGTAAAGCGCTCGCCGTTGCTCTTTTGAGCCTTGTGCGGACAAAAGATTGATAAATAGGACTAGGACGAATGAAATAAAGCCGCTCACCATTATGGTGAGCGGTTTTTTTTGGTATTAAATCAAATCTAACGGCTTATTTGTGTACCTTGTCGACCCCCGATGAGCGACCTTCAGCATGACAGGTTGCGCATGATTCCTGTCCTGATTGGTAAATTCGACCACCGCTGGCATCACTTTGGTAAACCCCGCCAAAGCTACGCGCATGGACGATTAAACTATCGATAAGCGTGTGACAAGCCGCGCAGGTTGCTAAGGTTGGTGAGTACTCGGCAATTTGCCCTAGGTTGGCGGCATCGGGTGTTGCAACTAACAGGGATTGCTGTGCACTTAGCCCCTCTAGACTGAGCTGTCCTGCGCTATGACAAACACTACAGTTATTTTTTGCATTAGGGTAAGTGAGTTCGGGACGTGGATTATCAAAACCCACTACAGTGCGGGTTCCCGCATGCAGTGAATGCACCATTTCCCTGTAGCTCAAAGTGTTGTTGATGGTGCGATAGGGCTTGATTTGGCTGGCCCCAGGAGTATGCATCACATTGGCATTGAGATACATAATCGCATCATTACTGTGGCAACTTTGACATTGCCCATCGGTCAGTGCGGTTGCTGTTTGCGGTGCATGACAGGTGCCACAGCTGCTATTGGGTTCAAAAATTCCTTTCATTTGATGCGCCGACAGAACTCTATCTTCTAATCCTTGATCATGACATTGGCGACAGGCCTGTTCATCGACCTTAGCTTTTGCCGTAACAGCTTGACCTTGCAGGCTTAGCGAATTAATGGCACTGAGACTCACCTCTTGATTTGCGATATTACAGTTAACGGCAAAGCCGGTATTTTTATCGGCACAGAGCACCAGTTTACTGTAGAGTTTTGACTGACTCAGATCGCCAAAATCGGCAGCCGACAGGTTAGATATAGTGACGGTTAGCTGATTGGGTGCGGTAATTTTTAAGGCGACGTCGCTCGTGTTTACTAATAAATCCCACACTTTACGCTGGCCGTTATTGATTGGCATGTTCGCGCTATTTGTTTCACCTGTGGCAATCAACCAGAAGGATTTTATCATAGGTTGACTGGTGGGCAGTTGCTCCATTTGCTGCACTTGCAATGTCACCGCAAGGGTCTTAGTTTCAACGCTGAGCTGCGAACTCAGTAACTTAACTTGGTAATCGCTCACCAGCTTAGTGGCTGTTTTCACGGCGGCATTGTGGAAAAGCCCGACACCTTCAGGATTAGTGCTATCAGGGTGGCAGCCGCTACAACCCAGTGCCCATGGGTTGGCAAAAATTTCCCTGTTGTGGAATAAACCCGCTACAGTGCCATTCCAATCTGCGGGAATTTGCGCTTTGTGACAGTCAAGGCAAGCGGTTTTACTGGGGATATTATTATTGCCACTTTGCGCCGTTGCGCCGGGAATATGGCATTGCTGACATTGGGTCATATCACCGGGAAAGGTCACATTGGCGTAGTCATATAGCTGTCCCTTGTAACCGACAATTTGATATTTGGCTTGGTGGATCTGGTGTGTCAATGTCGCCATATCAAGGCTATTACCCGTTTCAGGATCGCCAGAGTAAGTCGTGTGACAGACAACGCAGCCCTCAAAGGCAAAACGTTTATTGCCGTGCATCAAAAGGCGAGTATCGGTATTGGCTAAGTCTGGGTTGTGGCATCGAAAACAGGCTTGTTCCGGCGCGATCACTTTACGGCCCATATCCGCCGCGACTGTCTGTCCTGTGGCGGGCACAAAATCGTACACGCTGTTGATCAACTGAGTGTCGATTGGGCTATTTGCGAACGGTTTTAACTCTAGGTAAATTCTGTGGGTGAGCTCAGGCGAGTACTGGGTATCTATCCCCGTAAATTGGGAGTAACCCGTGAGTGGTTTACTCAAAGTGTAACGGTATTGGCCCGCGCCTAAGGAGGTTAGACACGCCGTTTTACAGTTGCTTTCAATGCCTGCTTGCCACTGAGTCTGTGCATTCGCTTGGGCATTTGTGGCAGGTTCTACTTGATTATTGATGTAACTGGTCCATTGCAACGCAGCATCTGTCGCGCTTGCTGCAGAGTTAGTGACTTCTGTGCCAGTTGTTGCCATAGCATTCGCCGCGGCTTGGGTGATTTGATAGTGCTCCTGCGGCGGTGCTAATTTGGCAATACCGACACCTAAGGTATCTAGCTCCTTCAGGTTTTCTAGCCCTGTGACCGCAATACCATTGGCATTGCTGAGGAAGAAATCGACCTGCACATGAGTTTGTGCATCGATAACCACATTTTCTATTGTCGCTTTGAGTGTATCCGCTTGTTCAATGCTGATACTCACAATCCCTGGTGGACCTTCTTTCCCATCGTCACCATCGGAACAGGCTGTCATCAGACAGACTGCGACTGCCATTGGCGTAAAGATTTTCCATTGAGAACGGGTATTCGTTTTCATCATTTTCCATTCCTTTTTAATTAGATTCTGTCGGGACTCTAATCGGAATGTATGCGGTATAGATATTAACTTAGTTATGAGTCGAGTTGCACTTAATTAACCAAATTTAAAAGT
>NZ_JAGTUL010000064.1:0-13480 GCF_018224605.1 Shewanella sp. M16 | reverse complement strand
GTGGGCTCTGTGATGTGTATAAGAGACAGATTTAAAAGTTACTTAGTCGATCTATTGTAAGATCTTAATAGCGATCTAAGGATCATTTTAGATCGCTGTTAAAGAATAAGATCTTATTTTAGATCGTTATATTAATCCTAAGATCATTATTTCAAGCGGTATGCATTCACTATTTCTTTAATTAACTTCGGACCTTGATAAATAAAACCCGAATAAATCTGAACCATAGTGGCGCCCGCATCAAATTTGGCTAAGGCATCTTCTGCGCTATTAATACCGCCCACACCGATGATCGGGATCTGCCCTTTCAAACAAATTGCCAATTGCTTAATCACTTTAGTAGACAGCTCAGTTAAGGGTTTGCCGCTTAACCCGCCACTTTCATTGGCGTTGGCAAGACCGCTAACACCATCACGCGTTAAAGTGGTATTGGTCGCAATTGCACCATCAAATTTGTTTTTAATCAAAGCTTGCGCGATATTTTCAATTTCTTCGATGGTTAAATCTGGAGCAATTTTAAGCGCGATAGGCACGTATTTTTTATGCTTTTCGGCCAGCTCAAGTTGCTTGGTTTTAATTGCGCTCAATAATTCATCTAATAGATCGCCATATTGTAGCGATCGTAATCCTGGGGTATTGGGTGATGAAATATTCACCGCAATATAAGCCGCATGGAGATAAACTTTATCCATGCAGATCAAATAATCGTCTTTACCTTGTTCTACTGGCGTGTCTTTATTTTTGCCAATATTGACGCCAACCATAATATCGGTCTTTTTAGTGATCAAATTTTTGACCAGATTATCGACACCCTTATTATTAAACCCCATGCGATTAATGATGCCTTTGGCAGGCTTTAATCTAAATAGACGGGGTAAATCGTTACCAGGCTGTGGTCTTGGGGTAACTGTACCCACTTCAATATGACCAAATCCCATCGCATGAAAGGCATCAATCGATTCGCCGTCCTTGTCCATACCGGCAGCAAGTCCCACTGGGTTAGGAAAGGTCAACCCCATAAAGCTGACAGGAGCGGGTGCAATCGTTTGTCCATATAGACACGTTAACGGGCTATTGGCGGTCATTTTTAAACTGCCTATAGCAAGATGGTGAGCTCGCTCAGGATCCATCTGAAACATGACTTTCTGTGCGATTTTATAAAACATGTACTTTCCTCGACCTAAAAAAAGCCCCGGCGATCGCCAGGGCTTCTGATTGTTATAATAAGTTTACTTTTGGCCTTCGCAATGAAGGATCAGAAGGTTAAGTTCACGTAGGGCGACAGAGAACTTAGCAAACTCATGGATTTGCGACGTTTTAAAGTCAGCTAGCATATGGAACCATCTTTCCAATAAGCCTTGATTTATCTCAATCCACTGAGAAATCACACTTTCGGCATCACAGGTTGCACTGCAAGTTCTTAAGACCACTGAACTTAATGCACGTTGTTGCCAATCTAACTCTTCCCTAAAGGCGGCACGAGCCAGTGCTTGCCAATGGTTCGCTACAGGTTGAGCGCTGATCTGTTCTAAGAACCAGTGCAGCTCAACGCGGGCGCCGAGTTTGAAGTAAGTTTCAGCCACTAATGCCACTGTCTTATCTTCTGTTTGCGCAATTTGGGCAATGTCTAAGGCAGAGAACAAGGTGCTCATGTTAGCCACAATCGTTGCCACAGCTTGTGGTACGTTTTCTTTGACCAAGGCATTGATCTCAGATTGGATACCTTTAGCTTCTTCTTCGACCAGATATAAATGAACATTATCTTTAATTTGTTCAAATACCGGTTTGAAGAAAGCAACGGTTTGTTCGATGCTCCAAGAGCGGTTACGGTGACGTAGGAACCAGCGGCTAGCACGACGCATATTGCGGCGTAACTGATGCAGCATTTCACCTTGAACCACAGCCGGAACTATGCCGTTTAAGTCAGTGATCGATTTAGTTAATTCAGCTAAACCAAATACTTCGCGAGCCATAGTGTAACAAATTGCCGCGTCGGCAACTGAGGCACCAGTCTCATCTTGCATACGTTGAACAAAGTTCAAGCCCATGTCGTTGACAAGTTCATTGGCGAGTGAGGTCGCAATGATTTCGCCACGCAGTGGATGGGTTGCCATTTTGTCGCTGTATTTTTCCTGAAGTTTTTTCGGGAAATACGCGATAAGCAGTTGGCTTAACAGCGTATCTTCAGTGATTTCTGGCGTCACTAATTGCTCTTTCAGCACCATTTTCGCATAAGCAACCAATACTGATAGCTCTGGGCGCGTTAATGCACGACCACTGGCTAAACGTTCAGCTAGCTCATCGTCAGACGGTAAGAACTCTAACGCTCTGTCTAACTTGCCTTCTTTTTCCAGGTACTGGATAAAGCGGATCTGCTCTTTTAACTGCTCAGCACCGCGCACTTGAGTCACAGAGATAGTACGAGTTTGATCTTTACAGTCTTGCAGTACGATTTGGCCGACTTCTTCAGTCATTTCTTCCAGTAAACGGTTACGCTGCTTAAGCGTCAGTTCACCTTCAGTCACCATAGCGTTCAGCAAAATCTTGATGTTCACTTCGTTGTCTGAACAGTCCACACCACCAACGTTATCCACGAAGTCAGTGTTGATGCGGCCGCCATTAGACGCATATTCAATACGACCTAACTGAGTACAACCTAAGTTACCGCCCTCGCCGACTATCTTAGCGCGCAGTTCGCCACCGTTGACACGTAGAGCATCGTTGGCACGATCACCGACTTCAGCGTGGGTTTCACGCGAAGACTTCACATACGTACCGATACCGCCGTTCCAGATCAAATCCACTGGCATTTTCAGCAGTTCTTTCATCAGCTCAGTTGGGGTCATAGAGGTTTTCTCTGTGGCCAACATTTGCTTCATCTCTGCCGATAATGGAATGGATTTAGATGAACGGAGGAAAATACCGCCACCTTTAGAAATCAACTTGCTGCTGTAGTCTTCCCAGCTTGAACGTGGCAGAGCGAATAAACGCGCCCGTTCATCATAACTTAATGCCGTATCCGGATTTGGATCGATAAAGATATGCATGTGGTTAAAGGCTGCAACCAGTTTAGTGTGCTTAGACAACAACATACCGTTACCGAATACGTCGCCCGCCATGTCACCTATACCTAAACAGGTAAAGTCTGTGGTTTGACAATCAATACCGACTTCGCGGAAATGACGCTTAACCGATTCCCAGCCGCCTTTGGCCGTGATACCCATTTTCTTATGGTCATAACCGTTGCTGCCACCCGATGCGAATGCATCACCGAGCCAGAAGCGGTATTCGAGGGAAATCGAGTTCGCGATATCAGAGAATGTCGCTGTACCTTTATCGGCTGCTACCACTAAATATGGGTCATCTTCATCGTGACGAACCACATCCAATGGATGGACGATTTCACCGTTCAAAATGTTATCGGTAATATCGAGCAATGCACGGATAAAGATGCGGTAACATTCTTGACCTTCGGTGAAGAAAGCTTCACGGCCGCCTTCAGTTGGCAATTGTTTACAAACAAAGCCACCTTTAGCACCCACAGGCACAATCACAGTGTTTTTCACTTGCTGTGCTTTTACCAGACCTAATACTTCGGTACGGAAGTCTTCACGGCGATCTGACCAACGCAGGCCACCACGAGCCACTTTACCGTAACGTAAATGCACACCTTCAACCCGTGGCGAATAAACGAAGATTTCGAATTTCGGCAGTGGACGTGGCATTTCAGGGATCAGTGAAGGCATGAATTTAAACGAGATATAACTCTTAGATTCGCCTTTGGCATCCAGTTGGTAGAAGTTGGTACGCAGAGTGGCGTTAATCAAGTCTAAATAACGACGAATAATACGGTCATCATCTAAGCTAGACACTTCATCTAAACGTAAATTGATCTGCTCCAAAAACTTGCCCAGAGTACGAGTTTTCAGTTTAGGGTTAAATTTACGGATGAACATCTTCACCAACAAATCAGCGATTTGTGGGTAACGACCGAAGGTTTCTTCAATATATGACTGACTGAAAGTCGCATCGATTTGACGCATATATTTCGCATAAGCGCGCAATACAGAGACTTCACGGCCGGTTAAACCAGATGCCAGAATAATGCGGTTGAAGCCGTCATCTTCTAACTTCTTTTGCCACACTTGTGACAGTGCTGTTTGGAATCTGTCTTGACTATCAGCGATGTTATCTGTGTTGACGACTTTAACTGTCATCAAGAAGTCTAAGATCCAGAAGGTAGAACCGTCTGAAGTCGTGACTTCATATGGACGCTCGTTGATCACGCGCAGACCAAAGTTTTCAAGCATTGGCAGCACGTCAGAAAGATGAATAGGCTCATCTTTATGGAATAGCTTTAAACGCACTTTGTTGTCGTTCAGCGCCGCTTCCTGCGGTTGATAGAACAACATGCCGAGCTTGTGTTCATCATCTAGTGCTTCGAGCTGTTGCATGTCGACGACGGCAGAACTTGGCAATACGTCTTCTTTATAGCTTTGCTCAAACGCATTGAAATAACGCTTAGTCAGATGAGTGCCAGCTTCTTCGCCGAGTGCACTGTTAAGCGCAGTGCTTAACTTATCTTCCCACGAACGTGCCGCTTCTATTAAGTTGTTCTCTATGGCAGCCACATCTACATCCATATTATTGTTATCAACTTTGACTATGTAGTGAGTGCGGGCTAGCGTCGACTCGGAGAAATAAGTCGTAAACTCTACATCTTCTTTGCTGTTAAAGTGCTGGGCCAGAATACGTTGAGTATCTTGGCGGAGTTTAGTGTTGTAACGATCCTTAGAAACGTACACTAAACAGGATAAGAAACGGCCAAAGCCATCTTTGCGTACAAAGAGTTTCAGCTTGTCTCTGTCTTGCATTTCTAACACGCCATGGGCCATGTGCGATAAATCATCAACATTTGCTTGAATTAGCTCGTCACGAGGTAAATTCTCAAGGATGTTTAGCAGGGCTTTATAGTCGTGTGAACGTGGGGTCAAGCCTGAACGATCTAACACACGCTGCACTTTTTCATTCAGCAGTGGGATCTCACGTGGGCTACGGTTATACAGGTTTGACGCATATAAACCGATAAATCTATCTTCGCCAATCACATTGCCTTTCTTATCGAAACGCTTAATACCGATATAATCGACATAAGCTGGGCGATGCACGCGGCTCTTAGCACTGCTCTTAGTGAGGATCAGTAAGCTGTGGTCTAAGGCTTCTTTGCGGGCACTATCGGAGAAGCTAGATAACAACAAACCTTGCTCAGGTTGCGCTTTAGTGTGCTTGTTCATCAAACCTAAACTAGAGGCGATATTAGGCACTAACTCAACGTCACCTTCGACACGTTTCAAATCGTATTGACGGTAACCTAATAGCGTAAAGTGATGATTATTCAAGTAAGTCAGGAAGTTAATCGCTTCTTCTAACTCTTGCTTATCGCCCGGGAACGGACGTTTTGGCAATTCCTTGATCATCTCAGCCAACTTGGCAGACATGACTTCCCAGTCGTTGACTGATGAAGCGACATCGGCAAGCACAGACTGAATTTCGCGCTCTAATGCTTTGATATCAACCGTGCTGCTTTGACGGTCAATTTCAATCAAAAATACGGCGACATGCTCAGTGCTTTCAGGGCTCTGATTAAGATAAGTGACATTCGTCACACCACTTTCTGAACGCTCAATGGCCAGTGGAGTGTGCAACATCATGTGAGCAGTAATACCCATACGATTCAATGCCATACCAACTGAATCGACCAAGAATGGCATGTCAGGTTGGATAACTTCAATGATCGAGTGAGTAGATTGCCAGCCGTGTTTGGCTTGGCTAGGATTGAACACTCTCAGATGAGTGTTACCTTTTGGTGTTTTGTTCAGGGCGTTCCATAAACTGAGAACCGCACCGTATAAATCACTGTCATTACGCGCATTGAGATCGTCTTTCGACATGTGGGCATAAAGGCAGGTGGCGAACTGTTCAACTTGCTTGGCTTGTGAATTAGGGACTTTAGCGTGAATTAAACTGACTACATTTTCAAGTAGTACTGAAGGCATTGCATCTTTCAAGGCCATGTTGCTGTTTCCTTAAGCGTCTATGGCAGCGCTTTTTTCATTATTTGGATGCTTCGGCTTAACAATCGCAGATAAATTAATGTGATCTAGATCGTCGCGCGAAGTTTATTACTAAAACCGCTGTATTTCGAGGAAAATTTTAGTGGTACATCCTCTTGAAATCCAGTATTGGCGTAAACAAGGAATGACAAATGACCAAACAATCGATAAAGCAGACTAAGTATTCAAAAGTAAATGGGGAGCTTAGCTCCCCATTTGTAGACTCTACTTAGGTTGGCGCCAGAAAATGGCGGCCAATGCAGGTAGGATAATTATGGCACCGAGCATATTTACCACAAACATGAATGTTAACAATATTCCCATGTCCATTTGGAATTTAAGTGCCGAGAAGAACCAAGTACTGACACCAATCGCCAATGTAAGGCCCGTAAAGATCACCGCACTACCCCGTTCGACCAACGCCTCATAGTAAGCCTGTTGCACTGGCATACCATTTGATAGCTTAGACGACATAGTCGAGAGGATATAAA
This sequence comes from Shewanella sp. M16, assembly GCF_018224605.1. Classification (NCBI taxonomy): domain Bacteria; kingdom Pseudomonadati; phylum Pseudomonadota; class Gammaproteobacteria; order Alteromonadales; family Shewanellaceae; genus Shewanella; species Shewanella sp. M16. The sequence goes on along the minus strand of NZ_JAGTUL010000064.1, from coordinate 6,876 downwards.
TACCATAGTCCACACCAATACCAACCCCCAGCGCGATGACAGGTAAGGTACTGACAGCTAAGCCAATATCGAGCTGAGTCATCAAAGCCTGTGCCAGTGTCGACACGACATATAACGGAATAATGACCGCCACAGTGGCTTTAAAAGATTTAAAGCTGATTAAGCAGAGTACAAACACGGCACCATAGACGTATATCATCATAGGTAACTGCGCCTCGGCCACCGCTTCGTTAGTCGCTGCCATTACACCCACAGGACCCGACGCCAGTTTAAACTGCAACTTCTCGTTGTCCATTTTCGCGGCGACGGCTTTGACCTTAGCGACCACAGTTTCTATGGTTTCGGCCTTGTGATCTTTCATAAACAGATACACAGGCATGACAGAACAATCGCCATTTAATAAACCTGAAGTCGTGGGAATTTGGCCAATAGCCTGTACTAAGCTCGCCGTTGTACGCGGCAACACTTCCCATCTTGGATTACCTTCGTTGAAGCCAGCATTCACTTTTTTAGCGACCGACGCCAGACTCACAGTCGACTCCACCCCAGGAGTATTGCGCACTAACCATTCAAACTGATCAATTTGAGTGAGCACATCGTGGTAAGTACAGGCTTCAGGTGCTGCCTCAACAATCACAGTCATCACATCTGTGGTGATAGAGAAATGATCTGTGATGAAGAAGGTATCGAGGTTATAACGCGAATCTTGATGTAACGCTGGCGCGCCGCCCTGTAGATCACCAATCTTCATCTGATTGGCTTGTTGCAGACCCACAAAATACAACACCACAGTGGCAATAATGACTACCACAGCATATTTAGGCGTCGCAAAACGCGCCATGAAGCGCCAAATAGCCTCAGTTCGCACTTCTTCAGCGGTCGGTTCTGCGTGTTTATTGACTTTGATTTCAGTAAAAGAAATCACCAAAGGCAACAGGATAAGGTTAGTGAAAATGATCACGCCCACACCGAGCGAGGCAGAAATAGCCAGCTCGCGAATAATCCCAATATCGATAAATAACAGGGTAATAAAACCAACAGTATCGGACAATAATGCCACACCACCCGGCACTAATAAACTACGAAATGCCGACGCCGAAGCCGCTTTTGTCGTTTGCCCGTCGAGCACTCGACGCCGTACAGCGTTAATGATCTGCACCCCGTGGCTCACACCGATGGCGAAGACTAAAAACGGTACCAGAATCGACATAGGATCAAGACCGAAACCTATCACAGTCAATAAACCAAGCTGCCAGACCACAGCCGTTAAACTGCAGACCAGTGGCAGCATGGTCAAGATGATTGATTTAGAAAAGAGGTAAACCATGATGGCGGTGACCAAAATCGCGATCACGAAGAACAGCAATACACCCTTAGCACCATCAGCCACATCCCCCGCCATTTTGGCGAAACCTATGATGTGAATTTTAACCTTATCGGTTTCGAACTTGCCCCTAAGCTCTTTTTCTAATTGTGCAGCAAAAGCAATGGTATCAAGCGGTTTACCCGTCTGTGGATCAAAATCCATTAATTGAGCCGACACCATAGCCGCACTATAATCGTTGGCAATTAATCGGCCGACAATCCCTGCTTTTTCAATATTATCGCGAACCGTTTCTAACCCAGACACTGAAGTTGAAAAATCCGCTGGAATAACAGGCCCGCCAGCAAAACCATCCTCAACGACTTCAGTAAAACGAGTGGAAGGCGAAAAAATTGATTTCACCTGCGCACGGTCAACCCCTGGAATAAAAAACAGCTGATCATGCACATTTTTTAAGGTATCAAAATAGTTAGCATTAAAAATATTACCGCTGGTATCCTCAACCGCCACCATGATGCTGTTGGCACCACCAAAATCTTTTTGGTGTTTCAGGTAGGTCTGCATATAACTGTGCTGCAGTGGAATATTTTTGATAAAAGCCGCATCCATTTTGAGTTGACTGGCCTGATAGCCAAAAAACAACGTCAAAAACACAAAAATGCCGACGACCCATGCGCGATTGCGAAACAAAAATGACTCAAATCCGTTGACCAGTTTTTCTAACATCTTCTCGGCCCTGTTATTTATTGTAGTTTTAAAATTTTATGGCTTAAGAATAAACAGCCCTTGGCTGCCGGATAACCACATATTCCCTTGATTATCCTTTGCAATAGACACTAAGTTTTCCCCTTGGCGACGAGTCACGATACTGCTAGTGTCATCCTCATTTAGCTTGATCACTATCCCCGCATTTCCCACTAAATATAGCGCGTCGTCAGAAACAACCATGGCACCGTTGATTGAGGATTGCACCGGCAGTTCTATTTGATTCCATTGGCTTAAACTCACATCAGCTTTGAATATATGACCGCGAAGGCCCATCACATACACAGCATTTTTCGTTTCTACGGCGTTAAACATAGAACCATCGTAATCAAAATTGGTACGCGTAAATGTTTTACCTTGATCGCCAGAAACAGCGACTAAGCCCAGCTCGCCAACCAATAATAAACGTCCATCGGTTAAGGTTAAAATACGATTAAAGTGCGGCAATAATGAAGCGCGCGCACTCAAATAGGCCAATTGATCGCTGCCTTTTAACTCCGCCAAATAAGCCACATCTTCTTCTGCTAAGAGCTCCTCATGGAACTCCTCACGCCACTGGGCACCGCCATCGTTGGTGCGATAAAACAAACCGTAAGCACCAATGGCAATACCATTGTTTTCGTCTAAAAACACCACATCGAGGAATGGTTTTTCAATCTCGGGCGAATGCATCTGCTGCTGCCAAGTTTGGCCACCATCCTGAGTCTGTAAAATGGTTGCATCATGACCTACAGCCCAACCGCGTTTTTCATTGAGAAAAAAGACTTTGGTCAGCTGTGAACTCACGGGCGTTGCCACTTGATGCCAACTGCCGTCATACACCAGAGCATGGCCACGTTCACCCACAGCCACTAAACCTGCGCCTACGTTGGCAATATCTAAAATCAAAGATGAAGCAGCAAGAGGTTGAACTTGAGAAAAAATCGGATCAGAGGGCGTTGCAGATAACGTAGAAGGAAAAAAAGCGCCACCGAAACTTAATACAGCGACACACTGAAGGATGCGAAACGACATACAAACTTCCTTAAACTAATGAGGGGCGCTAAGCGCCCCTTTGTACGTGGCCTATTAACGGATACCTTCACGACGCAATGCATCGGGGGTAAAGTTAGCTTCAGTCAGTTTGGCATCGAAGTTATACATGCCACTTTGGTTGTCTAAGCCCATAGCGAGATAACGACGGGATTGCAAATCATGGAAGACTTCTAAAGTATCCCACTGTGCAGGTACTTCGTAGTAATTCAAGCCATGTGCAACGGCCACACGATACAACTGATCACGGTTGTCGTAGAGATCGGCGATTGACACTTGCCATGAATCTTCATCAAGGTACATATCGCGCACTTTATAAATGTGGCGCATACCGTCTTTCAGCGTCGCCCTCACTTGCCATACGCGGTGTTTTTCCCAACGAACATACTCAGGATTCACATGACCAGGTTTCAATATTTGGTCATATTTCAGCTTATCTGAATGCAGTTTGTAATCGTTGTACGGGATATAAATTTCTTTTTTGCCAACCAGTTCCCAGTTGTAACGCACTGGAGAGCCGTTAAACATATCGAAATCATCTGTCGTACGCAGACCATCTGACACTGTACCCGGTGTATCAAAAGCCACGTTCGGCGCTTTACGTACTCGACGTTGACCTGTGTTATAGGTCCAAGCTTGGCGGGGAAGCGCCTCTTGATCCATGGTTTCTTTAACCAATAAGGCTGTACCTGCTAAACGTGCAGGCTGAGTCACCACTTGCTTAAAGTAGAACAGCGTATTGCTGGCTTTAAGCTGATCTAAGGTAATTTCTGGACGAGAATATTCGAAACGAATTTCCTCAGCCGTTTCGACTAAGCTATAGCTACCATCGGCTGTCGGTGCAGCTTGGCTACGGGAAGTTTCGATATCGATACCACGAAAACGCAAAATGTGGTTCCAAATTGCTTCTAAACCATTTGCAGGGATCGGGAATGGAATACCAATAGCCGCACCAGAAATACCATTGCCCTGTGCAATCAGTTCAGCACGAGTCGCGTTAACTTTAGTCGCATCGTAAACGAACTGTGGTACAGAGGCGCTACGGCGAGTCTTATACACATTCATCTTGTAGGTATCAGGGTAAAGTTCGAACAACTTCATCTGACCCGGCGTTAAAAAATCTTTATATTGCGCTTTGTTAGCATTGGTAATAGTAAATTCAATCTTATCCTCAGGGAAAGGATCTGGGTGATGCATCCCTTTGGTATAACCCGCCACAGGCTTAGTGATACCACCATCCCACGCAGGAATAGAACCATCAGCATTACCTGCTTTTTCAGCACCTAAAGGGGTAAGTTCATTGCCAAGTTTTGCCGCATCAGCTTCTGATATCTTAGCCATAGCGACTGGCGCTGCGAACGCCAGCATGACTGCACTCGCCAATATCGTCAGTTTCTTCATTGTTTGAGTCCTTTTAGATCGAATACTTGATATTGAATGAAACATAATCACGATCTGCCATCGCATTCGTCGTACCGACACCGCCAAAGAAATTGTTATAGGAGATATCTGCACCCCAACGGTTTTGATAGTCGAAGTTAACGCCTAGCGCGACAGACTTACGTCCTTCCGTGAACAGGAACATAGGATCAGGTGTAATACCATCAACGTCATGGGAGAAAATCACCCGTGGAGACATATTGACCCCAGCAAATACGTTGTTGAAATCCGCCTTTCCAACTAAACGGTATCCCCAAGCAAAGTCGGTTGGGAACGGGTTAGTTTCAGGACCGTTGTGCAAGGCTTGAATGATGCCGGGCATATCTGGGTTGCCGCCAGAACGTGACGTACCTGGACCATTGAGACGTAGCTCATCAAAACCTGGCATATCATGGATCCACACGCCACCCACTTCGGCCAACATAGTCAAGTTATCTAAACCTAACGTTGGACCAAATAAATGGGTGAAAGTCATCTGCGCCTGAGTGGTATCAAGACGGATAAAGCCATCCACGGTTTCACCCGGCTTAACATCTTTAATCTGTGAAATACCATCGAGATCTGGACGAAGACCAGCGTTAGCTAACTGCTGTGGCATACCGGCAAACAACAATTCTACGTCATCGATTTGCAGTGGTTCATCCTGACGATGGGCAATTTCAGCCGCGACAGAGGTATCACCAACCAGGGTATTGAAACTGAAACCGTAAAGCTTGATATCTTCTGGATAAACGATTTGCGCCTTAGAGAAACTCTTCAAATTGAGCAGCAATTCACGATCAATATTACCCGAGTTTTGACCTATGGTCGCCAGATCAGATAAAAGTGCACCCGTGCTAAAATCGGCGGCAGTACCACTGATAAGAGGACGACGGCTATGATAATTCATGAAATAAAAACCAAATTCGGTTTCACCCAGTGAAGGCGCGTAATAACCCAGCTTAATACCGTATTGGCCATCATTACTTGGCTCTGCCTCATCCTGCACTAGCGTCACTTTTGTTGGGTAGGCTAAGGCCATAGAAACCAATTGCTGTGTCGGAATAGATTGGCCGCTGGCAATCATGCCCGCTAAACGCTCGTATTCTTGCATCACAAAGTCTAAATTGATGTCAGGGTTAGCATTAAACCCAAGCTGAGCGTTTTGAGCGTAACCACCGAAACCCGCAAAATCGTTAGTAGCAAAAATAGAACCCGGTGTCGGTACCCAAATAGGTTGCCAATCATATTGATAGAATGCTTCTACCGTTAATGAATCCGTCAAACCAAGGGAAGCCCACACCATACCTTGAGGTCTGAACGCTTCTTTGAGTTCAGCACCAGGCGCGTTAAGTATGTTCAAGTCAACGGCGTTGATTTCACTGATCCCATGGGCAATCAGTGTACTTTCACCCCATGACACCACTTGATTACCTACACGAATAGATAATGGATTAGCGCCATCGTTAAGATCAAAATTGCCATACACAAACGCATCGAGTAGGCGAATATCTTTACATTGAACTTCTGAAGCACGGTTATCTTCACAAGGGTCAAACTCTTTGCCCGTTATCGGATCATTAAAATCATAATTACCGTCATTGAGTTTACGATCATAGAAATACATACCACGAGCGAATAAACCGTAGTTTTTGTATTTCAATGACAATTCATGCAAACCTTTAACGATTTCGGATGTAGTATCGCCTTGAGAATAAAGTAAATTACTTAAGTCATTGTTACTGGAATACGATCCGGGCTGGGCCCAAATCTCAGCAGAAGTGTATTTAGTATTGCCAAATGCGCTGTAATTAGACCAATCGAATTGGGGTTGATTAACCTTACCAATTTGACCTTCCCAATCGCGCTCCCCTACACGCCAGCTCGCACCAGCAGTCCAAGTTGAGTCAAATGTGCCCTCAACCTCTCCCCAATTAAAAGATACTGCATTAACGCTTGGGATCATTAACAAACTCAATGCCGACGCCACCCCCAAAGCAAGCGCCGATTTGTTAAAACTATTTTTAACAATTTTCATTTTAGCTCTCCGTACCCTGCTGGATTCTTTGTTTTAGGAATTACAACCAACATCTTGTTAGCTCACAGGTAACATCATTGTTACAGCAATTAATCCCCTTGAGCAAGGCGCAGTTAGAGAAAATTTTCTAAAGAATTAAGCATGTAGGTACATTTGTACCGATAACTAAAAAGGAGAGATTTAAATTAGCGAAAAGCAGAATAGGAATGAAACATAAAAACACATTAAAAAATCATATAATTCATTAACATATTTAAAAATAAAATATCACAAAGCGAGCTTAGTAATCAGCCGACCG
>NZ_JAGTUL010000063.1:0-13940 GCF_018224605.1 Shewanella sp. M16 | reverse complement strand
TATTCTTTAAGACAGTCCATAGCGCAAGCAAGGAAGACATTTCCTGCTTGAGCATCAGTGTAGTCGATTTCATTTTATTTGAGATGTGACTTTTACGGCGGTTTTGAGTGTTTTGAGGGTTAATCTGCCGACACACTGACATTAAAAACGTCTAACTCCTGCCAATAGCACAGGAAGTTTTGCTCCCATATCGGGTAAAACGCTACTGCCGCTTCAATGACTAATAGGCCGCTGATGCTTTGGAATACGCCGCAACTAAAGTCAAAGTCCAGTTCTTTAACCAACTCCCATTGCCCCATTTGGCCGACATAGCAAAAGTCGGTGATGTAGCATAACTGCCATTGCTCGGCGTGTTTCTCTAGCCTTATCTCCACGGGATGAAAGCCACCCCGTTGTGGGCTGTAATCTGGATCACGAAAGTTAATCGTCACGGCATTGTGGGGTTGGTTACTGATAAACGGGGTTAATGCCAATAGCAGTCTGTCAGAGACAGGCAGGGCCAACTCTTTGTTGATGGTATTCATTGTGTGTCCTTAGTTGGTGTTAGAACAAATCGGAGTGGGTTTCGCGAAGGCTGGTAAAGCGGTTAAGGCCAATAATCACATGGTCGAGGACATTGATATCCAGCACTTTGGCGCACTCAATGACTTTACGGGTGAATTGGATATCGCTTGTGCTTGGTGTTGGATCGCCTGAAGGGTGGTTATGAACAAGGATAACGCTGGGCATATTCAGAATAACGGCCGTGCGTAACACTTCGACAGGTCGCATACTGATGCCATTCACGGAACCTGTCGCCACGACTTCCACGCAATTAATGGTGTGCTGGGTTGTCAGGTTTGCCACGATAAACATTTCTTTGGTTTCATGCTTAAGGTAGTCAAATACCTGCGCGGTATCTTCAGGCCGTGTTATGGCTTGCTCGGCCAAGGCGCACTGGGTTTCTTTGAACTGATATTTGACATTGATTTCTCGGATAATCGCCATGGTCTATCCCTATAGATGATAAAGACTCAGGAGAGAAGGGGCTTCCTTCTGCTCCTGATAGTGTGTGCATTACTTGGTGGTTTTGGCTGAGGTATCGCTCTTCGCCTCACTCTTTGCGCCTGTGCTGGCCTCAGCGCTAGCCTTAGCCTTCTTGGTCGGGAACTTAGATGCCTTGAGGATGAACTCATCTAGCTCTCCTTTCTCTACGGCATCGATAATCAGCTTAATGGTGTCAGGTAGCAGGGTTTTATCACCGACATCAATGGCGGGTTTATCCTTTACCAGTTCGATAGGCTTAATCCCGATACGGACTTCGAAGTAATAGTGACCTTCACTGTCGTAGTACCATGGGCGCACTGTGATACGGCGGCGCACCTTCTTACGCTCTCCTGTCTCTGGGTCTTTGACACTTTTCTCGCGGTAGGCTTCAAACTCGCTGCCTTGGATAAAGCATTCGGCCATATCCAATTGCTGCTTCAGCTTGTCAACCAAGCGGGTTCTTTTGCCGATGATAGGCGGCTTAACGGCGATTTCAGGGCGAGCGATAACCTTGAGCGAACTCAATAATGTTGTCATGGGGTGTTCCTTTTCGTGGTTTAGTGGGTTGTGTTGCTGGGGTTAGTTGATAAAGCCAATGCGGCGCGTGGCTTGTTTACGGTTGTTTTCTTGGGTTAACAGAGCAATCGCGGTGGCTCTGTGGTTGTGGTTAGGTTGAAATAACATGCGCCTTGCTACGATAGCGAAGTCGCCGGGCGTTAATTGTTGTAGTGCGTGAAGTTGGTCAACCTCTATCACTGTGAGTTTGTTAATCCCTAGTACCTGTCGATACAAGGTCTGGCGCTGGCTTTCAGTCAGATAGTCACAGGTCAGTTTAAAGTCAAAGCGGCGCATCACTGCGCTATCGATAGCGCTGAGTGCATTGGTCGCGGCAAACACAGGCATGGTATTGCATTCAAGCTGTGACAGCAGTTCGTTGATGAGCTGCACTTCATACTGCGCTTGAGCGCTCTCACGCTGACTGAGCAAGCTATCGACTTCATCAAAGAGCATCAGCTTCTTTGTTCTGTGCGCTTCTCTAAACAGCGCTGCAATGTTCTGCTCGCTCTCACCGACATACTTACTCAGTACATCAGAGCACTTGATGTGCATGATATCCATGCCGTGGGTTTCAGCTAAGTGATGTACCCAACCTGTTTTGCCTGTACCTGGGGGACCATTGAGTAACACCCTAACAGGCAGACTGTTGGCTATTGCGGTGTCGATATCATTGATAATGGACTGTGCATCTTGTCCGTCGATGGCGTTAAGATTTAAGCAACTGGGGTCAAAGTTGAGCTGGCCTTGATACTTAGCCGCTGGCGGCTCTTCACCACAGGCTTCAAGGGTGGCATTAATAACATCCAATACCACGATTTCAGCCTCATCCCCTGTTAAGGCTAAGGTACTTGCTACATGGGCGGCGTTCGCAATATATGCCGGAGCGGCATTAGATTTGCTCGCTAACACCAACCGAAACGCATCCGACACCTTAAGTGATTTGAGCATGGTTTTACTCATGGCAAAGCTAAAGGCTTCATCGGGTACAGGGATTTCCATCACTAACTTAAAGCGGCGTATGTAGCTTGGTTCAAGTTGCGATACATGGTTTGTAATCCAAATAGCAGGTACAGGATTGGTTTCCAGTAAGCGCATTAAGCCTTCTTTAGAGTAATGCTCATCGGCATGCTTAAACACGCTTTCGCATTCATCGACCAATAACAGGCTTTCATCTGAGCCATCGAGCAAGCTTTGCAGTAGATTAAGGTAGGTTAAGCGTTGGCTAGTCGGCTCTTTACTCAAGAACTCCTCAGTCACTTTGCCATCCTCAAACTGCACACTTTGCACTTCCACTAAGCTGCGCCGCAGTGCCTTTGCTAAGGTGCGAGATAGCTCGGTTTTACCTGTACCCGCTGCCCCATACAGTAAAATGTTAACCCCTTTAAGCCGCTGAGCCATGGCAGCCCTTAGATAGCGATACACTAAATCGGCATTCACATGCTCAAATTGTTTAAGCTTGAACTGTGCTGTGGGGCTGTGTTTGATAATCGGCGCGAGCAAGGCTTCACGGCGAGTGAGCTTTTCAGTCACCAGCAATACCCTAAACGGCTCCGGTATTCTCAACAAATGCGGTAGGAGTAATGCTGCTCCCTCAATAAAGCGATTACGGGCTAAAGGCTCTAGCTGCTCATGGATATCATCACTGCTAAGCCCTGTTTCTTGCTCTAACCAATGAATGAGGATATCGGTGTCATGGTCAGCTAACAGGTTAAGCAACTCTTTGAGCCCTGCATTGGCATTGAGCACGATGATGAGCACCATCATGGGTTTCATTGCGGCATCTAGCTTAAACAGTTCACACAGAAACCGCGCATTGTGCTGCACCGTTTCTGCCATTAGAGGGTAATTATCCTTTAGCGGAAACAACGCTAGGGTGCTGTCGATATCATGATTAATGCCATGTTGTAGCTTGATACCCACTAACGAGTTAATCGCATAGGACGGCATATATTCAAAGCCATAATTGACGGCTGACAGCAATAAGTCTTCGGCGATTTGAGTTGCAAGGTAGTAACAATGCTTAGCGTGTTTAGCGATGGGTTTGACGTTTATCATCGACTGCCGCGCCCCCGTTTAATGGGTTTATCCGGCGGGATGTAATCCAGCATCGCTGCGGCTTGCTTCATAAACGCATGGTCACGTTTATCGTAAATGGTAGTGGTGCTGATATCGGCGTGTCCTGCCATTTGGCGCACGGTATTGATATCCACATTTTGCTCAAGCAAGCGAGTAATAAAGGTACGGCGTAAATCATGGGGTGATACGTTATCCACCCCTAGCTCATACAAGGTATCTTTAACTAACCGATATAAAGCCGTTGGGGTGGTTGGCTCGGTAAGTTTAAGCTTGCCAGTCAGCGTCGACTTACACACTAAATACCCCTGCTGGCGCTGACGTAACTTAAGCCATGCCAGAAGATTTTGCTCTACCCACTCAGGCAAGAACAAGGTGCGACTCTTGTTACCTTTACCCGCAGCCACTGTCAGGGTATGCAAGTTGGCATCATAGTCGTGCAGCATCAACGCCGATAACTCACTGCGGCGCAATCCAGTACCCAAGAACAGGCTGAATATCACCAGATTACGGGTAGCAAAGGTGCCTTTTTGCGTTTTGCAGTAATCCAATACCGCGGTCACTTGCTCGGTGCTTAACGGCGTACCTTGATGCTCACCGTGCTTCACTTGATTAATGGTCTGCAAGTTAGCGACTTGCGATAAATCGGCTTTGTTCATCAAGGCTGCCACTTTGACGATATTCTTAATCGCTATCATGGCGCGGTTGATGGAACGGGCTGACCACTGCGCATGGGTCATCATTGCGCGTATTTGCAGCGCTTGTTGATAGTCTATCTGACACAGCTTGCCATCGAGACTGTCTTCTTGCCATTGCATGAGTCGCGCAATACTGCGCATTTGTGAGCTGATAGAGCGCTGACTATTAATAGACAGGCGGCTCAAATACAGCGCATAAGGGGTCGCTGTAGTCATAGAGAACTCCAGTAAGTGTATAAATTGAATTATGTTTAGAGGGTTGAACGAGAAGGGAAAAGTGATACTAGAAACACGTTCATAATATCACTTTGATGACTGAATTTCTGCCACTGTTTTTGACACGGTTGGGGGCTGGGTAACTTCTGAATGAACCACATATTTTAATATCAATTGATATCTAGCGGTAGCTATAATTCAAGCTCACGTATTCTCCGCTTTAATTTCTCATTTTCATCCAAGAGTTGTTTGTTGTCTTCACTTAATTCTCTATTGACAGTACTTCTAATTTTTTTCAGTTTTTCGAAGTTGGTAATTTTGTTGCGCTTCAATTCTTCAATGATGGCGTGAATTACTTTACCAGTTTCACCCTTGTAGCCTTTGCTTTCACTTGTCAGCGCGTCTTTTGAATATCGCTCACTAGACGCCGAGCCAAATTTATTTAACTCATCAATCAGGGTGTACATTTCCTTAACGTCACTAACACCAAAACTGCTTATATGATCAAATAATATTTTGAATATTTTATTGTCACTGGTTTCGTTTTTCTTGCCCCCTTTATCATGTTTTTTAAATTTGCTATCCTCATTTTTCAATCCAATAAAGCTAAGGATGTCATCGTATGTTTTTTCGCTAATATAAAATTTATGCCTTTTTTTGTCCTTAGCTTTTTGTTTTATACTCTTAGTCCATTTCAACCATGCTTCACCGAGTTTATCTTTTTCTAAATTAAGTGCATCAATTATTTCATGTTTTTCAGCATCATCTTTATTGCTATTTAAATCTGACAGTAGAGCACTGACTTTTTTATATAGTTTGTGCTTCTCCCCCATCTTTTTTAATAGCTCGTCTCCATCATTAATCCATTCTTCCATAGTTCTATCTCTGCGATCCCTACCCATATTAGCCCCTCCTTAAATTCATTTTACGAACCAGTTTACCAATTATTTTAGCTTGATAATTTAATCTGTCCATCGGTAATTGTATAGCATGTTCATGCCATAAATATCTGCTGTCCATGCTAAATTTATAGTCTGTCCATGCTATATTTTTCTTCGCTAAGTCAGATTTCAACTCGCTTTATTGCTTAGTGTATTCAGTTTCAGCAATGAAACTGTAGATTTGACTTGTTGTATGAGAGGATTAATCAAACTTTTGTGTAGAACGATACCTAGCTCCAATGGATGAGCTATCTTGCTCTAATCGTGTTTGGCTCTCTTTCGTCATCATACATTTCTAATGTGCTGTGATAACCACTTTGTAGCGAGATAAAAAGCAGTGGTTATCATGCTTAGATAGAGGTAGTATCGATTAGATAAATGCTCTTAAATGTCAGATCAATATTCAATTATATAGGTATTAGAGAATGAGTAGTTCTAAGCTATCTAAGAGTAATTCCAAAGCAACTACTAGCAATTCCAATGAAAACACAGTCTTTAGTAATATCGTTCCGAGTAAGATTTTTGATGTATCACGTAATGCTAAATACCCATTAGTTCAGCCAGAACTTAATCGTAAAATTGCTAAGCTTACCAATCCAGTATCATTAAACTATACAACTAATATCGCTAAGATTATGAGTGTGCTGCGAGATAGAGAAATAGTTGAGTACCAACACAGTCTCATGGAAGCAGCTATTGATGACATCAGCGAAGATACAGTTGATATTGACTATATACGCATAGGCTTGAAGCTTACTCAAAATGACATAGATAAACTATTGGATAGTGAGGATGGGTTTTGTTTTGTTAGAAATTCAGAAAATAATAATAGGCGAACATTTTTAAAAATAAAGAAATCAGGTTTGCCTTTAAAAATAAATAAAGAATTTCCTTATGAAAACTCTGGCTTTAAATCTAATTACATTATACCTTTTTACACTGACAGATATAAAATTTTTGTGGATGGTGATGATTATAGGGTGATCAATGTTCACATTGCTAATCTTAAAAATGTGCATAATAAGGACAGGGATCTTAAATATAACTGCGAGATCGAGTTTATTCCTACTCGGGTGGGTAATAAGTTAGTATCTTATATGTTGTATCAATTCCACTCTGTGTTACAGGTCAATCGCTATAATTCTTTGATGAAAAATGCGTTACTGCTGGAGTTGCATACTGGATATATTATGTATGGCGTATCTCAGCTATTCGGTTTTATGTTGACTAAAGATAATAGACGATCTGCATCTGAATGTTTACCCAAGCAAAGTAAGCGAGCAAAAGAAACCACATATATTGGCGACCGATATCACCACCGTTGTGTCGCCTACGATAAAGTTCTTAAGGAAAACAAGGTTTTCACTCGTAAATGTCTTGAAGGTTTTAATACTCAATGGAAGGATATCGCGGATCAGCTTGATGGTATTGATGACTGGTTTCCTTCGCTGGTGTGTAGCTACCGCCTTGAATCTCGTAAATTCTTTGACCCTATAAAGGATAATGTCCTTCTTAAAGATATCGAGATTTTGGACTCCTTACTTAGTGATGTTCAGTTAATCAAACCTATGTATTTAGCCGAGATAGATGATGATGCTCTTGAGGCGCTAATCAAGAATAAGAGCCTAGCGAAAGTAAAAGACCTTAGAGATCTCATTGAGCAAAGGCATGGCAAGGGTACAGCTTGCTTTGACATAGATCGTGCCAACCTCGACAAAGCGCTGATGTTAAAATTGGAGTTAGTGTTAAAAGCCATTTTCACTCCAATCAAATTGCTTGAACCAACAAAAGGTAACTATCGAAATCAAGTAAATGTCGTACGTAAAGTCATTAAGCGGATAGTCGAATCAAACAAAGAGATAAGTCACAGTCCATCGGATATCGTTTCTTCTAATAAACGAGCTGTTTATGTCGAGGGATGCCCAGGTGCAGGTAAAACACGGCTAATTGTCGACAGAGTTAAGTTTCTATTGGACTCAGGAGTTAAATCTACATCTATTACCGTTTTAGCCTACACCAATCCAGCAAAAGAGGAATTTGAGTCTAGAATTAGGGCTTTGGATGTCGATTCAAAGGGGGTTGCTGTCGACACGTTTAGTGGTTGGTGTAACAAGTTGTTGAATAGGCTAGAGGGAGTTAAGAAGACAGCGCTAACACCTGATGAGGCCAAGAAAATGCTTACCAACATTATCTACGATGGCGGTGACTATGGTGATTCGGAGATGGATATAGCTGATTTCGTTGCTCAAAAGGCATATTCAATCTTTGAGAGGATGGCAAATTTCGAGAACCAAAGTATCGATGGTGCTACAAAGAAGATAAATCCTGAATGGGTTGACGATACTGAAACATTGCAAGAGTTATTTGATGCGTATGAGGCAAGGAAAAAGGCTAAAAATAAACGTGATTTCAATGATATGCTTGTAAATGTCAAGCAGCAATTAGATGGCAAAGCTACAAGAAAGCGGCTTAAAAGCGAACTTCAGCATTTCATTGTAGATGAGGCTCAAGACTGCAACTCAGTTCAATGGGAAATTACTAAGCATTTGTATTCAGTTGGGATCAATGTCTTCATGGTTGGAGATCCCGCTCAGTCTATTTTTGAATTTCGAGGTGCTAAGAGTTACTTCCTTAAAAAGTTCGAGGATGTGTTCCCAACAAAAAGTGCTCGCTACCAACTACGGTTGAATTATCGCTCAACTCCTTCAAACGTAGAACTTGGGAATACAGTCAGGCGTAAGATTAGTCCTAAGTTCTTTACCTCTGAAAGCGCTGTAACTGGCGTGGAAGATGCGAAGCCAAGTGCGAAATATTGCTCCAATTTTGATGAGGCCTTAGCTTGGTTGGTAGAAGATATTAAGCAGCAAGAAACAGATGCTACTAGCCACTTAATCTTATGCCGCTATAGAGATCATATTTCGTTGATTAATGAAGCCATAGATCGTGCTGGGTTGAATAAGGAGTGGCAAGAAATAACACAAACCTATCATGGTGCAAAAGGTAAAGAAGCCGCTCATTGTTATGTGATAGATCCTCTTCTCGATGTAAAGGGACTCTCATCGTACAAAGAGGAATTGTGCAACACATACGTGGCAATTACGCGAGCGAAGGCTGCTATGACACTCATTATCAACAAAAATGGTAGGGCATTTTACTCTGAACCTAGTGGTAATGGAGGCAAAAAAGGGAGCATATTCCTTGAGCTGCCGAAAAATCTTCTTGAGATCGTCGACTAGCTACATAGGGAATAAATGCCATGGGACAGCGATACAAACGCAGAAACTACGCCTGCCAGATCATCTCTGACTTGTTTGTGATCGCTAGCCGCTCATCTTGGAATGGTGCTAATGGAATAATAGTTAATGAGGTTGAACATGGATAATAGAACTATAGGTGATGCAGGTGAGTATCTTGTTGCATACAATTTGAGCCGAAGAGGACTTTCCGCAGCTTTAATGAACACAGGGACGAAAGGTGTTGATATTTTAGTCACCGACGACGGAAAGAGTGTTGCAAGCCTCCAAGTAAAATCATCACAGGGAAAAAGCCAACCGAGACAATGGATGGTTGGAAAAAAACCGCCAAGTCCCTCAGATAATTTCTTTTATGTATTTTGTAATATATGGATAGATACCGAGCGCCAGCCGGAGGTATTTATAGTTCCCAGTGCAATCATTAAAGACAGTGTTGATTGGGATGCTAAAGTGCCTTTATTTAAAATCAAGCCTGAACAAGAGAGCTGCTTTTTGAATAATTGGCAACCAATCCTGAGTTTATTTTCATACACAGAACAAACGTCCTAATAGAACTGGAAACGCGTGGAGTTGCACTGATACGTGCTAAGTAACCTTGACGATTCTGTCCTGTAACAGTGGTTCGTCGGTGTAAGCAAAGGATTGTGAGAGTGGAAAACGATCTCGCCGTAGCATATTAGAAATACTTAGAATTTGTCGATTAGTATAGAAAATAGGGCATTCTTTTTATGGAGTGCTGCTGTCTGGTATCTTTTTCTAACATATTGACGTTTGTGTGGAAAACGTGCTTTATACCAAGTTTAAAGAATCGTACTTTAATTACTATCAATGGAATTGTGGGCTTGTAGCAGAGGGAAAGTAAATGAGTAAATTGCTAGAATGGAAGTTTGACGTCATCAATGATTCTCTTGATAAACTATTTGTTTTGGTTGAGAAAAATGAACATCCGCGGATGCTGGATGACTTGAATGCTTTTGTTAAAAAGACGGGCAAGCTTGAACTAGAAGACAGTTCATTCATGTCTATAAATGATTGGTTTGATTATTTAAGCCCTGAAACCCTCAAAAGCTTTAAAAGGACAATGTACGAAAAACGTAGGAAGAAAATCCGCCTTAAACATGAGACTCAGGTGGCGCTTCAGACATTGAAGGAAGTACATAAACTCAAAAGTGTTAACGATGTGATTTTATATTTGTTGGATATATATAACGAAGGTTCAGAAATAGGTGCCCCAAGACCCTATGTGCATACTATGTCTGAATCATTATACGATAAGTTTGATGAGCCAATTTTACCATTGTATCCCAGAGCTAGAGTGGCAATGTGCTCGTGATCGTTAAGGTGCTAGAGAATCTTAACTAAAGGAATTTATGTCATGGGAAGACGCTACAGACGCAGAAGCCACTCCAACCAAATAATATCAGACTCAGCTGATATCAGTAGTCGGTTGTCTTAATAGGGAGTAATCGATGGCTCTAACACAGATGCAAATCATCCAGTCTCTAGGCGAAGCGATGTCTTGGTTTGAGCGTGAGTTACAGTGGGGTGTTGAGCCAACTGAACTTCGTCATTTGATTGGACGCATTGGTGAGCTATATGCAGCACTTATCTCCAATGGTCAGATGGCCACTGAGGTAAATCAAAAGGGTTATGATGTTGTTAGTGAAAAAGGGGAAAGGATCTCTGTAAAAACAACGGCAATGATGGGACTTGGTGGTCACATTTCATTTAATCCAAAAACTCTCAGCTTAGTAGACAGAGTCATAATTCTCCGTGTTAACACTGAAGAAATGCAAATTGAATTACTGTTAGACGTCAGTGTGACTGAGGCTTTACGGTTAATGAGTGTTAATGGCACAGGGAAAAATACTATTTCTTTATCTAAGTTGATAGACCGCCCTAAGCTTACGACTGAGTTAAAACATGTTAAGACAGCTTCATACGGTAGTCGTGTAATTAAAGAACTTGAGAACGGTACTATTGAAGTTTATGTCGACGGAAAGCTGATGCCTATAGCAAAACCAGAATTGAGAAAGCTGGCTGCTGAGCTAAATCTAAGTATTTTCAATGTGAATGGTAATCCATATAACACTCGACAACTTGGTGCTGTTGTTATGAATGCTCTAGGTGCTATTAACAACTAAACCGCTACTGATAGTTAGAAGCAACCTGAGTCGCACTCACCATCTTCTCCAACTTGCACTGATAGAAATCTTTGCATTAACGCAACGGCCTGCAGAATAGGCTAAAAATCGCCATTTGTAATGCCACGCAGTTTAGAGCTGGACGATTAAAGCGCGCCAAAGAGCTAGATGTATATGTGTCAGAAGTGACAGGGCTTAAGCCGCTAGATTTTATGGAGCGGGATGATGTTACAGGGAGTGTGAGAGAGGGAAGCTTAAGCACTAAAAAACTAATAACTCTAGCAAAATACCAACTGTGACTAGGCTCCCACATCATCTATTTTAATCAGTACTTCAAGGTAAAAAAATGCATACTCAAGTTGTGTAACTCCACCTAACTTGAGGAGTAAGAATGATAAATATTCAAATAGAGAACTGTAATAGCATTGACAGTGGCGAAATTAGTATCCGCCGAAACGCCTTGAATGTTAAATACGGAATAAATGGTGCAGGGAAAAGTACCATAGCAAAAGCAATTCAATATAAAGTTAACTCTCCTGAACAATTGATTAATCTGAAGCCTTTTAAGCATGGGGATAGTAAGGAACAAGCAGTATTGCCAGCTATAAATGGTCTTGATGACATTAAATCCATTATGATTTTTGATGAAGACTTTATTAATAACTTCACTTTTAAAAAAGACGAAATAATTCAAAACAGCTTTGAGATTTTTATAAAAGATAGTGATTTTGAATTGCAGTCAGACAAAATAAATGTCTTTGTAAAAAGTATTAAAGAAGAATTCGAACAAAATGAAGAATTAAAGACTGTAACTAGTGATTTAAGTAAGCTAAGCGAAACTTTTGGTAAGAAACCAACTAAAAGTGGAATATCAAAATCTAGCAAGTTCTTTAAGTCGCTATCGGATGGAAATAAATTAATCAATATCCCTGATGATGTATTGCAATATGCTAGCTTTATAAAAAGCGATTCTAACACCCAATGGATTACATGGCAGGCAAAAGGAAATGATTTTCTAGATATAGATGAATGCTGTCCGTTTTGCGCTTCGGAGATTACTCATAAAAAGGAAGAAGTAAAAAAAATAGCAAGTACATATGAACCTAAGTTGTTCGAGCATTTGGTTGCTATATTAGACACGGTTGAAGTCTTGGGAAGTTATTTCTCTGAACAATCAAGGCAACAAATTGTTTCGATAGTTCAAAATAAAACGGGGATATCTAAAGAAGAAGAATTAACTTTAAAACAGGTCAAGGAGCAAATAGATTTATTGTTAGACAAATTGTCAGATTTAAATGCATTAAATCATATGAGTTTCACTGACAATGTGAAAGTGATTGATAAAATAACAGAGCTTGAAATCAACCTTGACTTAATTCCACATTTAAAGTCGGACAAAACGCTTGGTGTAACCAGCGGGGTAAATCAAGCTCTAAAAGAAATAAAGCAAGAAGTAATAAACCTTCAGAAAAGTGTGGGTGAACAACGTAGTTATACTAATAAGTTAATGAATAGGTATAAAAATGAAATAAATCAGTTTCTTGAAAAAGCTGGTTATAGGTATCAAGTGTTTTTCGATAGTAAAAACGCCAATTATCCAATGAAGCTCAAGCATAAAGATTTAGAAATGGGAATTCCTGAAGGTAGGCAACATTTAAGCTATGGCGAAAAAAATGCTTTCGCAATGCTTTTATTTATGTATCAATGCTTATCGACAAAGCCTGATTTAATCGTGTTAGATGATCCAATATCATCCTTTGATAAGAATAAGAAATACGCAATTATGAGAAAGTTATTTGTGGAAAGTAACTCTTTGAAAAATAGCACAGTACTTATGCTCACTCATGACTTTGATCCAATAATTGATTTTTTCAAAATTATCCCTCTTGATGATAAAAATAAAGCACATCATATTTATAGTAAACAAGGTAACCTAAAAGAATTATTAATCGAAAATTCTGACGTACTGACCTTTATTGAAGTTTGTGATAGAAATATCAAAAGGGACGTAAGCCAAATAATTAAGCTTATTTATCTTCGCAGAAAACTTGATGCAACTAATGATAAAGCTTCTGCCTATGATTTAATCTCAAATATTGCTCACAGGCGAAATGAACCGTTATATAAAGATTTATCTCCAATGTCTGATAAAGATGTGCAAGATGGTATTGACCGAATATCATCCGAAGTAAAGGATTTTGATTACCAAGAATGTATTAACATCGTAACATCTGACAAATTAATGATTGAGCTATATGAGGCTGCTACTAATGACTATGAAAAGCTTCAAATATTCAGAATATTAACGGACGGTGTAAAATTAGATAATAATTACCTCCAGAAATATATAAATGAAGTATTCCATATCGAAAACGATAATATCTCTCAACTTGACCCTAACAAATATCATTTAGTGCCAGAGTTTATAGCTGAGGAATGTAATAATTATATAGAATCACTAAAAACTCATTAACGAGTACATATCTTTAAAGGAGTTTATATCTGTATTCTATACCAGATCACGCCGTGAGGCGTCATCTACTTAAAAATATTTGCCATTACTGCAATTTAATCCATGGCACTCAACTTCAAACAGAGGTGTAATAAATTGCAGCAGTTCTAGCCGCCATACTTATTCCTAATAAAAAACTCATAAGCTAGAGTCAAATATCTAGCTTATTTATGTACCAAAGCACGTTACTAACTCTTCAGTCATGCTATTGCGTTTTCTCTGCTGATGATGAGTGAAACATTAAAGACTGATAGATATGTGACTACTTATGCATATTGTGCTGCATAAACTGAGTTTTGCATGAATCTGTTACGATAATTCACAAAACACGTCGATTAAGCGCTAAAACACGCGAAAAATGCACTTTAATAACTATTAAAGTGCCAATTTTTAGAATAAGTAATTTTTAGTGTAATTTGCATAGTATCTATTAAGTTGGACTGTTTTTTGGCTATTGCAAACTGAACGTGTTTCTACAGAGGTTATTAACTGTCTCTTATACACTTCTCCTGGCCCTC
>NZ_JAGTUL010000062.1:0-14441 GCF_018224605.1 Shewanella sp. M16 | reverse complement strand
ATATAGATATCATAAGACTGGGAAACACATGGAGGCACTTTTCCAAGCATAAAATATACGAAATGCTCTTTTGGAACTTTTGGATTTAATCTCTAGTGAGCGCTAAGCTTTACACAATGAATACCTGACTATTTTTTTATTTAAACTTTAAACATGGTGATAATAATGCGTATTTTTGGTCAAACAATTAACTCCAGTATTTTCTCAAAGAGTGATAAAAGTCATACATCGGCTTTACCTCAATGGAACGAACTGAAAAAAGAAACGCTTAAAACTGTAAATCGTTGTAAGAAAAATATAGATCCTTTTAATAAAAGTGGCCGTGTTTCAATTAACACTGCTAACATAGCCCCCACGCAATTTTTAGTGCATACCGTTCGTGATTTTAAAAATGAATCACCATTATTAACCCAGAATGCTCAAACGCTATTATCCTCATGGGATATTATCAGCACTTCTGTTGTTAAAACGGGAGAACACTTAAGATCACAATGGGCTGATGTAGGTTTGATACTTGCCGCAGAACCTCAAAATATAATTTCAACCTCCCGACACGATGTGAGTTTTCAAAATCACGCTGGAAATGAACCCGGGAAGCTCAAAAATACCTATGCACTTACAGAAAGTTACTTCAAAGGCCAAGGTAAGCGCGGCTACACTCCTGAAGGTGGGACATATGCCAAAATTGATACACCCAGTGATATTATCAATAACACTACAGGTAAATATAACGAAATTCTGGTAGTAGGGAAGCCAAACATCAGGACTTATGAAGGTTATGATGGTACCGAAAAAGTAAAAGTTTGCGGAATATATTGTCATCAAATGCTTGATGATAATAAAGACAATAACGCATTAAAATATAAGGAAAACAATGATTTAATCGATAAATTATTAAAAGCAAATCCAGGGTTGACACTTTTTAGAGAATTCACATGGACCGGAAGTATAACAAAGAGGAATCAAGATGAAATAACGAATTACGTTAATTCATTTAAGTAATATTGTATTCTATCTGGAGGGGGTAACAGATTCTGTGTAACTGATTGTTAATGTAATTGTATCTCGATGCATTCCTCGAACTCCATAATAAAACGATTCAATGCCGATATAGTTTTAAATCGGCATTGTCTATTTTTTGCTGAGATCTTTGACTGTTTTAAATTCAGGATAATGGATAATAGTTTTTTTCTGACTTGTCATGGTTTATCTCGGTAGTGATTGTACTCACTTAACTCGGTGTCCAAGACTGGTGTTGCAGCTCAAGGAGCAGTTCACCGTGGTTCTAGACGGTTGGCGTTAGAATACAATCAATTTATGACAAGTGCTAACTGTTCGGTGTGTAAAGACCCCATAAAGACAACATTTCAGCAATAAAAGCTCTGATGTTATCGGGTTTATCCTCGAATAAAGATTTGCAAATAAAGTGTATTTTCCTGAAATCAATTCAACGCTAAGGAGGTCTTGATTAATCAATCATTAATATTATAAGGAAGATAAATGAAAACTACTGTAAATATACTGGCCGCAGGCTTGTTTGTCATTCTGCCAAGCTTTTCCGCTTTGGCTGATGTTAACTTGTATGGTCCAGGTGGACCTCATACTGCATTAATTAAAGTCGGTCAAGCATTCCAAACTGAAACAGGTATTAAAGTAAACGTCTACTTTGGTCCTCAAGCAACTTGGAATGACAAAGCAAAAGAAAATGCAGATATTCTGTTTGGGGCTTCAGAACAGTCTGCTCTTGCGATTACAACGGGTCATGCTGACAATTTTGATATTCACACTATAACTCCTCTGTATTTGCGCCCCGCTATCATTTTAGTAAAAAAAGGAAATCCTAAACAAATCAGAAGATTAAAAGATTTAGCAAAACCCGGAATAGGCATCGTTATCCCAGATGGTGCTGGTGTTAGCAATACCTCCGGTACCGGGATCTGGGAAGATATGATGGGTCGTACAGGCGATATCAATCTAGTCACTAATTTCAGAAAAAATATAGTGCTGTTTACTCCAAATAGTGGCGGTGCTCGAAAAGCATTCTTGGAGGATCCCAAGGTTGATGCTTGGGTCACTTGGTTAGATTGGGCTAAAAGTAATCCTGACTTTGGAGATGTCGTCACCATCGAAAAAAACTTAGTGGTTTATCGAGACATTAATATAGTGTTAAAACGTAATGCGAGTAAGGAGAGTCAGCAATTTGCTAATTACCTAAAGGGTGATAAAGCAAAGCATATTTTTCAACAGTTTGGATGGTCAGATAAATTTAACTTATAAATTAACCTGATCTCTATGAACAAGCCATAACTGCAATAACATTAAACTCCGTGTTAGTGATGTTAAGTTGTGGCTTATTCTCTTTCAATTGATAGGCGATCGTAGTCATTATATTGAGCCTGCGGTGTTTGGAGATATTCTATCTGAGAGAAGATTTTTAACGACGTTGTTGAACAAATCTTTGAACTAATTAGCGTTGCCATGATTAGATCTCCTAACTCACCTTCAGGACGGCAACATGGGAAAATCAATACGTAAAATCGTTAATTGGAAGCAATACAACCAAGCATTAGTGAGCCGTGGCTCGCTCACCTTTTGGGTGGATGAAGATTTAGTAAAGCGTGGTATTGCCATGAGCATCATGGCGGGCGTGGTCGCGGGTTTAGCTGCTATAGTGATGTGGCGATTGAAACCGCGTTGATGGTTAAAGGCACCTTTAGTTTATCGTTGTGTGCGTTAGAAGGCTTTCTCAACTCTTTGTTTACGTTGATGAGTGTGCCACTTAAATCACCCGATTACACTTTTATCAGTAAACGCGCTAAGACTGTCAATAGCAAGTACCGCAACCCCAGTCGTGGCTCAATAAGGCATGTGGTTGTCGATGTCACAGGACAAAAAGTCTTCGGTGAAGGGGAATGGAAAACGCGCAAGCATGGCAGCGAAAAACGCCGCACATGGCGCAAGTTGCACTTAGCCATAGATGCAAGCACTCACGAAGTCGTTGCAGCTGAAGTCAGTCTTGTGTCAGTAGGCGATAGTGAAGTACTGCCGACTTTGCTCAATCCTTTACGGCGAAAGATAGTGCAGGTATCGGCAGATGGGGCTTATGATACAAAGGGTTGTTTATTAATTACTGCAACGTAAAGGCTGCAAAGCTACCATCTCATTCTGCTCAAATGGGAGTAATGGTAAGCATCCACGCAATGAAGCCGTAGAGGCACTGAAAGCGGGTCAGCTGAAACAATGTAAAATCGATAACGGCTATCACCAGCGCGCTCTCTAGCAGAGACCGCCATGGGCCGATATAAACAGTTGAATAATCCAATGCTAAGTTTACGTGATTACAATGGACAAGTTGCAGAGGAATGGGCCAATATAAACAGTTGAATAGTCCAATGCTAAGTTTACGTGATTACAATGGACAAGTTGCAGAGGAATGGGCCGGTTTGAAGGCGATGAACAAAGCCATTAGACTGTGTATGCCCGTTCGCCAGCAAGTTGCTTAATCGGGTAGAAGCCTTGGAATGATTACCTTTTATGAAATGATTTAATCAACAACGCCTAGCTAAGGTCTGCGGGATAGAATCCCTAACCATGATGGAAATCAAAACTGAAGAATAAAGTCAATATTATACATTTGGGTTTGTGAAACGATTTAGTAGGCAATAAATGGACTGATAAAGTAGCAATTCAGGCATATCTCTCTGGCATATCAATGAGGATTGATTTGAACATACTATTCAATTTCAGTTAAAAAATGGATATAGACTTCCAACAATGAAAATTATGTAGTGATTTTATACATCATAAAATGGAAAGTTCATTAATATATGTCACTAAAAATTTGGTATAAGCACTGCATTAACGAATGCATTTATTTATCATATTATATTTTAACATTTTTACCCCTCCCCATGTGGAATAAACATAATTGCTACAAACGAAACGTAAAGCATAATGCAAAAGCCATATAAAGGTAATGGTTGTATTTTATAAGTAAAAAATGAAAAGTCTAAAAATAGCTTTTAATCTTGCGATAAAACTTGATAAAGTATTATCCAGTAAAATTTGAAATTTAAAGGGGCTTTGTTTCCTAATAGTGAAATCCAATGTTTGTCGGGTTTAAATCAAAATAATATTCTGATTACAGATAAACGACTGACGATGAAACAAGGTTTTTAAGCGCCATACTGGCGATCAGGAAGCACTCTGTAGTTATTTGTGCTTTTAGGAAACAAAGCCATTTAAAGGAGTAAAAGAATGAAGTCAAAGATGTTATTTTTATTATCGCTCATCTCACCTATTTCAAGCAATGCATCAGATGAATCACTTTCTTTTCTTATTAATCAACGATTTTCTTATATGAAAGATGTTGCGGCATATAAAGCTGCGCACCACATAGAAATAGAAGATCAAGAACAAGAAGAAAAATTTTATTACATACACAAGATCTAGCTCGTACGATAGGCTTAGATGCTTCATCAATAATGCCATTTATAAAAGCACAGATGGATGTAGCAAAAGCAATCCAGTATCGCTATTTAGCAGATTGGCTAACAAATCCAGAACCTCAATTTCGGGCTCTCCCATTAGCTAGCATCAGAGTTGAAATCATGGACATAAGCAATCGCATCATTAATAACATCGCTATCGATATAATGAAAGAAGGTCAATTAGAAAATAAAAAAATGGAGAATTTACTGACAGAACTTAACCACGCTAAACTCGAGTCGCATGATAAAGTCTATCTTTATGAGACATTATTAAAAATTAGAGCGTTAGAGCCCAAAAAATAATTTTAAACATATAACCTGATACCTTATAAAAAATTAAATTCCATTTAATATTTAGTCATTATCACTAAAAAATAATCTTGCATACAATTAGGTGTCAATCGGCTAAATATATGATACCTGAGCGGCGAATAGAGACCATGCTGCTATTGCTGCAACTCGATTGGAGTCCAGAGCAGATTTCGTATGTATTGAGTCTTGTAAAGAGCCTGTTAACCATGAGTGGGTTTATCGCTATATAGCGTGTTATAAACGTAATGGCGGCAAACTTTATCGTCATTTACATCAAGGACATAAGCGTTAACGTGGCGGAAAAGCAGCGCGAGCACCAACGATAACAAATGCGGTGTCCATTGATAAAAGACTCACAATTGTCGATAGCCGAGAACGGTTTGGTGATTGGGAAATTGATTCGGTATTGGGTCGGCATGGAACAGGGACCATGGTGACAATATTAGAGCTTAAGACACGGTTTTATTTGATAAAGAAAGTAAACTCAACGTCAACGTCAACGTCAACGTCAACGTCAGCGGAAGAGGTGACGAGTGCCACAATCGATCTGTTGATGCCGCACAAGGCGCATGTGTTAACGATAACCGCGGATAATGGTGAGAGTTTGCGAATAATGAAGAGATAGCAAACGCACTGGATACTAAGGTGTATTTTGCGCATCCTTATCGTTCTTGTGAACGAGGCGCAAATGAAAACGCCAAAGGTTTATTGAGGCAATATATTAAAAAGGGGTTGATTTAAGGCTGGAGAGTTATGAACTAATCGAATTTGCTCAGGCAGGATAAACTATCGACCTAAGGAATGTTTGAGGTTTAAGCTGCCAGCGGTAGTGTTTAACCAGCTAGCGGCTTAATTAGCGAGTGTCGACTTCGGAGTTGAATTTGGGACTAATCATAGAAAATTAGGTGTAGGTAGTATATATTATTTTATAAAGTACATTAGTGTTTTCATTGGTAAGGGGCAGTTTTGTTTCTATTTTGATGCGTCGATAATATTGGAGTTAACCAAAGTTAAGAAGAAATTGTAAGTGAATATCAGTATGTAATGATATGTAAGTGAGTGAGTGCTGTAGGAGTGCAGGGTATTAAATCGGTAAAGCTTTAATGTCATTACATTCTAAATTTATTGACAATATTTAGAATGTATCTGTTGAACAAAAAGTCAGTGTTAGAAGTGTGAGAGTCGTAAAGTTATCTTAATATATAATAAGTGGGTGCTTCTGTCAGCCTATTCCGGGGAAATGCGTACTGTCACACCACTTAAAACGTATAGATATCGATAGTTAGTTGTTGGAACTAAATTAGAGTGTGTAATGCTAGAAGGGTTTTACCTAATTTACTATGCTAAGAAGAGTGATAATACCTGTAGACAATATAGTCGCTATTATAGATGGAATAAATAACACCAGTAATAAGTAATTTTTATTTATGAAGAACTCTTCTTGTATTGATTCTAATGTTTCCTCTCTAAAAGGCTTTGTTATTTGTCCGTCAGAGTGTTCATTATTAAATTGTGTGATCATTTCATTATCAAGTGTAAATGACTTTTCTTTACTAATAAGAAGACTTTCATCTTGGATTAACATATATCCCTCTCCAGAAATTGTTTTAATTTCGCATGCCAAATCATTAAATTGATAAAGTGATTTCCTTAAGTTTGATATGGCTTTTGTTAATGATGTTTCCCCGACATGCACGTTACTCCAAACTTCATCTTGAATATATCCTTTACTCACGACACAATTTATATTGTCACACAGCAACTTCATTATCCTTGCTTCTCGCCCACCGATATTCACCACATGTCCATCTTTATGAAGCTGTCTTTTAAGCAAGTTGAAACTAATTCGATTTCCTAATGTATATTCTTTTGTCATATCTGTACCCTGGCTTGATAAAGTTTTTTAGTAACAAGACTAAATGTTAAATTGTAAAAGTTAAATAAAAATCTGCTGAATGGTAATCTGCATTCCGGCATTTTATTGTATAAATGGCTACACCATCTATAATGGTATAGCTATTTAAATATTTAGTTTCTACTTAATTTTTAGACTGTGCTGCTTTGGATACTTTATAAGTTAAGGTTACATTACCAAGAATAACTGTTTTTTCAATACCAAATTCATAGACAATGGTTTGATTTAATTTTGCAATCTCGTCATCTTCTCCTGTATCGGACTCTGATATTTCAACAAAAAGATTTATCATAGGGTTACCATTCGATTTGAATGTGCTGCTAAAAGGAATATGCTGTAACTCCCCATCCTTCACCGCAGTTGAATCTGCGTCCCAACTCGAACTAAAAAACTCCTTTTTATCATTATTTAGTGTTACATGTCCGAAAGATTCAAAACTCCCTCCAGCGCCATCACTAGTCGAAAATGTGAGTTCACCTTCGATAATAAACTCATTGTCAATTTCATTTATTGTGTCAGTAGCATTAAGGTTAGCATTCACATAATGATCATCAACCCCTTCAGTGGAATAATTACAGTCATCAAATCTTATCTCGCCACTAAGAGTGTTTTGTAATCCAAAAGCATTACCTTTTGCCAGACAATCATCGACTTCGATAGCACTCTCACCATCTCTCTCCCAAAAATTGATAAAATATGCGCCACGAGCGCTATCTTCTATGCTTAAACTATTACTCTTTATATGACTTGCAACAAGATCGAATTTACTATACTCAGCAGCTTGGTAATCTGATTTCAATGCATCTTTTCTATTAAGATTGAATAGTGGAATAGCTTGGCCCCGATAAAATGGAATCGGAAATGTAGATATTTTTTCAATTATCTGCTCATCAATCTCTATACCTAATAAGTCTAATAGAACACTGAGAGTCATGCCTTCCATCGCCAATCCCACTAGACCATTTACATCAGAAGCAAAAGCATTTGGCATATAATAAAATTGCCCATATGCTTCTGTTCCCGGACTTTTAGTACCAGAATTATAAAAGTCCCAACTGACATTAGTTGATGTAACCTCACTACTGTAATTATCAAGTTTTTCAATATTGGCATCTATCATATATATGCCAGATATTCCTTTTAAAATATTATTTAACTCTACAGGATGTACAATAAAATAACCAAGTGACCAAGTCTCAGGCGGATATTCTAATAAATTATTAACAACTTCCTTGAGTGAACCCCAACCTTGAATACCGGTGAATTTTTCATATCCAAGCCCGTTAAGTAATTGGGCTACAGTATCGCCCACATCTCCTGATTTTGGCGGAATTTTGAGTGAGTTAACATTGCTCAGTATATAGTCTTTAGTACCACTACAGATTGCATCATCTGCTGTTCTGGTTTCATCCTGCTCATATACATTGCATTCAATTGAGATCACTTGAGGTGTAGAAGCCGATTTTGGAAGTGAAAAAGTGAATGATTGTAAATTTGTTTCCAAAAAATTAACCGGTAAAACTTCTCCATGAGTGTCTAATAACACTTTTTCTGTACCATCTGGAAGATGAACTGAAATTTTCCCAACGAGCTCACTTTGTTGACCAATCTGATCGGCTTTCCTGATTATTTCTCCAATTGGTCGAGTAAATAGGTCTTGCAGTCCTGCAAGACCATCGGAGTATCTTAGTCCGTCGAAACTAGCCATTAGCATGCCGAAATTGACCCTGTAAGTATTTGTATCAGAAGACTCAGGTTTTACATTTGAGAGGTCAGGTGCATAATATACTGTGACATATTCTTCATCATCTATATTTTCTAGCTTTCCACAGGTGCTTACTCCTTTAAATCCCATCCATACACCATAATCTCCTTGTACTCCGCATTGCCCCTTTTCATTTAGATCCCAATCATTAGTGGATCCTGCACCATCGAAAGTGGAAATGGTTTCGAAGTTAGAATAAACTTTACCTGTGTCAGAATCAGTTATCTCCCAACCATAAATAACATTTCCCTCATTATATATCTCTCCTAAATTTTCAGGTTCGGAGCAGAAAGAAGTTCTATTATAAGAACCTGCTGGAATTTCAATTTTCCTAGAGCCTGTTAACTTCTCTCCTGTTCGATAATCATCAATCGCAGTATATAGTTCTGCTTCGAGCTTAGGTAGTGTGCCGTTGACGACTACACAAGTTTTAGTCCTAACGTCACCACTTAGGCCACGAGTATCTTTAGTCATATCATATTCGTTAGAAAATACACTAAAGCTATACATACTAACAGCTAGAGTTAGAGCTATCGGTGCACTTATTGCGTGTTGGTTTTTTCTTAAGTATTTACACATAAATATTACCTTTATAAATAAGTAAAGCTGTAAGTAAAGGCAGTAAAATATTTTCCCCTTTACCATCGAATAAGCATTTTTTGTGAAGAATTTTTAATTTAAGATTATTGTTTATTACTTCCTTATCTAGTTGATGTTGGAAATCCATATGAAGTTATATGAAGTTATATGAAGTTATATGAAATTGAAATTAAGCTTGTTAAATTTTGCTAATATTTAAGGCGCAACCCAATTCTTGCTAAAATGTAACACCAAGGTTATATTAAGTATAATATATTAAGTTTATCCTGATATTCAGTTTTTCTTACTTATAAGTATTTTTTAGTAACTGACTATATTCTTAGCCTTAAGTAATTCGCTTTATTTTTTTTGTAAGTTACTGATTTTAAAGTTTAATGCTGTGATTTACTTCGGCGGTAATGAGCTCAGGCAGCAAATGCTCTCACCGTTGCAATATTCGCGAGGGGTAGCTGCGCGTGTTTGCGATGAGGCAACATTAAAAGCGTGCTCTGTGAATGTGTTTGAAAATTTTGTAAGGAAGGGGGCGAAAGAACGAATATGGCTTAAGTTACATTTTATGTTGCCGTCCATCACTTAGAAGTCATTGATGTCGTAGTGGGAGGGCATTCCTGCAATGCCGCGAATATTATAATGCTTGTGGTAGTTAAGCCGATAGCGCTTATGATGTTAGCGCATTTCACCAGGATTGCTACTCAATGTAGCATAGATGTGGTAGCGTAATTTTTCACGAATAATCGCTTTTTTTATTGCTGGGTAAATGGCATTATTTGTTCTTGAATAAATCTATTTAAACTTTCAGAATCTCTCATTCTCGCATGTGTAGGATATGTCGACTTAATATAGTTATTCTAATCGATAAGAATATTCTTATCTTATCTTATCTTATTTGGTGGTTTTGTTGGTCATGATGAAAACTAACATATTTAAAGCGGATGTCATTTCCATTTCACAAACAAATGATTCGGCATCATCTGCCAACAACTTTCTTGATATTAAGAGTGTTCGAAACACTTCAAAAAGTCCTATACCTTTCTTTGGACAAGCAAGAGATTATAATATAAAAACGCTTTGCCAGACTCAAAGTCCCATAAAAAAACTAGAACTTGAAGCGGGAAACAGGACTGTAAACACATTAACACCTGATTTTATTAATGCTATCGGGTGTAAAACAGGTATAGTAAAATCTCATTTATTACCTTTACAGAAGGTAGCCGCAGATACACAACAGATCATTGCGTTTAGACATGTAGATGGTATGTCTACTGGTTTAATTGAAAGTGGTCATCCAACTAAAGGATATCTAATTAAGGGGAAGTCTGCCAATCATGGTCCCCAAGCTGGGAATATATGCTTTAATCAGGAGCTAAGTAAACTACACAATATCAAGCTTTCAAACGTTAGCGAATTTTATGCAAAAGTAAATAAATATAATAAAAGTGTCATTGAATGCGTTAAGAGTGGAGCTGCAAAAGTTGTCAAGCTTTCCGTATCTGAGCAAAGGCTAGATTTTTTAAAGCAACAAGGAATAATCTCATATCCTTCAGTTTCAAGCAGCTTTATCATTTCATCTAATGGTTTAGATTACGTTGCGATAAAAAATGAAAACGGTAGTTATGATATTAATTTTAAGGGTGAACCTCTCAATGTACTTGCCGATCCTAAAAGTGAAATTCCATTAACTGCTGATTATGACCTCATGTTTATTGCACCTGAAACAGAGAAACTTGAGCTTGAAAATGCAGATAAATTGCCAGTTAAAATGATTCATTTTGACTCTGTTTCAGATGTATACAAGAAAAATTATGCTCGTCATACAAGCAAAGATTTTACCCCAAAAGAATTTTTCAAAAAAGAGGAGGAAACAAAAGGTAGTTATGGCCAAGAAATAGGTAATGCTACGCCAAGAATAGCTAAGATGATTGATGTTATCAATCAGGCATTAGTAGGAGATGGGTTCCCCGTTGTTCACCATAACGCAGATTCAGGCAGTCCCGCAACAGACCCAAATGCCAATTATCCAATTACTGTGTTTATGCCTGAGGGCTTTTCTGGGTACGATAGTATACATATTATTGATAACGCGGATAAACTAAAAGAATTCATTCAACATGCTAAAGATTGGGGCTTTCATGTACCCATAAATCCTAAATGGGAAGCAAACGTAGCGGCTGTTAAAAAAATGTCTTTCCATCAGGCTGCGCGAGTTGTCAGTCAAATGCTCTCACTAGCGTCAGTCCCACCTAAGGAGAGGTAAATAAGGCAATCATTTGCTCAAAGCTCTTATTGCAATTTTTTGCGGTTGTTTCAGATACGACACCACCGCACTAAAGACCTTGATGTTTTTATCACAGAAGCCAATTAACTTTATTTATTATTTATGAAAATAAAGTGTTAATATTCACGAAGTGCAGTAAATTAAATGGGCGTTGTTGATTAAATCATTTCATAAAACGTAATCGTTCCAAGACTTCTGGCCGATTAAGCAACTTGCTGGCGAACGGGCATACCCAATCTAATGACTTTGTTCATCGCTTTCACACCAGCCAACGTCTCTGCGACTTGCCCATTGTAGTCACGCAAACTTAGCATTTGACTATTCAACTGTTTATATCTGCCCATGGCAGTCTCTGCTAGAGAGCGCTGGTGATAGCCGTTATCGATTTTCCATTGTTTCAGCTGATCCGTTTTCAGCGCTTCTACGGCTTCATTGCGTGGATGCCCCTTTTCCCATAACCCCGCATTTGAGCGTGGTGGGATGGTAGCTTTGCAGCCTTTACGTCGCAGTAATTGATAACAACCCTTTGTATCATAAGTCCCATCTGCCGATACCTGCATTATCTTTCGCCGTAAAGGATTGAGCAAAGTCGGCAGTACTTCACTATCCCTACTGACACAAGACTGACTTCTGCTGCAACGACTTCGTGATTGCTTACATCTATGGCTAAGTGCAACTTGCGCCATGTGCGGCGTTTTTCGCTGCCATGCTTGTGCGTTTTCCATTCCCCTTCACCGAAGACTTTTTGTCCTGTGACATCGACAACCACATGCCTTATTGAGCCACGACTGGGGTTGCGGTACTTGATATTGACTGTCTTAGCGCGTTTACTGATAAAAGTGTAATCGGGTGATTTAAGTGGCACACTCATCAACGTAAACAAAGAGTTGAGAAAGCGCTTCTAGCGCACGCAACGATAAACTAAAGATGCCTTTGACCATCAAAGCGGTTTCAATCGCCACATCACTATAGCTAAACCCGCGACCACGCCCGCCATGATGTTCATGGCAGTACCACGCTTTAACTGCAGCTTCATCCACCCAGAAGGTGAGCGACCCACGGTTCAATAACGCTTGGTTTTATTGCTTTCAATTAACGATTTTGCGTATTGATTTACCCATGTTGCCGTCCTGAAGGTGAGTCAGGAGATCTGATCACGGCAACGCCAATTAGTTCACTGATTTGTTCAACAACGACGGTAAAATGCATCAATGCTTGGGTTGGGAGTCCTGGAAAGGGGCAGAGTCGACACTGGCTAGCGTTGAACTTTGGTCCATGATTAAGTTGGGACAAATGGACACAACTGAAATGATGGCCCAATGGGAACAATTTTATTCTTAAGCGGCGTAATTGTATCTGAGGGATCCTGCCCCTCAATTTAGAGCGCAAAGATCTCAGTTTGCGACAGAACCAAGTTACATCGCTCTTTACTCAGTGATGAATATCGGGAAATGATGATTTTTGCAGATGTTAAATCAATTTAACAGAGTATGCTCCGGCCCTGAGAACCTGGCTAACTGAAACCAGC
Organism: Shewanella sp. M16; assembly: GCF_018224605.1. Lineage (NCBI taxonomy): Bacteria > Pseudomonadati > Pseudomonadota > Gammaproteobacteria > Alteromonadales > Shewanellaceae > Shewanella > Shewanella sp. M16. The sequence goes on along the minus strand of NZ_JAGTUL010000062.1, from coordinate 1,556 downwards.
ACTCGTGCTGGTTTCTGCTGCTAGAATATTATCGTTATGCCTTTAGGTGATTCGTTACCTGAACAGCCATTGGTGGTGAGGTAGGCTCGGCCGCCTGTGCGTTGACAATACCGTGACCAAAGTTGTTATCTTTACCTGCGTTGCCTGCATCCATTGCGGTAGCTTTTAACGCGCTACGAATTTGGGTACATGTACATTGTGAATAGTTAGACCATACCAGTGCAGTTCGGGGTTAACAATTTAAAAACGGCTGGCAGTTATCTGAATATGTAGCAATTCGACCGCTGTTAAGCATTAAACAGCCGAAATTAGCTGCAGAATTATGGCTGAAACGCAGAGGAGTAAACCTACCATTTTACCTCTGAAAAATGCGGATTATAGTGAATCGGCCCCCCCCCCACGAAAATGGGGGCCTCAATATAGCGTAAGTATGATTGAATCACTGATTAAACTTAATTGATTATATTTACTGTTAGAGTTGCTGCTATATTTGAAGCCAGATGAGGTCCGGAATTTAATTCTGATGTATAAATACTTTATTATTTTCAATATATAAGTAGCTTGCTGTGCTCTAGGATAATGACTAATAAAAAGTGCTCAAGTGTATATTAAAAATATTATCCATTTAATGATTGATGAATGATCTATTTTATTTAGTTTTATCAAGTATTTTTTGTAAAAATTGTTCTTAATAAAATATGGATATTGCTAATTAATGGATGTAAGTTTTAGTTGAATTAATGAGGTAGTTAGTATGGCAAGTCTTAATCTTTGCTAGCTAGAACTATTCATCTAGGGTGTAAATATGATAACAGAGTACGCGTTAGGACATCAAATCAGTTTCAACCCGCTCAAAAGACAAATTTATAAAAATGAGCATGTGGTGAATATTGGAGGGAGAGAGTCTAGTATACTAAAATTATTGTGTGATGATGTAAATAGTGTAGTACGCAAGGAATGTATTCAACAGACAGTTTGGAATAATGTGTATGTTGGGGAAACCTCTTTAACAAAAGCGATTTCTAATTTGAGAAAATCACTTTGTTTATTTGACGGCTTGACATGCGAGATAAAGACAGTTTCTGGTGAAGGGTATGTTTTAATTATCGATGACGGTACATTTGATGTATTCTTTACTGAGGACTTCAATCTAATTGAAGTAAAAAGCGTAACGGAATGTAAATCTAAACATTATGACGATTCAGCCATGTTTTCGATTGCTATTGGAGCAGTTCGGGCAGAGTTTTCTTTAAATATGATTTTTTTATTAGTGTGCTTTACTTCTTCTATTTTAGCAAGCTTGATAACAAGCGGGTTCATTTTTTTATTTAATATAATAGGTTAGTAATTACACCTAAATTCGGATTATATTATTAAATAATTTATGTTTGTAGTTTTTTGTGTATAGTCAAATTATTTCTAATTATTGATAGTTTTTAGTTTGGTTAGTAAAATTATAATTTATGTGTTGGGAAAAGTTATTTTGTGAAAGTAGAATGTTATTGATAAGTGGTTGAAATGAAGTTGATGAAAGGAGAGATTACAACAACAAACGT
>NZ_JAGTUL010000061.1:0-14799 GCF_018224605.1 Shewanella sp. M16 | reverse complement strand
ATTGGCGACCGAAAGGATGCGGCCGATAGACACTCAATCCTCTAACGCGACCCAGCCAATACCAACCGAGCTGCTCGACTTTTCGAAACCATGGATTACGAAAGCCCGCGTCAGTGACTATCAGCGGAGTGATGTTGTCAGGTAATACTTTATTGAGTTCATTCAGAAACTGATTATGGGTAGTTTGAGTGCCTTGAAGAACTAACGGAAATGTTCGCTCGTAGAGTGTAATAGAGGCGCGTAGCGCAATAAGCTCACGACCTTCACGCATATCTGACCAATCCACCAATATTGTCGGCATCGTATGTGCTGTTAGCGGCCACTTTGCATGCCACTGATAAACAGCCATTCTTTCATGGTGAAGATGAGGGTTGCCCAGCAATCTATCCATGCGTTTTATCGAGTGTTTAGTCTGTGTGCTGGTGCCATCAATATGCCAGCCTAAATGCGTGAGTGTGAGACAATCAGCATTAATGAGTGCTCGGCAAGCGACCATGAGCGTATTGAGTCGCTTTTGATGGATTTCTGGACAATGTTGATAAAGAGATTGATGTAAGATAGTTAATACTTGCACCTTGATGCCTGTGATTGATGTTTGTTCGCACTTTCATATGATCACACTTAAAGGTGCAAGTTCACACCAATCTAATCTAATGATTTATATTAAAATCATCAGGGGATTCTTCAGCGCTGGGCGTACACAAGGCGCTGCTATCGGACAATATTTACGCTGCGCTCCAAAATTGCCGCAGAGCGCGATGTTATCCATAGAAATCTGAATCAGAAACTAACTGATTAGAGTAAAAAACTAACGCGCTTTTGTCCCATTGTAAGTTTGCTAAGGTTTAATTGATATTCTTAGTAAAATTACGGTTTCTTACTTGAGTTATTTTTGGGGTGTTCCTATTTGTCAGGCTATGGGTGCATTTTATGTAAGTGTATGGTTACATGATTTAGCTAAATAATTGTTTCTAGGCACACTGCTATGTTATGATTTTGTTTCAGCAACACCAGACAGCCTGCGAGTTAAAAACGTTTCCAGCTCATGAATACATGTTTTGACGATGGCAGGAACATGGTTTGCAAAAGGGGTCAGGGTATAAACAGTATTGAGCGGCAAGCAGTGATCTGGCATCAAATTCGTCAAGGGGGGTTGCATTTCAGCCAAATAAAAATCAGGGATAATCCCTATACCAGCGCCGGAGCGGATCAAAGATAAGCAACTCTGAAACGAATTCGCCATGCAGTTGGTCTCCTTGGTATAAAGGAGTGTCTCTCCCTCAAGGTTGCTAAAATGATGAACAATTTGTTCTGATTGCCAAATATTGGCAATATATGGCAGCTCATTGATGTTAATGGGTTTCTTTGTCAGGCCACAGAGCACATCTCTAAACTCACCAATACGCTTTTGCTTAAGATTACTATCATGAGAAGCACCAACCCGGATGGCGATATCAATATCGTGCGCCATTAAATCCAGATGTTGATCATCACAAATTAGTTTAGGTTTCAGTTTAGGATATTTCTTCATCAATGCAGCAATAACCGGAATGACTAAACTTTCCATTAGTGCATTTGGCGCTGTTATCCGAAAGCGCCCTTGGGGCTCAAGTTGATAATCGGTAATCATATCCCACGCTGAATCAGCAATAGCATTCAACTCTTTGCATTTCAGATAAAAGCGTTCCCCAACATCCGTTAATATTTGTCGTCTGGTCGTCCTTTTCATCAGGGTCATCCCCAGCTCTTTTTCCAATATTTTTAAATGCTGGCTTACCACTGACTTTGAAATATTGAGTTTATCGGCTGCGGCAGATACGGAGCCTGCGTCGACGATATGAGCGAAAATGGACATCTGTCTTAATCTATTCATGATGATTGTTCTATTTAATTAAACAGTTCTTTCTATTATTGCTGTTTTTCAACGCTATCGGTAGGTGTAACCTTAAAACGAATATACAGACGAGCATAAAACAATTCGTTGCTCGTAAATTATACAAAGATGGCTCGGTTTCGTTGATTTTTGCTGTTTGATGAAACTAAGCATGTTGTGCGCAGCGCTGGCTTGGCAACGTTAATTTTCATGATCATCGGTCATGGCTGGACGTTGGCAGCAGGCCAAACAAGTTACAGTGACTTATAGGTATAAAACGATGGTAGACAACTCGGTATTGGCGGCTTGCAAACAAGCCATTGAAGCTTGGCAAATCGCATTCAACCAGCAAGATGCCAAAGGTTGTGCAAAGCAATACGGTGCAACGACAGTCATGCATGCTCGCCCCTTTGGTACCTTTGAAGGTCAAGGCGCTATTGAGGCTTTTTGGCAAGGGATTATTGATCAAGGATTTAAAGATGTTGTTTATACCAATGTTCATTGGGAGCCGATAGGTGAGAATGGATACGTTCTGACCGCCACCTGGCAAATGAATAAAGCATTTGGCATTATACATAAAGAGCATTGGGTGATGGAAGAGGATGGCAAGGCGCGATTAGCCAGCGATGATTTTGAGGTGCTGGGCGAACTCTAAATCATATTTTTCTAGGACAGTGGGTAATGACTATAAGCTGTTTTTCAGCGTTGCCAAAAATGGCACATGTCAACGACATGTTTCAATTGATTGCCGCTATCTGTCGAGATCGGTTACTGAGCACGAATCGTGCAGATTGAACACCCTTCTCCTCTTGTGGGAGAAGGGCTGGAGTTGATGAGATACTTCAATTAGATGTTCGTTAACACGTGAGTGATAAAATCAGATTTTTCCGACAATAGTCATCTTGTGACCAACCTTCACAACAACGCTTGAGTGAAAGGTACTATTTCTGTCTCTGAGTATTTCTAACTCAAAGTTACCAGAAGGGTGTTTTATAATCTTAGCTGTTTTGCCATTTTTACAATTAGGCATAGGGTCATGTGTCATTCCAGTTTTATATATTTTACTGAAATGACACAGAATTATTAACACTACCCTTATGGTCGATATCGCAATCTCAATGCCAAACTAAGTGATTTAACAGCATTATTAAACGCCATGTCCAATTCTTCTGGTAGGCTATTAGGATTCTCTCTCACCGATTTTAAGCTCTGTACACTAGCCCATAGTTCACCTGCAGTTTCTGTGTCAAATTCAGAACGATATTCCTGGAATATTTCTGATCTACCATCTGCCATCTGCTCAAAGAGCAGATTCAGAGCTGAGCAATTGCTTTGTAACCAGTTACCCCATTGCCGAGAACGATTTTGTTCATTAAAAATTTGTTGTAACTGTTTGAAGTTAAGATTGCTGTTATCTGTTGTCGTTCCACTCTGCGAAGAAGGCGATATAATTGCTTGCGGATCTTCAAGAGCTTCATTATTTTTATCGACTGCTTCTAGATTATTATCGTCAAATATCAAAGACTGCAACTCAAGCGTTTCAACTGTTATTTCATAAAGGTCTTCTCCCCAGTGAGCATGCCTAACAATTCTAATAAAGGAAGATGGTTCAGCCCCCCAGTAGCCTGAAACTTCGTCATATTGCTGAAGTTCACCGCCATTCATCTGCTTCACAATATCCTCTATACTCTCACTGGCGCCAGAAGGGTGTAACAGAACATCTGTCGTAAAGACACTATTACCTTGTGCGCTATTTTCCCATACAGCATGCTTAGCTTCCCAAGATGATTTGGCGAAAGCTGCCACATAAAGTTTCTTACTTGGCACCCTTCCCTGTGCTTTTATCAGAACCGAACCATCTGTTGCAGTTACCACTTTAGGTTCAAGACCTGAGGCGGACGAATGAAGCTCTAGCACACCGGCCGTGGGCATCTTTGTGGATAAATCAGATGGCCCATGCCTGCCCAGCATTGGGTTTGGATCATAAAAGCGACCACGCATCATGTCACTTCTTCTGAAGTTTACGACTGACTTCTTATTGCCACTAGAACCAAAAAATTCGGCACGCTTATTTAGTAGGGATGCAGAGACAAGTTTCCCTTTTTCTATTTTTCCCATTACCGTTTCGGTCTTTGCCCATGTGATATTTCCTAGGTAGCCATAAACCTTCCCAGGCGTTCTTCCTGGCGATAAAGTTATTAACTGGTTTTCTAGATCACCCGCAAACGAAGCCTCAAAAGAGCCCATCCTACTTGGGTCGGTCGCATAAGCATAAGCCTGTTCGGGGTCTAAAGACTCCGGCACCCGGATAAATTCAGGGTTTCCAACTGCACTATTACAAGTTGAGACTTTGACCGTTGTTTCATTTGGAAGCTTCATGCCATACAGATCATTTGCAACAAAATAAGTATCTGAAGAGAACAGTTGCCCGTCTATCTCTTTGCTACCTGGCTGGCCATGACCACTCACATACAAGGTACTTGTGTCATCTAAATCACTTAGATCCGTTTTATCTACAGAGTATAAATAGCGCAGTTCCGGCTCCAACGTTGAATAATCAGCTTGACCATATTTTTTATTCAGAACTTCCTTAAACTCAGCAACTTGAGCTTGATCCCTGAATACAGGTGTTATTGCAGGCTTCCCTTTCGCCCTTAAATCTCGAAGCAAAGGAATAAGCCTTGCCGATACTCGTTCATGATCCAAAACAGGGAAGTAGATATATTTCTCTCCTCCAGGTCGATCATAGGGCACAAAACCCCTATTACTTGCCCCTAAATTATCATGACCAGCACCAGATGTCCCTTTAGCTCCTGGACCGTCGTAGGGTATATAGCCTTCTGCCGCGAGCTCCCTCATTTCACTCATTCCAGTACTATTTTGCTTGGATACAACGTCTGCGAGTATTTCTTCTCCATTCAACTTCAGATTGGTAATATCATTGCCTTCAAACTTTAGCTGTACAATATTTACATTGCCTTGGAAAGATGGATACCCAAACTTCTTAGACGTGACATGTCCTTTAATGAAGTCTTTCATCTTGTCAAATCGAGTAAATGAGACAACACCAAAGTTGGGATCAAAGAAATAATACTTAGAACCAGATTTAGTCATCGACATTGAATGACCCGGTATGTCTATTCGCACCGAATGACATTCTAGTGAGAAAACATCACGTTCTTCGAGTTTGCTTAAATTGAATCTTACCCCAGCATCCAGATTATTAGGCTGCATATTTTTTATCAATTCATTGAATTGTTTAGCCTGTGGAGTATCACCACCATGAATTTCTGTTAGTAGTTTGTACAGGGAAGAATCTTCTGTTCCTATGCTCTTTAACCTCAATGCAAAGTTATGTACATTCCCAGTTTCTATAGCATACGCCATCAGCATTGATGTCGGCCGGCATTCTCCCTCTGAAAGTTTTAGATACTCCCCTTGAGGTACAATCTCAACGACTTCGCTACCTGATTTTTCGGCAGTTTTAGCCCAATTAACCGCTTTAGTTAAGTGTCTTTCTGCAATAACATCACCTAACTCTAATGTAGCCTTTCGATGCAAGGCTCCGAAAGTTTTTGTATCTATATCTCGACCGTCTGGGAACTTTCTAGATTTAAGCATTTCATGTTTTTGTTTGAGGGAGTAATCATTCAGCAAACGATAATCTTTGCTCATTGCATCACGTTCACCCTGATGAAACGACTTTTTGTTATCCGATAATCTCGAAGGTTCTGATGGAACTTCTCGCATTGTGTTTTCAATGATTTCCAATTTGCCTTTTAACGATCGTAATCCTTCAAGATTTAAGTTTTCACTATTGCTCCTTCTGCTAAATAACCCATCAGTCTCAAATTCTGACACAAGTTCGTCGCCAGCAGATGACCTACCAGCATTACGGGCACTACTCTGAGGTCCATTATCCTTATACCAGCTAGCTGAAGACACAACAACACCATCATTTTGATAATCTAAAGCCGTAAGGCCGAAGCGTTTAGGGCTAAAGGGAGAACCATCAAAAGACCCTGTAAACTCCATAGCCTTAATCAAGGTTCTGGGTTTTTCCTTCAATGCTTCGCGCCACATACCAAACCATTTTTCTTTTGTCGTAACAATAGGACCTTGTAGACCATATTTATTGAAGAATTGTCCTGCGGTTAAGTCAATTACTATATCTACGCCTTGAATATTTGCTACAACCACGTAATGATTATTCGGACTACTATTTGGAGTGATCCACAACCCAAGTTCCAGATTCCTGATATTAGTGTATCCGAGATCCCTTAACGTTGTTCTTACATCTGCAGCTGCTGCTTGGCATAACTCGGCGTTGTCTGATCCCGTATATTCACCATATTTTTTCCCCAAGTTTGTTTTAAGCTGGTCTGCGAGTACATTTACGATGCGCTGCTCATGCTCACTCAACGTATCACGCGTCTTTACCAAAGGTTCTCTAATGTCAGGATGATAATTAACTTGTTGATCTCCATTACCATAATAAGGCCGGTAAACTGGTCTTTGTCCTTTGTTTTGAGCATGCTCCCTTCGAAATAGATTCTCTGTAAGATAATGCCCCCCCTCAGGTAGGTGCGATTCAACAAACTCCGGTGAACTAAAGTCATAGGTATTCCCATTGGGGTCCTTGAAGGTGACTCCTACTATCCGGCTTTCTTCTACAAGTGAACTAGCACCGCCGACTGTTAGGTATCCCCCCTCAGCTTTAGGTAACCTTAGAGAGTAGATATTGTTATATATGTGCAGCAATTCATAAAAAAGCCCTACCGATGAGTCACGTTCCAAATAGGGAGAAACTTGAATCGCCGAGGCATCGCCGCCCAGAATTCTATTTTCAGGATCGAAAGAGACCGTTTTCCCTGCTGCAGTATTTTTTGCATAAACCTTCCCATCGCTACCCACACGATTGACATCCCCCATTGAGGGAACTTGTACTTTAACACCCCTATTTGCCAGCCCCTGAAGTAACCGTTGTCCTGAATCCGTTCTACTGATTTCATTCAATGCAGTGTTCGTCAGGCCAATTGATCTTTGGGTTCCAATAACTTCAATGGTACCAACGATGTCGCCATTAGCGTTTGTCACCCGATAGTGTTGCGTTATAGCAGCCTCATCCCCATATCTGCTCAGCCTTGTAGTCGGCAATTCGTCTAGTGCATTTTTGACCTTCTGCAAAACAGGGTTATCAGATACGTCAAGTTTCCTGAGCAAGCGGTTGAAATCTTGTCTTATTGCCGTAATTTTCTCCGGCATAATTGAAAGATCGTTCCGCAGAGGTACATCTATTTTTTCCAACCACTGCGCTTGTATATCGCCGTGACTCATGATTCCAATAGTGTTTCCTGACAGGTTGTTTTCCCTTCCTATAAACTTATTGAAATAAACATCAAGAAGTCTTTTCAATCTCTTGACTTCTGAAAGTAGAGGAGGATTACTCATTCTGTTACTGAAGGATACAATCTCACCCAACACTTTTTGAGGTTGATTATTTTCTATGGCCAGATAGGCACTATCCTCTAGGCTTTTGAGACGCGTATTTCTGACTTCAAAGAGCCCATCAGTCTCACCTAAATTATCAAAATCACTAGGTATTTTAACCGACAGCTCATTTATATCTTCCGAAGGTTGTGACGCGTTATCAGAAATAAATCTAGGCTTAGTACCCCTTGAAACATCATCCATGGCCCCGCCAGTCTGTCGGGTCAACTTCAGCACCTTTAACGCCTTGATGGCATCTGTTGCACTGGACGTAAGTCCAAGAGCATCAAGAGGAGCTAAAGCTAGGGGGATCAATCCACTGGCTCTATCTTCAGCCGAGTCACCCTCAACCAAAAGATAAACCCCTTCGGCGATCCCAACACCTAGGCTAGCAGCATCAACAACCATTGCCGCTCCAGCAACACCCGCTATAACTGTCGGTGCAACCGCCCCCCCACTTACTATAATTGCAGCAACACTCAATGCAAACGCTGGCACCGCTAGCACACCGCCTACAACCTCAAATGCTTTTGTTGTGTTCCACTCAGCATGAGAAGTAAGAAGAGCGTCAGCATCTTGTCTGAGCCTTTCCAAGTTTCTTCTCCCAATGGTATCGAATATGTTATCGCTATCATTGAGAGGTATGTGATTTAGGTCGAGATTGTTAGCAACCTCTTTTTTATTCACAGCATAACTAACACTTGTAAATTCAGTGCCGAAATAACGATTTGAGTGCGTCGCGAAGTCGTTTAATGTCCTAGCGGGAGTATCTCCATCTGGTAGAACAGGCTGTTTATCATATTCACTCATGTGCGAAAGTATGAAGTTACTATTCGCCGGGTTACTGAAAAAACGATAAAGTGATTGTTTGCTACCAAATTCAATAAGGGCACCATCAGAATGCAGACTAACAAGGATATGGCGCTCTCCTTTCTTTATCAGCAACATGCCCTCCAAAGGGAAGTAATCATCTCTCTTCCCCGTCAGTCCGGGTAAGGATACTTCGACCTCATGTGAGCCATTTTGCATATCTTTAATCAATGCTTGTCCGTCAGAACTCAAACGTCCGTCGCGCTCCGCTGAAGCGACCAGCCGGTAAAAAGTGGCTTTGAGATGATACGAATAATCTTGGAAATGTTTTGCTTCAAACTCATTGATTTTACCCTCAACAAGTCTCTGCATATCAGTTTCAGCTTGGGGATCATAAAGCTTATTAAACAATGCTTCCCCTTCCAAATCTTTATATTGTTCTGGTAACTCATAATCACCAGTTATTTCAACGGTATGCTGCCCAGTAATGCCTTTCCAATAACTCTCACCAAGCGCTTGGGTTAAATCCGTCTTGACAATATAACCGCCTCGACTATCGCCGATTGATGATACCGCCAAACTATGAAATATTCCCAGACCGTTCATTCTATTGTGGACTGTCTTTTTTGAGGAGTAAGGAAAAATTTCTTTCTCCGCAACAGTTAATTTACGTCCATTCATAGTCACATAACTGTTAGCAGCAATATCTTCAAGGATAGACTCCATACCTCTATCTGTACTACCGTCCATTTGGTTAGCTAAACTAGCATGTGAGAGAAGAAATTCATGATTATTTTTATTGCGGACAAATGAATCAATTTGTTCAGACGAATTAAAAATTTGAACTTTCCCAGGCGGCATTAAGCTGATCATTGTATGCTTATCGCCATCTTGGATTAGCAACATGTTCTCCAGCGGGTAAGGACCTATTTTCGGCTTAATAAAGAAGGGTAAGGCCTCTGATGAAGTCGTAAATGTTGGAGGATTCGACGCGCTTTTCAGTGTTTTCCTCACATACTCTCGATCATCCTTATTCGGCATAGAATCAATCAAGGATGTAGCGCGCTTTTCTAAAATTTTACTGTACTTTTCTGGGGCCCAATTGACATCATCACTCCCAAGTTCAGCACTGTTAACTGAATGTAAGTAATGTTTACCCATTTTCTGCTCTATCAACCTAAAATAGCTAACATCCCAAGTTACCTTTTCTAGCTTTTCTACTTTAACTTTACGACTGTCACCTTCACCGGGCATAGTGTAGATATTCGCGGCTGGCAGTTCAGGGTACCGATATACGTATTTAACGTTTTCAGGCTGTAATATGCCACGTTGTTCCCAATATTCCTTGGCTATTGCGGGGTGATTTATATCCCCTAAAAATCCAGCTATTTTATGACTTCTTATAACTGACCTTTCATAGTTAAGCAGGCCACCATGAATCTTAATATCTTCTATTTGTTGCGCTCTGGAATAAACCTTACCATTTGGTAAAGTTTTATCTTGTAAAGAGTCTAAATAGCGTTTTTCCACTTGTTCCTCATTTGAATGTAAGGTTTCAAGCTCTCCTTTTCGATATTGAAGAATATTAGAAAGCAAAGTGTCTGTATCTAGCTCTGAATTACTCTTTACATATAGATTTTCACTTGGCAGCAAAGACATCTTAAATTCATCAAAGCTTTGGCGTTTACGTATTTCTGTTGTTATATTTTTTATTCGAATACCGTGCTTATCAGCTTCAAGTTCTGATTTAAAAGCATGCTCTGACAAAGCATGTATAATCTTATCAAAAGGCCTTTTGCTAGCTTTTTTTCTCGCTCTTACCTCAGTAATTATTCTCTCATAGTCCTTAAGTGAAATATTATTTTCATTTATTCTAAGACCGCCTTTAATGGCATTCATCTGCGTGATGACACTATTTCCGAGGAGTTTATCTCGATAGGACTTGTCACTCATATTGCTAATTATTGAGCGTTTTTGATGGCGAAATTCATCGTCTAAGGTCATGCTCGAGAGATTTTTTGGCTGTCTCGCTTTGAAATCCTCATTCTCAATTAATTCACTAAACTCTTCTTCACTCAGTTCCAGTGAACATCTCATTAAAAACTTATGGTAATCAACCACAGGTCGGATCAGCGGATGCCTGAGATAACCTGAGCTAGACACGTTATCGAGGATCTCTGCATCAACCTCTGTCAATTGAGGACAGAAGACTCGCAAAACGCCACTGGAATCATTGGAGTTACGGGCTTGCTTCAATAATGAAATGACCTCAGTAAAAAATGCCGACTGCTCATCTCCTTTGGCTTGCTCCGCCATATCCTCCATACTTTTCAGTTTTTCCCCAAGAAATTCTAATCGGCCATCAGTGTTATTTACGCTTCTAATCTGCTCATAAAATTTTACCTTTACACGTTTTACATCACCATCAAAGCGCGTGTAAAATTTGTTTGCAGCCGCTCTACGCCTTGCACGAATATCAAGCACTACTTCTTCAGGTGCTGCATGACGAGCAAACTGAGCCAACTTAACGCCTTCATCAGTCACCTCATCTTCATCACTCCTGATATTCAAACCACTCCAATAGGCTTCTCTTAGGACTGGTTCCTCATTCCTAGAGTCATAGAACGCACGCCGGTAATCATTTTCGGTTATGAACCCTTGCGCTTCTGAGGCTCTTGAAACATGTTGTTCAACCCATTCTGGTTTAGAAAAGTTATAGGTATCTCCTAAAGCGTCGGTGTAATCCACCCCACTAACAAGGTGCTCATTCATCAGATCGCCATCCCCCCTGAGGACAAAGACCTCGCCATGAGCATCGATTATTGCTGGATCGTTGTGAAGACTGATGTGCTGCACTTCATGAAACAAAGATATTGCAGGATTACGCTTGAGCCAAGGTCTATCTACAAGTTCATTTGTGCTTGACGCGGACAAAGTATTCCAAGGATCGAAATAAATGGTTTTTGTCAAAGGACTGGCGAAATTAGCATAGTACTTCTGGCTATTTTCACCAGTATTCAAGGGCTCACCTACTAGACGAGGTCGAATAGTGATCCCTAGTTCATTCATCACTTTCAAGGTATTTTTACCGATTTCGGTCTGTTGGAGGGTTTTTAGGTGCGCTCTAACCTCTGCACGGTATTCTGCGCTTCCAACTAGTTTTATCCCCTCGTAATTTGGGCCAGCGGCCTCGGTATCTACATTGCCCGTATCACTATCAAGACTAACGCATTTAACACTTTCATTACTTGCTTCATCTGAAAATAAAGGCTCCCACTCTTTAACAAGCCCCTGATTTTGCCAGTTTTGCATCGTTTCCTCAAAACTTGCTGACATTTTTTGCCTAAACTTAGCCTGCATTTCGATCAAGTCTTCTATGAAAGCCATCTCTTGAGTTGCAATTATCTCATTGACAACTTCTTCAGGCAGTTTTCCTTTCATGTCTGCCCTGAACTGTATTTTCATAGCCACAAATTGCTTTCTGAGCCCATCTGAGTATTCGTCGTAAGCCTGAACGAGTTTTTCCTTGTACTCTGGTATTTGAGTTTTATTAAGGTAATCTTTTAGATCGGTCCCAGCCTTTACTTTCTTCAACTCCGTCACTGCTGCACTTGCAACCTTGGACACTGGAATGATGGCTCCCGTTACCCCCGCTTCTATCGCTAGAGTCTTTAACCAAGAGTCCATTTTGATTTTGTCTTTTGGATCGACGATTGTATTATGGGCATATGCTCCCATTACTATCGCCCCGCCTACACCAGTTTTGATTGGACGGGGGACAAACGACATTGCTACCTTAAAGCCAAGCTGCTTAAGCCTATTGTTTACGACATCTTGCACAACTTTATAGGGGTAATCTTCTCCTGGCATCACGCCATCTATAATCTGACGTACCTTATACGGAATTGTGAACGAAGCAATGGTAGCCTTAACTCCGACGGTTACAGCTGCTTTCACTAAAGTCACAGTTACCCCCGTCGCAAAGTCAATACCACCTTCGATCACTGCATAAACGGCGCCCCGGCCAACCTGCTTTTGCCCCCATTTAGTCACAAATTCGACCAAGCTTTTTTCTCCCGCGAGATGCTGCTCTGGAGTCTTCGGCAGAATAGTTCTTTCCTTCCGTGCGTACTCCCACTCCTGACACATCCGCGTAGTAAACAAAATTCCATGAGGATCATCTTCAGAGATCACCACTTCCAACAAGCCATTATCTTTAAGCATTTGACGCAAAGACTCAATCTCGGGAATATCAGCCTCCGGCATTATTTCTTGTGCTATTATTCCCCAATCTTTCGCTACTTTGGCACGTTTGGAGAAAGGATCTAGGCGCTTACCCGTCAAATAAGATACTTTAAGATCTAGGTTATCCAATTCATTTTTTGCTGAGAAGCTAGTAATGCGGGTAAGTTGAATAATCTCGCCTAACTCTTCCTCTGTGAATTTTGATTTTTCATTCACTACTTGTTTAAGGTTACCTACCAAATCGGTAAGGCTCTTATAAGACTCAGGCACATTAATTCTTTTTAACTCTTGATCTAATTGCTCCTTTCCCCAGCTAGAAAGAGCATTAGACTGTGATTTTATTAGCTTACGTATCAAATGAGGTAGAATCTCAACTTGTTTAAGGATGTCATCTGATACTTTAATAGCTTTGTCACAACTTTCACTAAATGCGCTCTTTCTGGCTTCGTCATCCTGATCGCGGTCGTCTTTTGCTTGAGTTTGCCTATTCGCATTTCCCGGTACCATGTCATCAACAAACTCGAGTTCTGTATCTTGCATAACCTCTTTAGCAAACTCTGCCTCCAACGGCTTATCTTTTTTCAGATTAGTGGCCGCCGCTTGTAATGGGTTATAGTCATACTGCATGCGAAATGCTGGCTGCTGCATTAACCAGTATATGCTGCGAACAATGGACTTAACCGTCTGCTCATCGTTTGAGTATTTTGAGGGAGCGCTAATCGTACCAGGACTAAGGGCAAGTATCTTTTTGTAGGTTACGTCTCTAAAGTGGTCCACGACATAAGAAGCAATCAATGCCTGCTGTGGCAGCTCCTTTAAGGTATTGAATAACTCCGATGGCAATTTCTGAACTTTGTTGCCCACCGTTTGACTGACTTGACTTAAGGAGTGTTTAAAAGTGGTTAGTGTGTCTGCAAAAGAAGTAGACTTATTAGTAACGTTAACAAATTGATTTCTCCATGACTTTGCGTTGGTTCTAACATGGTTTTGGATGTCAGCAATAATCTCTTTAGGCATTGAGAAGTGGTTAGAATTTAGTACCTGCTTATCATACTTATCCATCTTTTCCCATAAGCTACACAATCGATTATTACTCTTGGTAAGCTCATTAATCAGCTCCATTCTACGCAATGTCAGGTAATCGGTGATTTGTATTTGTCCCTCAGTGGTACTGGGTTGCTTCATTGTCCCGTTGTTGTCATTTTCATCGGTACTGCGCGAGGACCATTGTGATAGACTGCCTACGCGTCCATTCATCTGGCCTAGTTTTAACGCCTCATCTACGGCTTTAACACTGGTTTCGATATGGCGTGCCATTTGATAAGCTAAGCCCCTATCCTTAGGCTTAGCTTCAAGGCTGTCAGAGCTGTTAACCTTATGAATAAACTTCTCAATCTTCCTCAGTGTATTTTCATCAGGCCCCAGATAAGGGTATCGCTTGTCTTGCTTTTCTCGCTCTTTTCTTACCTCTTCAATCCTCTCCTGTAACAACGGCAGTGTGTCTTTTTTAATCTCAATAATCAGCTCGTTAAAACCTTTCTCTATAAATTCCTTGGCCTGTGCTCTTCTATCATTTAAAGCTTCGAGTACAAGTTGTATAGGTAAGTTGCCTTCAGCATGGCTGCGCCATAGTGAAAATGGCACCTCAGCTTCATTGTCATCATGCTTTATTTGCCGTTTAGATCCCTGCCCCAATACCGTCTTATCGCTACTATTTAAATCACCAGATGCAAGTTCTTTGAGCTCTTTATTAAAAAAGCTCTGCATGGATTCCTGCACGTGACGACTCAACTCAAGGTCTACAGACGCCTGCTTCCTAAATATTTCAAGTGGTTGATTCAGTTTGACATGGTAGCTAGCAGGATTTTTACTCGGAGAACGAAATGGAATTTCTTTTCTTTTTATAGATGTTACGTTAATTATCTCCAATTTCTCATCACTTGCTGGAGATGTCTCTCTCGAGCCTTTTGTTGCTCGCTGTGAAGAATGAGAAGAAGTAACTCGAACAGATTGAATTGGCATTGGTTGTATCCACGAAGTTAGGATTGATTAATTAGGTTGGCGGTATCGAACTTGGAAAGTCGCAATATTCTGCACAAGTTTACCTATTCACGGATTACTTCATTTTTACAGTTTAGTGGCAGCAATCCTATAGGTAGAGGAAGTTTTCTTTATGCTGATTTTTCAAAAATTTACTCTTATTGGTGATATTATCGCAACATATCAAGACAAGTTGAAATGGCCATTTATGAATCCTTATGAGGAGTAACAAAAAGTAATAAAAAGTAATAAAATATTTAGTGACTGCAGAGAAGCGGCTAATCATCGAGTGCTTCATTTAAGCAAGTAGGATGGATAACGCCCTCTCTTAGATAAATCAT
>NZ_JAGTUL010000060.1:0-15855 GCF_018224605.1 Shewanella sp. M16 | reverse complement strand
CTGGAGCGTTATCGATTTGAGAGAAGTCTTTAGCTTCGCCACCGTAGGTCTTAGCCAGTACGTGAGAGATAGCTGCAGTCAGTGTGGTTTTACCATGGTCAACGTGACCAATGGTGCCCACGTTTACGTGAGGCTTAATACGTTCAAATTTAGCTTTTGCCACGATATATTCCTTTCTTTTCAGAATAGTCCAGTCAGTGCTGGACCATAATAACATTTATGTCGTAACTGGATATTAGCTACGAGATTCAATAATCGCTTTTGCAATGTTTTGCGGTGCATCAGAGTACTTCAAGAACTCCATAGAGTATGAAGCGCGACCCTGTGTAGCAGAGCGCAAATCAGTTGCATAACCAAACATTTCAGAAAGAGGCACTACAGCATGGACTATTTTGATGCCACCGAAGCCATCATCCATCCCTTCAATTAAGCCACGACGACGGTTCAAATCACCAACGACGTCACCCATATAATTTTCAGGGGTAGTTACTTCTACTTTCATGCAAGGTTCGAGCAACGCCGGATTCGCTTCAAGCGCACCCTTTTTGAAGCCCATAGAACCTGCAATTTTGAACGCCATCTCGTTCGAATCCACATCATGATATGAACCATCGAACAGAGTGACCTTCACGTCCAACACAGGGAAGCCAGCGAGAACGCCATTCTTCATCTGTTCTTGGATACCTTTATCAACCGCAGGAATGAATTCACGAGGAATCACACCTCCCACAACAGCATTGACAAATTCGTAACCAGCGCCTTCTTCATTAGGCTCTAGTTTTAACCAAACGTGACCGAATTGTCCACGACCACCTGATTGGCGTACAAATTTACCTTCAGCTTCTACTGAAGCTCGGATAGTTTCGCGATAGGCCACTTGTGGCTTACCTACGTTACATTCAACACCGAATTCGCGACGCATACGGTCGACGATGATGTCTAAGTGTAACTCACCCATACCCGAAATCAGAGTTTGTGATGATTCTTCGTCAGTTTCAACTCGGAATGATGGATCTTCCGCTGCAAGCTTTTGCAACGCGATACCCATTTTGTCCTGGTCGGCTTTTGACTTAGGCTCAACGGCAATGGTAATTACTGGCTCTGGGAACTCCATACGTTCCAAGATCACTCTATGATCGTTATCACAAAGCGTATCACCCGTAGTCACTTCTTTTAGACCAATCGCCGCTGCGATATCACCAGCACGGACTTCTTTCAGTTCAGTGCGATCGTTTGCGTGCATTTGCACCATACGACCTACGCGTTCACGCTTCTGTTTGACAGAGTTGTAAACACCCGAACCTGATTCGAGTACGCCTGAGTACACGCGAATAAAGGTCAAAGTTCCTACGAATGGATCTGTAGCAATCTTAAATGCCAATGCAGCAAAAGGCGCATTGTCATCTGATGGGCGCTCTACTTCTTGGTCGTTCTCGTCGATGCCCTTAATTGGAGGCACATCAATTGGCGCTGGCAAGAATTCAATAACCGCATCAAGTACCGCTTGAACGCCTTTGTTCTTAAATGCAGAACCACAAGTCGCTAAAACGATTTCATTATTTATAGTACGCTGACGTAGCGCCTTTTTAATTTCGTCTTCTGATAGCGTGCCTTCTTCAAGGTACTTATCCATCAGTTCATCCGAAGATTCGGCTGCCACTTCAACCAGATACTCATGCATTTCAGCCGCTTTAGCTGCTAACTCTGCAGGGATCTCCTCATAAGTGAAAGTCATACCCTGGTCTGATTCATTCCAGTTAATTGCTTTCATCTTGATTAAGTCGATCACGCCTTTGAAGTTTTCTTCTGCACCGATATTCAATTGAATAGGCACACAAGTGGCTCCAAGACGAGTTCTAATTTGCTTCACTACACGTTCAAAGTCTGCACCTGCACGGTCCATCTTGTTGATAAATACCAAACGTGGAACGCGGTATTTATCAGCTTGACGCCACACTGTTTCTGACTGGGGTTCAACACCTGATGAACCACAGAAAACGACAACAGCGCCGTCGAGTACGCGCAGAGACCGTTCAACTTCAATAGTAAAGTCAACGTGACCAGGGGTATCGATGATATTGATGCGGTGTTCAGTGAATTGAGCATCCATACCACGCCAGAATGTGGTTACCGCAGCCGAGGTGATAGTGATACCACGCTCTTGCTCTTGAACCATCCAGTCTGTGGTAGCGGCGCCGTCATGCACCTCACCGATTTTATGAGACAAACCGGTATAGAACAGAACACGTTCTGTTGTGGTGGTTTTACCTGCGTCAACATGAGCACAAATACCGATATTACGATAACGCTCAATTGGGGTTGTACGAGCCACGATTATACCCTCTCCACCAAGACCTAAGTCTTGGCAATATCAACAACTATGGTGTGGGCCTAAGCCCACACCATCATATTACCAACGGTAATGAGCAAAGGCTTTGTTAGCTTCAGCCATGCGATGCACGTCTTCACGCTTCTTAACAGCAGTACCTTTGTTTTCAGACGCATCCAGCATTTCACCTGCCAGACGTAAAGCCATAGATTTTTCACCACGCTTACGAGCAGCTTCAACTAACCAGCGCATCGCCAGTGCGTTACGACGCACAGGACGAACTTCACATGGTACCTGGTACGTAGAACCACCAACGCGACGAGATTTAACTTCGACTGATGGGCGAACGTTGTCCAGGGCTGCTTCAAGGATAACTAAATGGTTTTCGCTTTTCTTTTCAGCGACAACATCTAGTGCCTTGTAAATAATTTTTTCTGCAGTCGACTTTTTGCCGTCTTGCATAATGACGTTGATGAACTTAGCCAGCAACTCACTGTGAAACTTTGGATCTGGTAGGATTTTACGTTGTCCTACAACGCGACGTCTTGGCATAACAATTCTCCGTATGCTTCAGGGATTTCCAAAACTGGAATTCTCAAAATAAAACTAGCTTGGCCTTACTTAACGGATAAGTTAAGACTTAGGACGCTTAGCACCGTATTTAGAACGGCTTTGGCGACGTGAAGTCACGCCTGCACAGTCTAATGCGCCACGAATAGTGTGATAACGCACACCTGGTAAGTCTTTAACACGACCACCACGGATTAAGATCACGCTATGTTCCTGCAGGTTGTGGCCTTCACCGCCGATATACGAAGTAACTTCGAAACCGTTAGTTAGACGCACACGAGCTACTTTACGTAGTGCAGAGTTAGGTTTTTTAGGGGTAGTAGTGTACACACGTGTACAAACACCACGTTTTTGCGGGCACGCATTCAACGCAGGCACGTTAGTCTTGTCGACTTTTGGCGCGCGTGGCTTACGTACCAACTGGTTTACAGTTGCCATGTATAGCTCCGAGTCAGTTGAATCAAACTCAACGATAAGGTGTGAAAAATCTATATCCCACAATGGTGGGACGCGGAATTTTAGAAAGGTAATGCCTGACTGTCAAGAAATAGCCAACTTTTGCGGCATATTACAAGAAAAAAGGCGCCATAGGCGCCTTTTTATAACAAACTTATTACTTAATCTTGGCTACCAGCCAAGTTTAAGAGATCGGCCAAGTTCTGTTCGGCTTCACTTGCAGTGATCTTGTTCACTACTACAGGTTCGTTTTTCTTCGCACGCGCTTCATTACGAGTCTTGTGATAAGCGTAACCAGTACCGGCTGGGATCAGTCGGCCAACGATAACGTTTTCTTTCAGACCACGTAATTGATCGCTCTTACCACCTACGGCGGCTTCGGTCAGTACGCGCGTGGTTTCTTGGAACGATGCTGCTGAGATAAAGGATTCTGTTGCCAGAGATGCTTTAGTAATACCCAGTAGTTCACGTTCAAAGGTCGCAGGCACTTTACCTTGGGCGATCAGTTCGCGGTTAGCGATCTTCACGCGCGACACTTCAGCTTGTTCCCCTTCGAGGAAGTCAGTGTCACCGGCAGAAGTGATAAGACACTTACGCAGCATCTGACGGATGATCACTTCGATATGCTTATCGTTGATCTTCACGCCTTGCAGACGGTAAACGTCCTGTACTTCGTTCACAATGTAGTTAGCTACGTTGTGGATACCACGAAGACGCAGAATGTCGTGCGCAGCTTCTGGACCGTCAGCGATAACTTCACCGCGTTCGACTTTTTCACCTTCGAACACGTTTAAGTTACGCCACTTAGGGATCATCTCTTCATAATGATCGCCGCCATCAGCAGGTGTAATCACCAAACGACGCTTACCTTTGGTCTCTTTACCAAACGAGATGGTACCAGAGATTTCCGCCAGAATAGCAGGCTCTTTTGGCTTACGCGCTTCGAACAAGTCAGCAACGCGTGGCAGACCACCGGTGATGTCGCGTGTTTTAGACGATTCCTGAGGAATACGAGCTAATGCGTCACCCACATTGATTTGCGCGTTATCTTCTAAGTTAACGATCGCACTACCTGGTAAGAAGTATTGTGCTGGTACTTCAGTACCTGGGATCATCAAGTCAGCACCATTAGCGCCAAGCAGACGGATCATTGGGCGCATTTCTTTACCCGCAGTACCACGCTGACCAACGTCAAGGATCACGATTGATGACAGACCCGTTAGTTCGTCTGTTTGACGTGTCATAGTGACACCGTCAATCATGTCTACAAACTTGATACTACCCGCCACTTCAGAAATGATTGGGTGAGTATGTGGATCCCAGTTAGCGATAACATCGCCCGCTTCAACAGCCGCTTCTTCTAGTTTCTCGAGCACAGTACCGTATGGCACTTTATAACGCTCTTTCTCACGACCCAGCTCGTCAATAACAGCCAGTTCAGAAGAACGAGAAACGATAACCAGTTTGCCGTCACTGTTAGTAACATGCTTAGCATTATGCAGTTTCAATGAGCCCGAGTTTTTCACTTGGACATTGTTTTCTGCAGACGCTCTAGATGCCGCACCACCGATGTGGAACGTACGCATCGTTAACTGTGTACCTGGTTCACCGATAGATTGTGCTGCCACAACACCGATGGCTTCACCGTGGTTAATAATATGACCACGAGCCAAGTCACGACCGTAACAAGCTGCACACACACCGAAATCGGTATCACAAGAAATAACAGAACGTACAATCACTTCGTCGATTGAATGCTCTTCTAACTTGTCACACCATGCTTCGTCGAGTAGCGTGTTACGTGGTGCTAATACGTCTTCAGTGCCTGGATAGAACACATCAATCGCAACCACACGACCCAGTACGCGTTCACGTAACGGCTCAACCACATCACCACCTTCAATCAGCGGTTTCATGGTTAGACCTTCGTGAGTACCACAATCGTCTTCGATAACCACTAAATCTTGTGCAACATCTACAAGACGACGAGTCAGGTAACCCGAGTTCGCTGTCTTCAATGCCGTATCGGCTAGACCTTTACGCGCACCGTGAGTAGAAATAAAGTACTGGAGTACGTTTAGACCTTCACGGAAGTTAGCGGTAATTGGCGTTTCGATGATTGAGCCATCTGGCTTAGCCATCAGACCACGCATACCCGCCAACTGACGGATCTGTGCGGCACTACCACGAGCGCCTGAGTCAGCCATCATATAGATGCTGTTAAACGAGGCTTGTTTCTCTTCAACGCCATCACGGTTAATCACTGTCTCAGTTGACAGGTTTTCCATCATAGCTTTAGAAACTTTTTCGTTGGCACTTGCCCAGATATCGATAACTTTGTTGTAACGCTCACCGGCTGTGACTAGACCAGATTGGAACTGCTCTTGAATTTCAAGAACTTCCGCTTCTGCATCAGCAACTAAGGTGTATTTCTCGTCTGGAATAACCATGTCATCGATACCTACAGAGGCACCAGAGATGGTTGCAAAACGGAAACCGGTATACATCAATTGGTCAGCGAAGATAACAGTATCTTTCAGACCCAGTTGACGATAACAGGTGTTCAACAGTTTAGAGATCTGCTTTTTGCCCATGTTCTGGTTAACCAGATCAAATGACAAACCTGCTGGCAGAATAAGTGACAGCAAAGCACGACCCACAGTCGTATCAACGATACGGCGTTGTTCAGTGCGCTCACCATCGTCACCAATAATGGTTTCAGTGATACGAACTTTAACGCGGGCATGCAGTTCAGCAGCGCCAGTTGCGTAAGCTTTTTCAACTTCAGCAACAGACATAAATGCCATACCTTCACCACGACCGTTAATACGCTCACGGCTAGTGTAGTAAAGACCCAATACCACGTCTTGAGACGGAGTGATAACAGGCTCGCCGTTGGCTGGTGACAGGATGTTGTTGGTAGACATCATCAGGGCACGGGCTTCAAGCTGCGCTTCCAGTGTTAACGGTACGTGTACCGCCATTTGATCACCGTCGAAGTCGGCGTTGTATGCCGCACAAACGAGTGGGTGTAACTGGATCGCTTTACCTTCAATCAATACTGGTTCGAACGCTTGAATACCCAGTCTATGCAGTGTTGGTGCACGGTTGAGCATCACTGGATGTTCGCGGATCACTTCATCCAGAACGTCCCAAACTTCCGCCACTTCACGCTCAACCATCTTCTTAGCCGCTTTGATGGTAGTAGCTAAGCCACGACCTTCTAGCTTGCCATAGATGAATGGCTTGAACAGTTCCAGTGCCATCTTCTTAGGAAGACCACATTGGTGCAGACGTAGAGTAGGACCTACAGTAATTACCGAACGACCAGAATAGTCGACGCGCTTACCCAATAAGTTCTGACGGAAACGACCTTGCTTACCTTTGATCATATCGGCCAAAGATTTCAGAGGACGTTTGTTAGAACCGGTAATAGCACGACCACGACGACCGTTATCTAATAGCGCATCAACAGACTCTTGTAACATACGCTTTTCGTTGCGTACGATAATGTCTGGCGCAGCTAAATCTAACAGACGCTTCAAACGGTTGTTACGGTTGATCACGCGGCGATACAGGTCGTTAAGATCTGAAGTCGCGAAGCGGCCGCCATCGAGCGGTACCAACGGACGTAAGTCAGGTGGTAACACAGGCAGTACTTTTAAGATCATCCACTCAGGCTTGTTGCCTGACGTGTAGAATGCTTCCATCAACTTAAGACGTTTAGTCACTTTCTTGCGACGAGTCTCAGAATTGATTGAAGGCAATTCTTCACGCATTTGTTCGATTTCTTTCGCTAAATCGATAGCACGTAACAGCTCAAGTACTGCTTCGGCACCCATTTTAGCTTCGAACTCATCACCGTATTCTTCTAATGCATCCAGATAAGTTTCTTCTGTCAGCATTTGGCCACGTTCAAGGCTGGTCATGCCAGGCTCGATCACGACAAATGATTCAAAATACAGTACGCGTTCGATATCACGCAGCGTCATATCCAGCATTAAGCCAATACGTGACGGCAGTGATTTTAAGAACCAAATGTGCGCAACTGGGCTAGCCAGTTCGATGTGACCCATACGCTCACGACGTACTTTAGTTTGGGTTACTTCAACGCCACACTTTTCACAAATAACACCACGGTGCTTCAAACGTTTGTACTTACCGCACAAACATTCGTAATCTTTGACTGGGCCAAAGATACGCGCACAGAACAGACCTTCACGCTCAGGCTTGAAGGTACGGTAGTTGATGGTTTCTGGCTTCTTAACTTCACCAAAAGACCAAGAACGGATCAGATCAGGCGATGCCAGACCAATTTTGATGCCGTTAAATTCTTCAGTCTTGCTTTGCTGTTTCAGAAACTTTAATAAGTCTTTCACGTTTCTCTCCTGAAGGAGTTAAACCGGGTGCTCCGCTTGCACGGAGCACCATTCTGTTTGCCAAACGCGGCTAAAGGCCTGCGCTTATGCCTGATCCAACTCGATATTAATACCGAGTGAACGGATCTCCTTCAGTAACACGTTGAAGGACTCTGGCATGCCAGGTTGCATCTGATGGTTACCGTCGACGATGTTCTTATACATCTGAGTACGACCGTTAACGTCATCCGATTTAACAGTGAGCATTTCTTGAAGCGTATAAGCGGCACCGTATGCTTCTAGTGCCCACACTTCCATCTCACCGAAACGCTGACCACCGAACTGAGCTTTACCGCCCAGTGGTTGTTGAGTCACTAAGCTGTACGAACCGGTAGAACGGGCGTGCATCTTGTCATCAACTAAGTGGTTCAGTTTGAGCATGTACATGTAACCTACCGTTACTTGACGCTCAAATTCGTTACCGGTACGACCATCAAACAACTTCAACTGACCAGAGGTTGGCAAACCTGCAAGTTCAAGCATCTGCTTGATCTCTTTCTCTTTAGCACCGTCGAATGCAGGAGTTGCAATCGGGATACCGCCTTTCAGGTTAGTCGCAAGACGTAATACTTCATCATCAGTGAATGAATCGATATCGACGCGCTGCTGCACTTCGTCACCTAATTCATAAACTTGCTTGATGTAACCACGAACTTCAGCCAGCTCACGCTGTTCTTCAAGCATCGCAGTGATCTTGTTACCAATACCTTTGGCAGCGGCGCCCATATGGACTTCAAGTACCTGACCAATGTTCATACGTGATGGAACACCTAGCGGGTTCAATACGATGTCTACTGGGTTACCTTGTTCGTCATATGGCATGTCTTCGATTGGGCAAATCTTAGAGATAACACCCTTGTTACCGTGACGACCCGCCATCTTGTCACCAGGTTGGATAGTACGCTTAACCGCTAAGTAAACCTTAACGATCTTGAGTACGCCTGGCGCCAAGTCATCACCTTGGGTGATCTTGCGACGTTTGATTTCAAACTTCTTATCGAAGTCAGCTTTCAGCTCTTCATGCTGTTCAGCTAATTGCTCAAGTTCAGTTTGTTTTGCTTCATCGTCAATGACTTGAACCAATACATCTTTACGTGGCAACGCAGCAATTTGCGCTTCAGTGAAACCAGCACCGATTAACAGGTTACGCGCACGGCTCAATACACCTTCTTCAAGGATCTTGAACTCTTCGCCTAAGTCTTTACGAGCTTGGGCAATGTGCATCTCTTCGATTTCAACTGCACGCTTGTCTTTTTCAACGCCGTCACGGGTAAATACCTGAACGTCGATGATAGTGCCCTTAACAGAGTTAGGAACACGCAGTGAACTGTCTTTAACGTCAGACGCTTTCTCACCGAAGATAGCACGGAGTAACTTCTCTTCTGGCGTTAGCTGTGTTTCGCCTTTTGGCGTCACTTTACCAACCAGAATATCGCCGCCCTTCACTTCTGCACCAATGTAAACGATACCTGACTCATCGAGTTTCGACAGAGCAGATTCACCTACGTTTGGAATATCAGCCGTGATTTCTTCGCTACCCAGTTTAGTATCACGAGCAATACAAGAGAGCTCCTGAATGTGGATAGTGGTGAAACGGTCTTCTTGCGCTACGCGCTCAGAAATTAAGATCGAGTCTTCGAAGTTGTAACCGTTCCAAGGCATGAATGCGATACGCATGTTCTGGCCAAGGGCTAAGTCACCTAAGTCAGTAGACGGACCGTCTGCTAACACGTCACCACGAACGACTGGCTCACCAACAGCACAACAAGGGCGTTGGTTAATACAAGTGTTTTGGTTAGAACGGGTGTATTTAGTCAGGTTATAAATGTCGATACCGGCTTCGCCTGGACGCAACTCATCTTCATTTACTTTAACAACGATGCGGCTCGCATCAACGTAGTCTACAAAACCACCACGTTTAGCAACAACCACAACACCAGAGTCAACAGCCAAAGTACGTTCAATACCAGTACCTACTAGCGGCTTTTCAGAGCGCAGTGTGGGTACGGCTTGACGTTGCATGTTCGCACCCATCAAGGCACGGTTAGCATCGTCGTGTTCTAAGAACGGGATCAGCGACGCAGCAACAGAAATAATCTGTTGTGGCGAAACGTCCATATACTGGATGTCAGCAGCGCGCATAAAGGTAGATTCACCTTTATGACGACAAGCAATTTGCTCTTCTGCCATACGACCGTTCGCGTCAACTTCAATGTTCGCCTGTGCAATCACATAACGACCTTCTTCGATTGCTGACAAGTATTCCACTTCGTCAGTAATCACGCCGTCGATAACCTTGCGGTATGGCGTTTCTAGGAAGCCGTAAGAGTTAGTACGGGCAAAACTTGCTAATGAGTTGATTAGACCAATGTTTGGACCTTCAGGGGTCTCAATTGGACATAAACGACCATAATGCGTTGGATGTACGTCGCGGACTTCGAAGCCTGCACGTTCACGAGTCAAACCACCAGGGCCAAGAGCAGAAATACGACGCTTATGCGTTACTTCTGACAGCGGGTTGTTTTGATCCATGAATTGTGACAGCTGAGAAGAACCGAAGAACTCTTTCACTGCAGCAGAAATTGGCTTAGCGTTGATCAAGTCTTGTGGCATCAGCTCGTTCAGATCGCCTAAAGACAGACGTTCACGCACGGCGCGCTCAACACGGACTAAACCAACACGGAATTGGTTTTCAGCCATTTCACCGACGCTACGAATACGACGGTTACCTAAGTGATCGATGTCATCGACTTCGTCGAAACCGTTACGGATATGAATGATGTTCTTCATTACCGCGACGATGTCTTCTTTAGACAATACACCGCTACCTTCGTCATCAGGAATGCTGAGACGACGGTTGAACTTCATACGACCTACTTTAGACAGGTCATAACGCTCTTCACTGAAGAACAAGTTCTGGAATAGTGCTTCGGCAGCATCTTTGGTTGGTGGCTCGCCAGGACGCATCATACGATAGATCTCAACCAGCGCTTCTAAGCGGTTAGTGGTTGAATCGATACGCAGCGTATCTGAAATATAAGCACCATGATCTAACTCGTTGATATACAACGTGCTGATATCTTTAATACCGGCCAATGATAGTTTAGCCAGATCTTCTAAGCTAATTTCACTGTTGGCAGAGACTAAAACTTCACCTGTGTCCGGATCGATATAATCTTGAGCAGCATATTTGCCCACGATATATTCAACTGGCACTTCAAGCTCAGTGGTATTGGTCTTTTCTAACTGACGAATGTGACGCGCAGTAATACGACGTCCCGCTTCAACCAGTACAGAACCTTCAGCATCCTTGATGTCATAGCTGGCAGTTTCGCCACGCAGACGTTCAGGCACCAAAGACATGACCAGAGTATCTTTCTTGATCTTGAACTCAACGCGTTCGAAGAACAGATCGAGGATCTCTTGAGTAGAATATTCTAATGCACGTAACATGATGGTCGCAGGCAGTTTGCGGCGACGGTCAATACGCACAAATAGTGCATCTTTAGGATCGAATTCAAAGTCAAGCCATGAACCACGGTAAGGAATAATACGTGCGTTATACAGCACCTTACCTGATGAGTGGGTTTTACCACGGTCATGATCAAAGAACACGCCTGGAGAACGGTGTAATTGAGATACGATTACACGCTCAGTACCGTTGATAACAAAAGTACCGTTATCCGTCATCAATGGGATATCACCCATGTAGACTTCTTGTTCTTTAATATCTTTTACTGTGCCCGCCGCTGCTTCACGGTCATACAACACCATGCGTAATTTAACGCGTAGTGGAGCTGAATACGTAACACCACGGATCTGACACTCTTTCACATCAAAAACAGGCTCGCCAAGCTTATAGCTGACGTATTGCAGTTCTGAGTTACCAGAAAAGCTCTTGATGGGAAAAACGCTACGGAAGGCGGCTTCTAAACCGCGCTCACCGGTAGGATCTTGATCGGTGAACTTCTTAAAAGAGTCTAGCTGGATAGACAATAAATAAGGGATATCCAAAACTTTTGGACGCTTACCAAAGTCTTTGCGAATACGCTTCTTTTCAGAATAGGAGTAAACCATGGGTTTCCTCTGCTTACGAGATGTGACCAAGACTGAATAAATAACTTAAGTTATTAAAATTCAGCACGTTTGCCCATCACCGTTGATGGCAAGAACCTAACCAGTAATCTCTGCTAGGGACTGCAAAATTTGGCGACAAACGGTGAAAAAAAATCGCCAGCGCATATAGCGCAAAAAAGGCCGACGGTTAAAAAACCGCCAGCCTCCACCCAAGTGGCTTGGGTGAGCAAGCTAAATAATAGCTTACTTAATTTCTACAGAAGCACCAGCTTCAGTAAGTTCTTTCTTCAGAGCTTCAGCTTCTTCTTTAGAAACGCCTTCTTTAACTGCTACTGGAGCAGCTTCAGACATAGCTTTAGCTTCTTTCAGGCCTAAACCAGTTGCACCACGGATGGCTTTAATAACTGCAACTTTGTTGTCGCCGTGAGCAGTCAGAACTACGTTGAATTCTGTTTGTTCTTCAACAACAACTGCTTCTGCACCGCCAGAAACAACAGCAGCAGCAGCAGAAACGCCGAACTTCTCTTCCATAGCTTCGATCAGTTCAACAACTTCCATTACAGACATAGCTGCAAAGGCTTCTAAGATTTGGTCTTTAGTGATAGACATAACAAATGTTTCCTATTGTTCTGAATTCAATTTTATTAAGCAGCCAGCTTGAAATTAAGCGGCTTCTTGTTTTTGATCGCGCAGGGCGGCCAGTGTACGAACGAACTTGCCAGCAGATGCTTCTTTCATAGTCATCATTAACTGAGCTAGTGCTTCTTCGTATGTTGGCAGTTTCGCCAAACGATCAATTTCAGCTGCAGGGATGAAATTCCCTTCAAAGGCTGCGCCTTTAACTTCGAAGTTAGCTTGTTCTTTAGCAAAGTCTTTTAACAGACGTGCTGCAGCACCTGGGTGCTCTAAAGAAAAAGCAATCAAAGTTGGGCCAGTGAACGTTTCTGCTAGGCACTCAAAAGCAGTACCTTCAACAGCACGACGAGCTAGCGTGTTACGTACTACACGTACATATACACCAGCTTCGCGAGCTTTTTTACGCAGACCGGTCATAGCACCTACAGTCACACCGCGAGAATCAGCGGCAACTGCAGATAGCGCACCTTTGGCAGCTTCGTTGACTTCAGCAACAATCGCTTTTTTGTCTTCGAGTCTTAATGCCATTGGCTTTACTCCTGGATTCTACCTAGGGTATTCCCTAGTATTTACCATACTAAATACTTATGTATTTAGTGACTTACGGTGCAGATTATCCAGTAAAAAATTTTAGCTGGGGCCTGACACCGTCTACGCAGGAAATTAAGTTATTTTTACAAAAAACACCTGCGGTCTTGGACGGAAACCTGAGTTAAATTCCGCCTAAACAGAAGATAAAACAGGCTTCAACCCACAAAGTGCGCGCATTATAGACTAATGCACCCGCTTTGTAAAATTATAGAGTTGTTTCAAGCGTAGCTTGATCAACTGCAACACCTGCACCCATAGTGGTAGAGATGCTGATCTTTTTCACGAAAATGCCTTTAGCAACTGCAGGCTTAGCCTTTTTCAGTGCTGACACTAACGCTTCCAAGTTTTCTTTCAATTGAACTGGTGTGAAATCCACTTTACCGATAGTAGTGTGGATAATACCGTTCTTGTCGTTACGGTAACGAACTTGACCCGCTTTGGCGTTCTTAACAGCTTCAGCAACGTTTGGCGTTACTGTACCTGTTTTAGGGTTAGGCATTAAACCACGTGGGCCTAAGATTTGACCTAACATACCAACAACGCGCATTGCATCTGGAGATGCGATAACTACGTCAAAGTTCATTTCACCGGCTTTGATTTTCTCAGCCAGATCATCCATACCAACTAGCTCAGCGCCAGCAGCTTTAGCAGCTTCAGCATTTGCACCTTGTGTAAATACTGCAACGCGAACGTCACGACCAGTACCGTGTGGCAACACTGTTGCACCACGAACGTTTTGGTCAGATTTACGTGGGTCAATACCCAGGTTAACTGCTACGTCTACACTTTCAACGAATTTTGCAGTTGCTAATTCTTTTAACAGAGCAACAGCTTCGTTGATATCGTAGCTTTTAGTACCGTCAACTTTTTCGCGAATTACGCGCATGCGTTTAGTTAGCTTTGCCATTATATTAATCCTCTACAACCAAACCCATTGAACGCGCAGTACCTTCGATTGAGCGAGTCATCGCCTCAATGTCAGCACCAGTCATATCGGCAGCTTTCAGTTCAGCAATTTCTTGAACTTTAGCGCGAGCGATAGTACCCACTTTCTGAGTGTTTGGACGTGGAGAACCTGATTTCAGGCCTGCAGCAGTCTTCAGTAAGTAAGACGCTGGAGAAGTCTTAGTTTCAAAAGTGAATGAACGGTCACTGTAAACAGTGATCACGACAGGAATAGGCATGCCTTTTTCCATTTTTTCTGTACGGGCGTTAAACGCTTTACAGAATTCCATGATGTTCACACCTTTTTGACCCAAAGCTGGACCAACTGGTGGTGATGGGTTCGCAGAACCGGATTTTACTTGTAGCTTAATATAAGCATCAATCTTCTTTGCCATCTGACATTTCCTCAGTTTGGGTTCAAACGCGCATCAGCGACATGCTGACATGCTCCCCCGAAAACAACGGGTGCGAATTATATAGAAATTCGCACCCGTTGCCAAACGGATTTTGTAGTTTATTTAATCAGCCTTTTTCAACTTGACTAAAATCAAGTTCAACAGGCGTAGAACGACCAAAGATCATCACTGATACTTTCACGCGGCTCTTGTCATAATCCACTTCTTCAACGGTGCCGTTAAAGTCAGCAAATGGACCATCACACACACGTACCACTTCACCAGGCTCAAATATGGTTCTATGAGTCGGTGACGCTGTCGTTTCTTGTAAGCGACGCAGAATTGCATCAGCTTCTTTATCTGAAATTGGGGCAGGACGATCAGACGTTCCGCCAATAAAGCCTAAAACACGCGGGATGCTTTTGACTAAATGCCAGCTGTCATCGTTCATTTCCATCTGGACTAACACGTAGCCAGGGAAAAACTTTCGTTCGCTCTTGCGACGCTGACCTGCACGCATTTCGATGACTTCTTCAGTCGGAACCAATACTTCACCGAAGTATGCTTCCATGCCATGCATTTTAATATATTCAATCAGTGACTTACAAACTCGGCCTTCATAGCCTGAGAATGCCTGCACTACATACCATCTTTTTTTAGCTTCTTTAGCTTCAGTCATTCGAGGTGCCTATACGCCAGTGATAAAATTGACAATTCGCATTAACACAGCATCCATACCCCAAAGGATAAGAGCTAAGATACCTGTTGCTGCAAGGACAATAAAAGTGGTGTTTAGCGCTTCTTGACGCGTCGGCCATACAACCTTGCGCACTTCGATATGCGCTTCACGGGCAAAAGCTAACGCTTTTTTACCTTTTACAGTCTGAAGCGCAATAAAACCAGCAATAGCGAATGCAACGATAACACTAAGCGCACGTATGACGGCACTGGCTTCGCTATACATTTGATTGCCAATAACAGCAGCGGCTAGCAATACAATCACTAAACCCCACTTCACGATATCCAGAGAATTGTTCTGGTTTTCAGTATTTGTTGTCATCGGTTTTTCCGTTACTCAATACGGCCTGAGCTTAGAGCACATTAATTGACGGGCATAATCCCACATCACTCTGCATTTCCGAACACCCTTAGAAACGCAAAATAGCATAAGCTCAGGGTCAAAAATCGGCCATAGATTGTATTCTTATTCGACTTTGTAAGCAAGGATGCGAATCCCATGCAAACCACAAAACCTATGAAATAATCCACTTAAACAAAAAAGGAAGCCGAAGCTTCCTTTTCAAACTAATTTCTATCGCAATTAAGCGATGATTTTAGCTACTACACCAGCACCAACTGTACGACCACCTTCACGGATTGCGAAGCGTAAACCTTCGTCCATCGCGATTGGGCAAATCAGAGTCACTACCATTTTGAT
>NZ_JAGTUL010000005.1:0-215038 GCF_018224605.1 Shewanella sp. M16 | reverse complement strand
CTCAAATACCAAAATGCCCTGAAAGACTCCCTAGCCAGTGATTTCATAAGAGAGAAGGCCTCTGCTCTCCTTATGGATGATCTGGCTTTGTCGTCGAAACTACGCAGCAAATTACATGTGCTTTTGGATGAATTACCTGATTCCCCAAAAGACACCAAAGAGGCCGTGCTAATCGCTCGTTCCCTGTCTGCAATAGCCACCAGCTTAAAGCTTTCAAATGACACCCTACGGGCAAGCTTTAAGTTAGGAGAAGAACCTGAGCTAAATGATGAATTACCAGAACTGATCGTTAGAGAGATGCTGCAAGAAGAAATAGATGAGATTAAGGCAGAGCAGAAAAGTATTGTGAGCGCTTAAATAAAAAAACCTCCGGCAAGAGGTTCTTTTTCAATAACAACAATTTACGACAAGAAGTATAGCACTGTGAATAATGAATTAAAAGATAACTCTGCCCTAGCAGAGATAGATGAGTTGAGAGAGTTAAACCCTCGTGAAATCTTTGAGATAGTCAAAAATCTCCGACCAGTGAATTACGAACTAGCAATTAAAATTGCTGACAAACGAAAGGCTCTAAAATATCTCATTAGCGCAGAATATGACCTTCAGCAAGCTGCAAAGAATAAGCATGAGAGAGATAAAGGTATAATTAACAGGGGGTGGGAAGCGTTAGATGCCCCTTTTTGCGATAACCAATTATTTCATGCAAAACGCTTAGCGAGTGACGCAAGATTAACAAGTAAAAAAGCATTTCTAGCAGGAAAATTTTATCCTGAAGTCATGGAAATTTTCTCGCCTGAGATCACCTCAAAAAACAAAGATGTCTTCCTTCAACGTATTGAGCATCTTGATTTTTTTACTTCAGCTAGTGAAAAAGGTATTGGGAGGCTCCTAGTTTATAGATCTAATGAGTATTTAACAGGTGACTTTCCTATGTGGGATAAGCTACCAACACTGTACAAAATGTGCATAATGACTTTAGCAATGAGAGCACAGTGCGAGCAGTTTCATTCCGTTACTTTGCTCATCGGTAAGGAGTTAAACCAAGCAATCACTCCCGACACTCTCAAGAAGTCTGTAGACGATCTTACCAAGCGAATTCAAAAGAACATCAACCACCATTCCTATACAAATTTCAGAATATGGTTTTCAATCGAATACTCTGAGAAAGAGGATATAGGATATCATCTGCATGGATTTGTTGGTTGGGATCAAGGCTCTGAAGAGAAATTGAGAAGTATTTTGCGTAAAGCGGTTGTTGAGTGGGTTTCCAATAAAAATCGTCAGATTAAATTGAATGATAAGTGTGTCATGTGGAAGGAGGCTATCAAACAGACTTTCTATGCACTAAAAGCTCCCGTACACATTTACGCTAGCCGCGCAACAACACAACAAGCTAAAGAGCATTATGAGACACTTCGAAACGCTATAATTGCAGACTCAGCGTCTTAATAACTCAAAGGCGTCTCCCTGACCTCGGATAGACGCCGGTATATCTTGTTTCAAAGTGGTTAGCTTAATGAATATTCTTGAACGTATTCAGGAAAGAGTTCACAGGCTACCATCAACGCATAGCACCATTGGTATTCATCAAGCGTTAAAACCTCACCAAATGCTTCCTGAGAGCCTTCATAAAGTTCTAATGCACATACTCCAGCATGAAAATACAATTTAGGGATTTTAACTTCTCCCACAGAGAAGATTCTGTCGACATGATTACCGTAAACATTCCACTGAACTTGGTTTGATTCATCCATATAACGAACTTTAACTAATACGGGGTTTGCGGTAAATGTGACTTTAACTTTCATGGTTTTCCTGCACTTGTTTGTCTCGGTTTCGACTAAGATATACCGTGAACCTATTGATATACAAATGCTTATCAAACTCATTACTTAACTACGGAATTTTAAATAGTTACGGAACAGAAAAGACCAAAGTCCTAGAAAAAATCGACTTAGTAGAATCCACCTGCTTCAATGTTTTTGAGGTGTTTTTTGAAAATTCACCCCAAAAACACACCAAATAAAACCTATCGCAATAACGGATCTGGAGCGACCTGAATCAACTCATGATCAAAATTAAGCCCTTGATGCAGAACTTCTAATTTACGAGCAATATCAAACTCACTGTGAGTGTATTGATTCTCCCCAAAGGTTTCCTTTTCATGGCCGATCAACTCAGTAACGATATCTTTAGTTGATTCTTTGAGCTTAAATTCGTCCCTTACTGTATGCCTAAAACCATACGCTGTAGGCCGATTTCCAGCTTCTAGATCGAGCTTGGTTAAGGTTCGACTAAATCTCTGTGTGAACCCTTTAGACCAGTCTTTATCTTCACCAATTGCGGATGAACTAAATAACTGCCTGTCTCCGGCCTTCACTTTGATTTCAACAAACTTCAAGAAGCCTAATTGAATGAGTTTGTGATGGATAGGAACAATACGCTTAGCATTTTTATTTTTAATACGCTTTTCACTGTCTTCATACACAGAATCATCTGTAATCGACAAACACGGGGTGTTGTATAATATCTTGTAATCCCCTGTTTCTAACTGACAGATCTCAGACGGACGAGCACCAGTATGTAACATGACCAGAGGAAGCCAGTAATCATCAATATTTCTAAATTTGTGCTCTGTGAAAATGTCACAACTGAATAAATTAGATAGTTGCTCGCTTGTCCATCGTTGACGTTTACCCACCGTAGAATTCGGAACCTTTAAGCCATTAAAGTGATTCTTCTCAACGTATTCTAATTTGCTTGCATAGCTAAACATCTGACTACAGGCGCTTAAATACTCACTAACGGTCTTTCCGCTTCTTCCCTTAGTGATATGCTCCTGAAAGTTACGTGCGTCTCCGTATGTAAGATCTGCAACTCTTGTCGATCCACCAGCAAAATCAACCAAGGCACCCGTTCTTAACTTAAGCTGCTTCAACGATTTATTAGAAATCTGATCTCGTAATTTATCCGCTAAAAACTCGGTTTGTAACGCCTCTAATGTTCTAATTATTTTTGATGACCGAGCATTGTTTGTCACGATTTTTTCACTAATAAAATCGGTGAATTTTTGATGTGCTAATTCGTTACTCTCAACTTTTACCTTTGCGACAGAGTGTATTGTTCTTGCTTTGTCTTTTATCGCTTGATTCTGATTAATCAATTCCTGATTGCGGCCTTCAGCAACCTGCAATTGATTTTTCAACTGGATAGATGCCTTCAACTGCTCTATGTACTGCTTGTTTTTCTTATCGATTTCAACCTGCATTCGTTCTTGTACGCGAATTTCGGTTCTTTTCTGAATGACCTTGTTTTTCAAACCTTCAGACATTTCTGCCACTTTGATTTCCTCGATCAACAACTTTGTTTTAAGTGCTATTTCAAGGTTAGAAACCATAGCTTCGCTTCTATCCTTTGTTCTGAGAGAGAACCTTACTTCAGAGGGAAAACCAACGGCTTTTAAGCTGGCAGGAAAAGGGATGCGACAGTAGTAATTGCCATTACGATTTTTATGAAGATAAGTTGCCATGTTGGTACACCTCATTGGTACACCAGCGTTTCTCAGCAAACGCAAAAAGCCGCAATTACTTGATATATAAGTAATTGCGGCTTCTTAGAATTTGGCGGTGAGAGAGGGAGTCGAACCCTCGATACGTTACCGTATACACACTTTCCAGGCGTGCTCCTTCGGCCACTCGGACACCTCACCATATCTCGATTTATGTTAGCGTGGTTAATCTTTCACGTTTAAGAATCACTAACGATTTCATATAGCCTTGCCGAGAGGCTTTCATCGTTAACGGAGCGGTACTGTACGCAAAAGCCTAAAGGGGGTCAAGTAAAAAAGACTCAGTTTCAGGCGGTTGCACAATTGCTAAACAAACCGCCGTGATTTATTGAATCTTTTCACCGTTTTATACCGTTAATTGACGGTAAATTTGTGTACTTCTTTTGACATTGAATTCGCGTCAAACGTCAGGGCTTTGGTCAGCTCCCTAAGCTCATCGGAGATCCTTTGAGTATTAAGGTAAATCTCACTGATCTTCAGTGCATTACGATTTACGTCTTCGGATACCGCCGATTGCTCATGAGTTGCTGTAGCAATTTGCTCGTTCATGCGGTCAATAATGTCTACTTGCTCCACAATACGTTTCAATTCGATACCTGCCTGTTCAGCTTCATGGACACTGCTATTAGCCTGAGCTAATCCTCTGTCCATGGCTTTTACTGCAATGCTCGCTCCCGCCTTCAATCTATCTGTCATATTTTTAATGTCAGAGGTCGAGGTTTGTGAGCGCTGCGCTAAACTTCGGACTTCGTCTGCAACTACAGCAAAACCGCGACCCATTTCCCCTGCGCGAGCAGCTTCAATGGCGGCATTAAGCGCGAGTAAATTAGTTTGCTCAGCAATACTGCTGATCACTTCAAGCACAACCACTATGCCGTGAATTTCACGGTCTAAATCGTTAATGGCTTTAGAAGCTCCACTAATATCGTCGGCTAACGCTTTGATCGCTTTGCTGGTTCGGCCAACTTCGAGGTTGCCTTCTTTAGCCTCTATATTGGCGGCGGAAGACGCTTCGGATGCCTGCACTGCATTGCTGGCAATCTCGGCCACTGTTGCACTCATTTCTGTCATAGCGGAGGCCACTTGTTCTGCCTCACTGTGGCCCGCCATCACATCTTGCTCCATGGCATGGGTACAGAGATCCATTTGCGCCACAGCTTGTTGCAATTTAGCGCCACTGGAACGTACATGTAGGATCACCTTTTCAAAATCACTCATCATATCGTTAAAGGCCATGGCGAGTTCACCGAATTCATCGGAGCTAGAGTGAGTCAGACGCACACTTAAGTCGTAATGTTTACGGGCTTGCGTGATGGTCGAATATAAGTGATGCACACTGTCATGCAAATAACGGATAACAGATAGACTCAATATCAAGACTATCGCCAATACTGAGATTAAGGTCGCGAGCACTAAGAACATTTTCTCATTCGCTAATGTTAATCTTTCATGGGTGGTATTAAGTAAATCTGCCGAGACTTGCTGTTCAAACTCACGTAATAGCTCAATCCGCGCGGTCGATTTACTGAACCACTCTTCAGGACTTTGTTGCAGGATTTTTTGATTATCTTGCTCGAATGCGATTTGACGTAACAGCTCAACGTCATGCATTGCAGCTGAACTCTGTAAACGGTTAAACGAGGATAATAAATCAGAATTTGCTAGCGCTAAAAAACGCTCTTGATAGGTATTTTGCTCCGAAACCAAAGTGATAAATTTGGCATAAATCTTAGGCTTAAATCCAGCTTGGCCAAAGGTTGAGCTGAGTACCGCCCTTTCAATCCCCGCCCTTTCCTTTAATTGCAAAAAAGCACTAAAAGCCGTCGCTTTAATGGCGATTTCTTGATTAGCACCCGTTTTTGCGGTTTCATCGACTATTGTCAGTAATAACTTATTTAACTCAGTGTAATAGGCGACTTCATCGGCGACACTGATACTTAAACTATCCACCTGCGAGCGGATTGCATTTAAACGCCCGAGTTGAGCGTTTAGCTCTCTAAGTTTTGGGGCAAATATCTCCGGCAGATGATTCTCAGTGATAAAACGCTGATAGAGGCCGAGCTGCGTATCCGTTAATTGTCTTTGACCAGGTATTTTACCCGCAAACGCTTTTCCTGCTGAGCCAATAAATCCAGCACTCATGCCGCGCTCTTTTTGTAACTCATGCACTAAATTACTGTTGGTGACGGCTAGCTCGCTTAATTGCACTACTAAGGTTAAATCTTTTCTATATTCATATTTTTCAATGAGGTAAAGCGTGCCACATAAAAAACAGGCTAACAGTGGAGGCAAGACAACCATTAATAATTTTTGTTTTAGACTGAGATTACCAATCCATTGCCATTTCATAGAAATATCCTTTTAAACTTCGTTTTAGATCCAAATACCGAACACTAGGTATAGCATAATATCAACCGTAGGACGACTAAGGTTTATGGAAATTGCGCAAGCTAATATCCTGATAAACGAGGATTTCCCCCATATTCCATCAATAGCTTAGATTTTGCTAATCGCAGAGCAAACTTAAGAAACGTCAAACAAGGATCAGATAGAAATAAAAAACGCATTGAAAATTCCAATGCGTTTTTCTAGAGAAAGGAACACTTAATCTGTGACTGAAGATGACTCTAGCTGAAAAGCTGTGGGAATAATCCCTTCACACCAGCCGCAATGACTTCGATACCAATAGATAACATCAAGAGTCCCATGAGACGGGTAATCACGTTAATACCCGTTTTGCCGAGGATCTTATAAATAATAGATGCCATTCTAAACAGGCCAAAACTCACTAAACCAAACACTATCACAGTAATGAACATCGCAATAATGTTCGACAATGAATTATGCTCAGCAGCAAAGACAATCACCGAACTGATAGCACCAGGTCCCGCCATCAGTGGCAAAGCCAAAGGCACAACCGCCACAGATTCCATCGCCGAGGATTCGCGGTCTTCCTCTTGGTTACGCTTCACTTCGCCTAACTTACCTTGCAACATTGACATCGCAATAATGGCAATCAGGCTGCCACCAGCAATTCTAAAGGCAGATAACGAAATGCTGAACATATTCAGAATGTGCTGCCCCGCCACAATCGTGACTAAGAGAATCACCACAACCGCAAAGTTCGCTACTTTACCCGTGTGATTCCGCTCAGCCTCCGTTTGATGGCTGGTTAAGCTCACAAACACAGGCAACAAGCCAACCGGATTAATGATGGCAACGAGGCCAAGAAAAAATTTAACGTAAAGAGTTAACTCCAAGGGACTATCCTTATGTGCGTGTCACGCCGTCTTCATCAAAATAAGCTTGAGGGCAAGTATAGTATCTCAAGCGCTATTGACTGAAAAATGAGATTTTTGAGGTTAAATCACAACTTCGAATAATATTTAGTTATCGAAGCCGATGCATTTTCAGCGCAATTTTAAACAAACAAGTTACCCTAAGTGTAGTTTTATTACATAAAAGCACGATATTGTCGTTGATATCACACTTTCAACGCGGCTTTAGGTGTAATTTTCTACCATAAAGAGGATTTAGTGAATGCCTTGATTCACTAAATCTTTTTAGGAGTATTAATCATGACAGTGACCAATGCACAAGAACTGGATCTCATGGTCGAGCGAGTGGCGAAAGCACAAGCCGAGTATGCGACATTCAGCCAAGCGCAAGTCGATAAAATTTTCCGTGCAGCCGCCCTTGCAGCTGCCGATGCGCGTATCTCGCTGGCGAAAATGGCCGCCGCAGAAACCCGCATGGGTGTGGTTGAAGACAAAGTAATTAAAAACCACTTTGCCTCCGAATACATTTATAACAAATATAAAGATGAAAAAACCTGCGGAATTTTATCTGAAGATGTCACCTTCGGTACTATTACCATTGCTGAACCCGTAGGTATCATTTGTGGCATAGTACCGACCACTAACCCCACATCGACCGCGATATTTAAGGCCTTAATCAGCCTTAAAACCCGTAACGCAATTATCTTCTCGCCCCATCCTAGGGCCAAAATATCTACCACAACTGCAGCAAAATTAGTGCTTGATGCTGCCATAGCCGCGGGCGCGCCCAAAGACATTATTGGTTGGATTGATGAACCCAGCGTTGCACTATCGAATCAATTAATGACTCACCCTAAGGTGAATTTAATCCTCGCAACGGGAGGCCCAGGCATGGTGAAAGCCGCCTACTCTTCCGGTAAACCGGCTATTGGCGTAGGTGCGGGTAACACACCTATTGTTATCGATGAAACCGCCGACATCAAACGCGCAGTCAGTTCGATTCTCATGTCGAAAACCTTCGATAACGGTGTGGTTTGTGCGTCAGAGCAAGCGGTAATTGTGGTCGACAGTATTTATGAGCAGGTTAAAGAGCGTTTCGCAACCCACGGTGGCTATATGCTATCGAAGGATGAAACCGCTGCGATGCAACACGTCATTTTGAAAAATGGCGGTTTAAATGCTGATATCGTTGGCCAAAGTGCTGCCAGTATCGCGAAAATGGCGGGCTTTGAAGTGCCACACTGGACAAAAGTGTTGATTGGTGAAGTCACCGACATTTGCGACAGCGAAGCCTTCGCCCATGAAAAATTATCGCCATTACTTGGCATGTACCGCGCCACCGACTTTAACGATGCCATGGATAAAGCCGAAGCCTTAGTCGCG
Organism: Shewanella sp. M16; assembly: GCF_018224605.1. Taxonomy (NCBI): domain Bacteria; kingdom Pseudomonadati; phylum Pseudomonadota; class Gammaproteobacteria; order Alteromonadales; family Shewanellaceae; genus Shewanella; species Shewanella sp. M16. Next base: position 206,809 of record NZ_JAGTUL010000005.1, on the reverse strand, counting down.
CTCGGCGGCATTGGCCACACTTCAGGGCTTTATACCGACCAAGATACCCAAACAGAACGTGTGCATGCCTTTGGTTTTAGAATGAAAACAGCACGTATTTTGATCAACACCCCAGCCTCACAGGGCGGTATTGGCGATCTGTACAACTTCAAACTGGCACCTTCGCTGACGTTAGGCTGTGGTTCTTGGGGCGGCAACTCGATTTCAGAAAACGTTGGCCCGAGTCATCTAATCAATAAAAAAACCGTCGCTAAGAGGGCCGAAAACATGTTGTGGCATAAGCTTCCTGCATCTATCTATTTCCGCCGCGGTAGTTTGCCCATCGCGCTCGAAGAACTGAGCGATAAAAAACGCGCCTTAATCATCACAGACAGATTTTTGTTCAACCACGGTTATTGCGATGAAACCATGCGGATTTTAAAAGCCCAAGGCCTTGAAACCGAAATTTTTTACGATGTTGAAGCCGACCCCACATTAGCCATAGTCCGTCAAGGCGCTAAGGTCGCTCAAAGCTTTAAACCCGATGTGATAATTGCGCTCGGCGGCGGCTCACCAATGGATGCGGCTAAGATTATTTGGGTAATGTACGAGCATCCAGATGTGGATTTTGCCGATCTCGCATTGCGCTTTATGGACATTCGTAAACGTATCTACAAATTCCCCCAAATGGGCACCAAAGCCATGATGGTGGCAATTCCGACGACTTCAGGCACAGGCTCAGAAGTCACACCTTTTGCGGTAGTGACAGACGAAATAACAGGTAAAAAATACCCGATTGCCGACTATCAACTCACGCCCAATATGGCGATTGTTGATCCAAATCTTGTGATGGACATGCCTAAATCCCTCACCGCCTTTGGTGGCATAGATGCGGTGACCCATGCATTAGAAGCCTATGTCAGCGTGATGGCGAATGAGTACAGCGATGGCCAAGCGCTACAAGCCCTCGACTTACTGTGCAAATATTTACCCGATGCCTACAACTTGGGTTCACAATCACCTGTCGCCCGTGAAAAGGTCCACAATGGCGCCACTATTGCGGGTATCGCCTTTGCTAACGCTTTCCTTGGGATTTGCCACTCAATGGCACACAAACTGGGCGCCGAGTTCCATCTCGCCCATGGCCTAGCCAATGCGCTGCTGATCAACAACGTAATACGCTTTAACGCAACGGATCTGCCCACTAAGCAAGCGGCCTTTAGCCAATACGACAGGCCAAAAGCCCTGTGCCGTTATGCTGCCATCGCAGATCACTTGAAACTAGGCGGAAAGACGGATGAAGAAAAAGTCGAAAAATTGCTTGAGAAAATCACACACCTCAAGAAGACGATTGGCATTCCTGCTTCTATCCAAGAAGCCGGTGTCAACGAAGCCGACTTCCTCGCCAAGTTAGATGAATTAGCCGAAGATGCGTTCGATGATCAATGTACCGGTGCCAACCCACGTTACCCATTGATTAACGAGCTGAAACAACTGTTCCTCGATAGCTATTATGGCCGTGACTATAGCGACAACAACTAGGTTATCGCCTGCCAATGCTAGGCTCGTGCTTAATAAAAGCCGCGCGACATAAATGAAGAAGCCCTCGAATGAGGGCTTTTTATTGCGTGATGTTCCGTGAATGACCTAATTAAGGAGTCGATGCGTTAATCGATCGCACGCAAAATGACTTCACTAGCAGCTAACTCAACTGGGCATCACTCACTTACGATCACTAAGCTGAACATCACAACAAACTGTGACTAACGCTGTGCCAGTACATAATCAATGGCGCTGGTGATGGCTGCAACCTGCGCCAGATTACATTCGGCAGGCGTGGCCGTTGGGCTATCTGGGTACACTTCTGTCGTTGTGTTATAGATACAGCCGGTGACACTGCTGCAAAGCCCTAATGACTTAAGCGGATAGTTAATCACCCCGTGCTGCACCACAGTCGAGCCAATGATCTCGCCTTTCTCATCGGCAGGAGCAATGTGCGTCACTTTACTCACACCATCAATAATAGCTTTCTGAAAGGCATCCATTGAGTTTTCGGTATCACCCACAGCATAAAAACCATCTGGGATAGTACCTTTGACGTACTCTTTTCCATCACGGGCGCAAAGCGCTGGACGAAATTCTAATTCATCTGAATCAGTGGTTTCATGTAAGTCCACATGCACATCAAAATCTTGCTCTACGGATGCGACTAAGGCCATCAAGGCCGCCGATTCTTCCGCTGGGCTATTGGCATAAAATGAGCGATTAGGATCGATAGCCTTAGGGTTCCAACGGTTGATGGTTTCGTAACCCCAAGGACTCACGCACACGGCGATCACAAGATTGACGCGATCAACATAATGCGCCACCTTATCCGCTAAAAATGCCAAGGCACCATGAACACCGCTGGTCTCGTAACCGTGCACGCCACCCGTGACTAATACTGTCAGTTTTTGAGGATCGAAGGACGCTGACTTAACCGCAAGCAAGGGATAACGCTCCGCATTTATCGACAAGGCGCCATATTGCACAACGGTAAGCCCAAGTGCCAAGAGTGCTGCTTCCATCGCCTTGAGTGGCGTCACGACATCGTCCTGATACGAACGCTTGATTTGGGTACTCGCCAGCCATGCGGCTTTTTCAGCCTCGCCCCATTTTTCGCCTACGGTGCCGATGGGATAAAATGTTAAATTTGCCATAATTCCTCTATTTTTAGTTCTATTCGGTAAAGTTCTTTTTATTCAAGTTCTTTGCACTCTAGTGCTTTAATTCAAGCTCTTTTCGCTCAAGCTTTTTCGTTGAATTACTATTCAGTCGAATGATAGTGCTCGTGTTCGGATGATAAATGAGTACAGTCAACCTAAAGCACTAGCTGCATGGGAATATCGCGGATCCCGCCGCGTTCTCGCTCGGGTCCAAGGGGCACAAAGCCAAAGCCTAAGTACACAGCCTGCGCATTCAGCGCCGAGTTCACGGTAAATATGCCCGAATTGCCTTGGGCTAAACATTGAGCTTTGGCATGTTCCCACAACATTCGCGCCACGCCTTGCCCCTGCGCATGGGAGGCGACAAAGAGATGGTATAAGTGACTATTCGCCTTCATCCCCACTACGCCTGCGAGTTGGCCTGAGTCCGTTATGGCGACATGGTACTGATAACCCATAGCAAAGTAGCTACCAATCGCCTCTATCGACATGGCATTGACTAAGATTGCAGCGCCCTCAGCAGTGCAAGTTGGGGCGATAAATTCTTGGGTTAATTGAGTGAGTAATACGCTTATTTCAGGGATGTCAGTTAAGGTTGCGGCTCGAATTTTCATCTTAACTCCTTGATTAAAAACATTTCATGACACAATAAAAAGCCAGAACAAAGTCTGGCTTTTTAAGATACTGAATCAAAAGGCACTTAATCAAAATACACTTGGTCAGAAAACGCTTAGTTTAAATACAGACTAAAAATACTTTGATTGTCAGTTGAGCATTAAATGACTTGCCGATGATAATCCTATCAGGGCGAGCCTTGCTTCTATGGGCTTTCGTCGGTGCAAAGCCCATAAACGCACGGGTCGTTATTGCTTAGTCCAGCGGTCCATCCAACCGAAGACATTAGCATACCATTGCTCTAAGTTTTCAGGTTTTAAGATCCAATGGTTTTCATCAGGGAAAATCAATAACTCTGATGGGATCCCTTTGCGCTGCATAAAACTGAATGCCGCTAAACCTTGACCATAAGGGACGCGGAAGTCCTTCTCACCGTGGATAACCAGCATGGGTGTTTTCCAGTTTTCAACATAATTCACTGGGTTAAACTTCTCATATAACGCTTTGTTATCTGAATAAGTGCCGCCAAACTCATGCTCTGCGAACCACACTTCTTCGGTCACGTAATACATAGAACGCATATCGAACAGACCCGCGTGGTTAACTAAGCACTTGAAACCGTCGTTCCAGTTACCTTGGATCCAGTTCATCATGTAGCCGCCGTAAGAACCTCCGAGCGCACAGGTGTTTTGCGGATCGAGCCATTTTTGTTGCTGGCTCACCGCTGCTAGGCCTTTTTGCAGATCTTCTAATGGCTTACCACCCCAATCTTGGCTGATTGAATCAGTAAAGGCTTGGCCGTAACCAGTAGAGCCGTGGAAATCCACCATAACGACGCCATAACCCGCACCCGCCCATAATTGGGCATTCCAACGACCACTGAAGGCATTACCAAATGAACCTTGCGGCCCACCGTGAACGAGATAGGCAATTGGGTATTTTTTCCCTTCTTGGAAGTTCGCCGGTTTGATCCAGTAACCGTAAACGTCTTCGTTATTCCAACCTTTAAAGCTGAACTGTTCAAACTTACCAAACTTGATCTCGGCCAATTTGTCTTTATTCACTTCGGTCAGACGTTTAAGCCCTTCACCTTCAGTCGTAATGCTATAGAGATCGCCCGGTTCAACTAAGGTTTTGCTATCGAAAATCAGTTGTTCGTTAGTGACCGCAATTAAACTGTTCGTGCCATCACTGTAGACAGAACGCACATCGCCAAATTGGGTATTCACTTGGAAAATAGAGACTTGACCTAGGTCTTGTGCCGTCACATACAAGGTACGATTGTCAGGAGCAAACATCAGTGAGCTTGGGCTGCGATCCCATAATGGCGCAACTTCTTTGGTTTGGCCTGTGCTAGTATCGCGCAGCATAATGCCGTAACGATCTGCTTCAAAACCCGGTTTTTTCATTGCTAAATAGGCCATGTAACGACCATCGCTCGAAAATGTTGGCTGCGCATCCCATGCAAGATTGTCTTTGGTTAAGTTGGTTGCGGTGCCGCCTGTCACTGGCACTTGCCACAAATCATAGTTAGTGGTCCAAGCTTGATCTTTGCTAGGGGCTTTCGCGCTATAAACCACAAACTTACCGTCTGGGGTGAAAGTTACTTCTTCCATACCCGAGAAAGGTTTTGGCGGCGTTTCAGTATCTAAACCTTGAGTCACATCCACTACTTTAGTCAGTTTTTCACCGTTTACAGCGCCAACAAATAAGTGGTTACGGGCGTGGTCTTCCCACGTATCCCAATGGCGAACCATTAACTGCTTGTATTCACGGCCAGTCGATTTACGCTCAGCTTCGGCGGTAAATTTATCCTTTGAGCAGGCTAAGTCCTTACACTCGGGGAATACACGCATGCTGAGTACAACTTGTTTACCGTCGTTTGATAATTTGTAGCCATCAATATCCAAAGGTAAATCAGAAACTTGTACCGCTTCACCGCCCGTTAATGGCAGTTGAAATAACTGGCTTGAACCACTGCGACTGGCAAGGAAATAAATCGACTTGTCGTCATTGGCGAAGCTCACATCGTGCTCAGTGCCCGTGGCAGAGGTCAATTGCAGTGGTTTCGCCTTCGTGTCTATCAAATCTAATAGATACAGATCCGAGCTGGCCTCTCCCTTATCGTTTACCGTTTTAAGACCATAAACTAATTTAGTGCCATCATGGGACACAGTCGCAGAGTGCATCTTATTGAGTTTAATGAGTTGTTGCACAGTAAAAGGCGTTGGATCGGCCGCTTGGGCTGATAACGCCAGTCCCGCAGCGCCGAGCGCCAATAGGAGAGGAGCTATTTTCATTGTTATGTCCGTCTTTGGTTAAACTGGTTCGATAGTTGCGCCAATCATTGCAAGGGTTCTATTGAAATTGCAATAGTTCTACTGAGTTGCAACCGCACGAATGTTAAAAAACGATCTGAGATCGTATCTTTCGAAGATAAGCTTGCCACACTATCGAAACAAAAACGCTCAGGCAAGCCAAATGGCGAACCTGAGCGTATTTTTTTGTGACAAAATGTCAGTGGCGCAGCGTTTTACCTCAAGAACAGATATCAGAACTCAAACTTAAGCTATTTTGCTTAAAAAGCCATCAAGTTCAATCCGCTGCATCCTCACCTTTACGCTTTCGCGTTGGCAATATTCACTTTCCAAATTGCAGGGCCAGTTTCATGGGCGTTCACGCCATGTGAATCCACAGCCACAGTCACTGGCATATCTTGCACATCAAACTCGTAAATCGCTTCCATGCCCAAATCAGCAAAGGCCACGACGCGAGAATGTTTAATCGCTTTAGACACTAAATACGCAGCGCCGCCAACGGCCATTAGATATACCGCTTTGTGTTTTTTGATCGATTCAACTGTCGCAGGGCCGCGCTCAGCTTTACCTATCATGCCCATCAAGCCAGTTTTCTCTAACATTAGGTCCGTGAATTTATCCATACGAGTTGCTGTGGTTGGGCCCGCAGGACCGACAACTTCAGTACCCACTGGATCAACTGGGCCAACGTAGTAAATAAACTTACCGGTAAAGTCCACGCCTTCTGGCAGACCTTCACCGCTTTCGATGAGGCTTTGAATGCGCTTATGGGCAGCATCACGACCTGTGAGCATTTTACCGCTCAGCAGAATGGTTTCACCGCTCTGCCACTGCTCGATATCCGCTTGAGTCACAGTATCTAAGTTAACGCGGCGCACATCATCACCCACTTCACGGGTAATTTCTGGCCAATCGGCCAATGATGGCGGCGTTAATTCCGCAGGACCTGAACCGTCTAAATGGAAATGCACGTGGCGAGTCGCCGCGCAGTTCGGGATCATCACCACTGGCTTTGACGCCGCGTGGGTAGGCGCCGATTTGATTTTAACGTCTAACACTGTGGTTAACCCGCCAAGACCTTGGGCACCTATGCCTAAGCTATTCGCGCGCTCAAAAATGTCTAACCGCAGCTTTTCTTCGGTCGTTTGCGCGCCACGGGCCATCAACTCATGGATATCCACGCTTTCCATCAGCGCTTCTTTGGCTAATACGGCCGCTTTTTCCGCCGTGCCGCCGATGCCTATACCCAGCATACCCGGTGGACACCAGCCCGCGCCCATGGTCGGTAGCGTTTTTTCTACCCATGCGGCGATATCGTCAGATGGATTTAACATCACCATCTTCGCTTTGTTTTCACTGCCGCCACCTTTGGCTGCAATCGCCACTTCGATATGGTTGCCTGGCACCATGTCGATATGCACCACAGATGGCGTGTTATCTTTGGTATTTTTACGACTGCCCGCAGGATCTGACACTATTGATGCGCGCAGTGGGTTATCAGGATTGGTATAGGCACGACGAACACCTTCGTCGACCATTTCCTGAATCGTCATATCGGTTTTGTCCCATTGGACACCCATACCCACTTTCACGAAAGTGGTCACAATCCCAGTGTCTTGACACAGAGGACGCTTACCTTCGGCCGACATACGCGAGTTAATTAAGATCTGGGCAATTGCATCCTTCGCCGCCGCACTTTGTTCACGCTCATAAGCTTGGCTCATGGCATCAACAAAATCCTTCGGGTGGTAATAAGAAATGTATTGCAAAGCATCCGCAACACTTTCAATAAAGTCGGCTTGTTTAATCACAGAAGTTTCAGACATTTTATGGTGAGATGACATAGTAGGAGCGCTCCAGCAGCCTTTGCGGCCTAACTTGTTTTTGTTTAATTCTTTCTGGGCCAATATGATACTCTTTCACATCTTTTTGGGCTACATCACATTTTGAATAGGGTTAATCGATGGCAATTAGGGCGTCAAAACAGCTTGCATCACGCCAACTTGACTGGACATTAAGTACCGCAGCACTTTTCGAACACTTTGCAAATGACACTTGGGCTATTCTGTTAGATTCGGCGAACGCGCCGCATCAAGACGCCAGATTCGACATCATTTGCGCCAATCCTATCGCAACGTTAGTGACTCAGGGCGAACGTAGCGATATAAAGCTCATCGATACGAGCTTGAGCTTACCCGAGGCAATAGACCCAAACCGTGATCCCTTCGAGTTACTCAACACTTTATTAACCCATTGGTATTCAAAATCTTTTGATTGTGATTTGCCCTTTAGTGGTGGCGCAATGGGCAGTTTTAGCTACGATTTAGGCCGCAGAATTGAATCCCTGCCGATAACGGCCAAGCAAGATATACAACTGCCAGAGATGAACATCGGTTTTTACGACTGGGCGTTAGTTTTTGATTACCAAGACCAATGTTGGCATTTGCTGCATTATTTAGGTGAAGTAGCACTCGATATTGAATTGAATAAAATTCAAGATAAAATCACCAAAAAGCCAAATTCTGCCACATTTGTGCTTACTAGCCCATGGACAGCACAGATAGACAAAGCCCAATACACGGCAAAATTTGCAGCAGTTCAAGCCTATTTACACAGCGGTGATTGCTATCAAATAAATTTAACCCAAAGATTCGAAGCCCATTATCAAGGCGATGAGTGGTCGGCCTATAGCCAACTGCGCAATGCCAATAAAGCACCCTTCTCGGCCTTTATGCGTCTGCCGCAAAACACGATTTTATCGATTTCACCCGAGCGCTTTATTCAGCTTCGCGGTGACGATATTCAAACCAAACCTATCAAAGGCACACTGCCGCGTCATACCGATCCCGCATTAGATGTGAAAGCCGCCAATACACTGGCAAACTCACCAAAGGATCGCGCCGAAAATGTCATGATTGTCGATTTACTGCGTAATGATATCGGCAAAGTGGCGGCAGCAGGCTCAGTACGTGTACCGCATCTCTTTGAGATTGAAAGTTTTCCTGCCGTGCATCACTTAGTCAGTACGGTGACTGCCAAGCTTAATAGCCGATTCACAGCGAGTGATTTACTGCGCGCGGCGTTTCCCGGCGGCTCAATTACCGGCGCACCTAAAATTCGTGCCATGGAAATTATCGAAGAGCTCGAACCTTCACGGCGCAGCCTTTATTGTGGATCTATGGGTTATATCAGCCAAGACGGTCAAATGGATACCAGCATCACCATTCGCACTATTGTGGCCGAACAGGGCAAACTCTATTGCTGGGCGGGCGGCGGCATAGTGGCGGATTCAGAAGTGGATGCCGAGTACCAAGAAACCTTTGATAAGATCAGCCGTATTTTACCTTTGCTTGGCGCTGCATCACAAAAGCCGTAAGCTTTAATACTAAACAGTCACGAGAACGTCGATGGATCAAGCGGAATTTAGACTCAGATTTAATCTGCACCCGTTAGCGCGGCAAGATCCGGCGGCATTCCCTCACCTTGGATTACGCAAAGCTGCGGTTTTGATCCCACTGCTGGAGATTAACGGTGAGCTGAATCTAATTTTGACCCAAAGACCTATGCATCTGCGCGCTCATCCGGGGCAGATCAGTTTCCCAGGCGGTAAAATTGAGCCCTATGATATTGATGCGATTGCGGCCGCGTTAAGGGAAGCAGAAGAGGAAATTGGACTCTCAAGGCATAACGTCGAGGTGGTGGGCACGTTTCCAGCCCATAATACCTTCACAGGGTTTGAAATCACTCCTGTGATAGGCATTATCAAGCAGGCATTTGATTTAAAACTCGATCCCGGTGAGGTAGCCGATTGCTTTACCGTGCCATTAAGCTTTTTTATTGAACCGAATAATCGCCACCAAAAACGCTTTTTACGCCAAGGGCGCTATTACAGCGTGCATTTTATTCCCTATCAACAACGGTTTATCTGGGGTGCGACTGCCGCGATTATCGACCATCTGTGCCGCCAATTAAGCATTCCTGCCGATATCCTCTGACTTCACTTGCCATTGCTAAACCGTTAAAAAGCCAAACTGTTAAATTAGCCAAACAATGATGACTAGCTTAAACCACCAAATGGATATACAAACCGGCGACAATAGAGGTTAACAGCAACATGGGAATATTAAACCAATAACCCATACGACTGTGGTGGGCGACATAATAGTTAAACGCTAAACTGACCAAACTAATACCGCCACAAACCCAAATCAAATACTGCAATAATTGGGTTTCATGTGGATCCCAATGGACTCTAAATGTCGCGCCACGAGTCAAATAGGCCCCAACTTCACGGTCTGGCCTTGCATCACTAAACACTAATAGCGCATAGACGGCTATTGCCCAGCCTAAAATGGATAAGGTCGCAAGGATAATTTGAAATATTCTAGTCTTGCTCATACCGCCTCCCGCCGTTTAACTCACTATATCGCTCAATATCGATATTATTAACCTCAGGATACCTTTTTCAGCTTGAGAAAAGCCACCAGCAAGGTAATATAAACCTCCAAAATTTTCATATAAAACGTTTCGTTGGAGAATTAAGCAACAATGAGCATTGCATCTGTCGCATCTGTATTTAAAGGTGAGCACGCCGTCGGTTCTAAAGTCACAGTGCGTGGCTGGGTCAGAACCCGTCGTGACTCTAAAGCCGGCATCTCTTTTTTAGCTGTTTACGACGGCTCTTGCTTTAATCCTATCCAAGGTGTCGTGCCCAATAGCTTAGATAATTACGACAACGAAGTGTTAAAGCTGACTGCGGGTTGTTCTGTTGTGATGACAGGCGACGTGGTGGAATCTCCTGGTGCAGGCCAAGCATTTGAGCTGCAAGTGACTGAACTTGAAGTCGCTGGCTGGGTTGATGATCCAGACACTTACCCAATGGCAGCTAAGCGTCACTCAATTGAACATTTACGCGAATTAGCGCACTTACGCCCACGTACTAACATTATTGGTGCCGTTGCTCGCGTACGTAACTGTTTATCCCAAGCGATTCACCGCTTCTACCACGAAGAAGGCTTTATTTGGGTATCGACCCCACTTATCACCGCATCAGATTGCGAAGGCGCCGGTGAGATGTTCCGCGTATCGACCTTAGATATGGAAAACCTGCCGCGTACTGAAGCGGGTAAAGTCGATTACGATAAAGATTTCTTCGGTAAAGAAGCTTTCCTGACCGTATCTGGCCAGTTGAACGCTGAAACCTACGCCTGTGCACTTTCAAAAGTGTATACCTTTGGCCCGACTTTCCGTGCTGAAAACTCAAACACTAGTCGCCACTTAGCGGAATTCTGGATGGTTGAGCCTGAAGTCGCCTTCGCCAACTTAAACGACATCGCAGGCCTTGCCGAAGCTATGTTGAAATACGCGTTCAATGCCGTATTGACTGAGCGTATGGACGATTTAACCTTCTTCGCCCAACACGTTGATAAGACTGTGATCGACCGTCTGCAATCTTTCGTTTCAAGCGATTTTGCTCAAGTGGATTACACGGATGCGGTTGAAATTCTGCAAAACTGTGGCAGAACCTTCGAGTTCCCTGTGTCTTGGGGTATCGATTTATCTTCTGAGCATGAGCGTTACTTAGCCGAAGAACACTTCAAAGCCCCTGTGGTAGTGAAGAACTATCCAAAAGATATCAAGGCCTTCTACATGCGCTTAAACGATGACGGTAAAACCGTTGCCGCGATGGACGTGTTAGCCCCAGGTATTGGTGAGATCATCGGTGGCTCTCAACGTGAAGAGCGTTTAGACGTGCTAGATATGCGTCTAGCCGAAATGGATCTGAACCAGGAAGATTACTGGTGGTACCGTGATATGCGCCGTTATGGCACAGTGCCACATGCAGGTTTTGGTCTAGGGTTTGAGCGTTTAGTGTCTTACGTGACGGGCGTGAACAACATTCGTGATGTTATCCCTTTCCCACGAGCACCGCGCACTGCGAACTTCTAATCTCCCTTAACTTGGGACTGCATAGCTAAGACATCTCTATTAAGCCTTAGCAAAACGAAAGGAGCTGAATATTCGGCTCCTTTTTTGTTCGTCCGTTTTAGTCACATCATGCGGCAAACAACCATTAATCCGCCAGACTCAACGCCTGCGCAATATATTCCGCGACTCGCTTGGCAGCAATATCATCGATTGACACCAACTTAATATGGCGACGAAACTTGCCACTGCCTTCAAGTACCTTATGTGGATCGCTAAGATTCACACCTAAGCTAAACTCCAATGAAACATGCTGTTTATAGGCAAACACACCACCAAAACTGGCTTTGGTGCTAAAGAGTATACCGCCGTACTTAACGGCTTCAGTAATGGCCCGCGACGATGTGGTGGCAGTTTTGACCTCCTGTCGCACCCCCTGCACTATTTCAAACAGACTCGGGCTGGTACATAAAATATCTTCTAACAGTTTTTCAAGTTGCGGCTGATCTTCCATCATGATCTCTTTACCTCTCATACAAGCAAGACTATCCCAGCCCGATTGTAGCGCGCTAATCGGACTGAATAACACCCTATTGAAGCATCCCTAAAAAATAGTGACGTGCCAATAAAAAGGCCAAGCGTGGAGTACGCTTGGCCTTTTGCTGGAGTTGTCCAACTTAGCAAGGCTAAGTCACACGGATAAAAACTGCGCCCTAGATTAAAACCCCTTCACACCGGCCATGTCAGGGAGATGATGAGCAATCCCCTTGTGGCAGTCGATACAGGTCTTTTCGCCGCTTGCCAGTGATGTTGAGTGCATCTGCGCCGCTCTGGGTGATTGGCGAGTAAAGTCCATGTAAGTGAAGTTATGGCAGTTACGACACTCAAGCGAATCATTGGCCTTTAACCTTGCCCACTCATGTTCTGCCAGTTCACGGCGCTTATCTTCAAACTTCTCACGGGTATTAATCGTCCCAAAAACCTTACCCCACACTTCCTTAGATGCCTGCATCTTACGGGCAATTTTATCGGTCCAGTTATGCGGTACGTGGCAATCAGGACACGTCGCCCGCACGCCACTGCGGTTAGTGAAATGAATCGTCGTCTGTAGCTCTTGATAGACGTTATTTTCCATCTCATGGCAACCAATACAGAAAGCTTCTTGGTTGGTCACTTCTAAGGCAGTGTTAAATCCGCCCCAGAAAATCACCCCAGCCACAAAACCACCTAAGGTCAAAAAACCTAAACTGTAATGCACACTCGGACGATTGAGTACCTGCCAGATTTTTTTCAGTTTATCTAACATGCTAACTCCTAGTGTTTTTTCTGCTCAGTGTTGGCTTTGATCAGATGTTCCATATCCACAAAGTCGTTTTCGACCAGTAACTTGGCATCTAACTGCGGCACATGACACTGAGTGCAGAAATAGCGGCGCGGCGATAACTCGGCTAAGAAGTTATTGTCCCTGTCCATAAAATGCGTGACGCTGACCATAGGCGCTTGCGAATCCCCAATGCGGCTACGAGCATGGCAAGCCATACACTTGTTCACTTTAAGATCAAGCTGATAGCCGTCGATCTTGTGTGGGATCACCGGTGGTTGCATGGGATAGCTGCGCACTTCCTTCACATCGGTATTACGCACACTTTGCATCGCAGGTGGCGTAGGCTCGACATTGATAGGCGCTTGGCGCAGGGTATCAATTTTATCTTCGGGAATACTGGCGGCAGACACACTTGTCATGATGAATGAGCCAAATACCAATAAACCGATCGCTGAGACTAATTTTAGGGTTTTCATCGTGTTCTCCTTAAACCTTGACGATCTTCACCGCACACTTTTTAAAGTCAGTTTGTTTTGACAAGGGATCTGTCGCATCTAAAGTGACTTTATTAATGAGCTGGCTAGCATCAAACCAAGGCACGAACACTAAACCCACGGGCGGTTTATTGCGGCCACGGGTTTCGACTCGGGTCTTAATTTCACCGCGACGGGACACAACGCGAATTTCATCGCCACGGCGCAAACCGCGTTTTTTCGCATCTTCAGGGTGCATAAAACATACGGCATCGGGGAAGGCACGATATAACTCAGGCACACGTTGGGTCATAGAACCCGAATGCCAGTGTTCCAGCACTCGCCCCGTCGACAACCAGATATCATATTCTTCATCGGGCGCTTCTGCGGCAGGTTCATAGGGCAAAGCGAAAATCACCGCTCGACCATCGGGATGACCGTAAAACTCAAAGCCCTTACCTGCTTTAACATAAGGATCTGTGCCTTCACGGAAGCGCCACTTGGTTTCTTTACCATCGACCACAGGCCAACGCAGACCATGAGCCTCATGGTAAACATCAAATGGGGCGAGATCGTGGCCATGGCCGCGGCCAAAGGTCGCATATTCCTCGAATAAGCCTTTTTGGACATAGAAGCCAAAGTGTTTAGCCTCATCGTTCAAATATTTAGGATCGGCATCCGCCAGCGGGAACTTATCAACATTACCGTTCTGATACAGGACTTCGAATAGTGTTTTCCCTTTGAACTCAGGGTTCGCCGCTAATACATCCTTAGGCCAGACTTCGTCTGTGGTGAAACGCTTCGCAAACTCCATCAATTGCCACAGATCCGAATGGGACTCACCCGGTGCCTGCACCATTTGATGCCAAAACTGAGTACGGCGCTCGGCGTTACCATAGGCGCCCTCTTTTTCCACCCACATAGCGGTGGGCAAAATCAAATCGGCAGCTTGAGTCGTAACCGTCGGATAGGCATCGGACACCACGATAAAGTTGGCAGGGTTACGGTAACCCGGTAAACCTTCTTCATTGATGTTTGGGCCCGCCTGCATATTGTTGTTCACTTGCACCCAGTAACAATTTAAGTCGCCATCTTTTAGACGACGGTTTTGCTCGACGGCGTGATAACCGGGTTTAGGTGGAATAATGCCGCTTGGGATCTTCCAAATGTCTTCGGCATGCTTTCTGTGTTCAGGATTGGTCACGACCATATCGGCGGGTAAGCGATGGGAAAACGTCCCCACTTCACGGGCCGTGCCACAGGCTGATGGTTGACCCGTCAAAGAGAATGGACTGTTACCTGGGGTTGAAATTTTACCCATCAAGAGATGAATGTTATAAATCAGGTTGTTACACCACACACCTCGGGTATGTTGGTTAAAACCCATGGTCCAAAATGAGGTCACTTTGATGTCGGGATCGGCATACAGCTTGGCCAGCGCAATCAGTTTATCCTCGGGTACGCCCGACAACTTACTGACTTTTTCGACGCTATAATCCGCCACGAAGGCTTTAAATGTCTCAAAATCAATTGGGGTTGAATCCCCCGCCGTTTTAACATTTTTCGCTTTTTTCTCAAGGGGATGTGTCGGACGTAAACCATAACCAATATCTGTTGTGCCCTGACGGAAGTTAACGTGTTTTTTCACGAAGTCCCAGTTCACTTTATCATTCTGAATGATGTAGTTAGCTATGTAGTTCAAAATGGCTAAATCGGTTTGCGGGGTGAACACGATCGGCAAGTCAGCCAAATCGAAGGATCTGTGTTCAAAAGTCGACAACACGGCCACTTTTACATGGCTGGCACTGAGACGTCTGTCTGTCACTCGACTCCAGAGGATCGGGTGCATCTCCGCCATATTCGAGCCCCAAAGGACAAAGGCATCGGCGGCTTCCATATCGTCATAGCAACCCATAGGTTCGTCGATACCGAAGGTGCGCATAAACCCGACCACAGCTGACGCCATACAGTGACGCGCATTCGGATCGATATTATTCGATCCAAAACCCGCTTTCATCAACTTAACGGCAGCATAACCTTCCCACACAGTCCATTGGCCCGAGCCAAACATGCCCACAGCAGTTGGCCCTTTGGCTTTAATGGTTTCTTTCCATTTTTGCGCCATGATGTCGAAGGCACTGTCCCAACTGATGGGCGAAAACTCACCGTGCTTGTCGTATTTGCCATCTGTCATCCGCAGCATAGGCGTGGTTAAGCGATCGCTGCCATACATGATTTTCGACAGAAAATAGCCCTTGATACAGTTGAGCCCACGGTTCACTTCACTGTTGGCATCGCCATGGGTCGCAACCACTTTACCGTCGCGAGTTGCGACAATCACGGAGCAACCCGTGCCGCAAAAACGGCAAGGGGCTTTATTCCACTCTAATTTGGTTTGTTCTGAGCTGGTAATTAAGTTGCTTGCGCCAGCGGGCAAGGCTAAACCAGCGGCGCCTGCAGCGGCAATCACCGCATTGGCCTTGATAAAGTCACGTCTGTTCATATTCATTCTTCACCCTCTTCGAGCACTTCACTCTGGTGGTAAACCATAGTGGCTGATAACACGCCCGGAATGGCATTGATCGCTTCGATACTGTCCATCAAGGCGCGTTGCGTCTCGCCTTCGATCACGACGACCAATTTCACTTCGTTGTTGACGGAAAGTTCGGCATTTTCAATGGTCATTATCTGTTGTCTAACATCTGCCATTTTCTGCGGTAAGACCTGCACCACTAAACTGGTGATATGGAGTTCTTTGCTCATCCGACATTCCACTCTTATTTTTAACTATTTGATGATGTTACGTTTAACCAGCGCCCGGTGGACCCGTCAAAATTTGGCTGAACCAAATAGCAAAGCCCAGACCACTGACCAGTAGTACGGACAATAACGGTGCGAGAAACACGGTTAAAAAGATAAAGATTTTCAGTTCTAAGGATTTTTCTTCTGCGGTGCTAGCACTCATGCATCCTCCAAGAGGTGTGTTCCTGCCACTTTAAATGCGCTGCAAAAAATCGCCAGCGGCAGGTTTTATGTATATCTATTGCATCTTTGGATCACGAAGCGATCATACCTTTTAGTTGTTAACAAAATGTATACCTCCAAATTGGTAAAGCGGATGATGCTTGATCCAGATCATCAATTTGATGTGAGTATTCGTCAGATCTCAGTTTTTAAATGCTTTTTTCAATTACAAGCCAGATAATTGAATTGATTTTATGATTAATAAACGACTGGAATAGATAAATCACTACGAGAAAACAACAGAAAACCCTCAAAAAAAACCTGAGTATTCATAAAGGAGTAGGCAGTAGAAAGGTGTAAAAACATGCGAGATAACGACTTGATCCCAAAAGAAAGATATTCGGCATAAAAGCACCGCTGCCATCCCAAAAAAGCGCTTATTTTATGTGCCGAGCAGTATCTCTCATAGTTGATCACTTGGTTTTTCTGAGGTGCTCACTTTCAGCCATTGAAGAATGATAACTCTAGAATAAGTAGATAATTTTGGTGTGAGTAAATAACTTTGGTGTGAGTAAATAACTTTGGTACTAGTAAATAACTAGGACATGAGTGGCATGAGTAGATATAACGTTAAAGCAGGCCCGTTTCATGGCGCGTCAGTGGGGGTATATCGCGTGAGAAGCGTAAGCATAGGGAAAATAAAAAACCGAGAAAATAGTTAGTTTTCTCGGTTTATTTAGTCATTTTTTGATCGCGTTATTGTTACATCAATCGGACAAAGACGCTCAGCTCGACCTTTAAATCAGTCTATTAAACCTGTTGAATATGATTCAAAATGCGCTTTTCAGATATCGGATATGCCGTGCCTAACACCTGTGCAAAACAAGAGACACGGTACTCTTCAATCATCCAGCGCGCCTCGATTAACGCAGGTGGTGTCGGCATAGCACGTGGCACTTTCGCCAGTTGTGCGTTCAATGCTTCCTGTACCTTGTTAATGCTCTGCATATGCAAACGGTCACGAGTCGGATCAACGGGCAACTTCTCGACACGGATTTCAATCGCTTTTAAGTAACGCGCCACATCGGCTAACCGATTCCAACCACAGGATTCGACAAACCCTTTAAACACTAATTTGTCTAATTGGCTTTGAATATCACTCATAGCAAAGGCAATATCTAAGCTAATTTTACCCTTAAGACGCTTTTTAATGCTCTGGTACAAGGTCAAAATCTGCTCAACCTTCAAGGCGATTTGCTCGGCGGTCGGGTTGAGTTCTTGGCGAACCCAATCCTTTGCCTGCTCAAATTGGGCTTGATTACGCACATCGAGGGCTTTTTCATCCAACAATTGCTGCACAGCGGCGGCAATAATGTCATCAATTAAGATTTGTACTTGACCGAAGGGATTGAAATACATCGCCAATTTTGCCTTATTCGGCAAAGCTTGCTGTAAGTGTTTCACCGGTGATGGAATGTTTAACAGCAATAACCGTCGCAAACCTTGGCGATGGGCATCTAAGGCCTCAAATTCATCATCAAATAATTTGATCGCAACACTGTCTTTTTTATCGATCAGCGCCGGAAACGCCCGCACTTGGTAATTGCCTTTTTGCTGCTGATACTGCTGCGGCAAATCGCCAAAGGACCACTCAGTTAACGCTTCTTGCTCTATACCTTTATCCGCCACCTGACGAATGGCCTTCGCCACCACGCCCTGCAACTCGGCTTTTAAGGTATCGAGCACCCGACCTTCGGCCACTAAGTTGTGTTTATCGTCTTCGATTTTAAAGTTCATCTGCAAATGCGCAGGCAGTTGCGTTAAATCAAAATCTTCCGGCGATATACGCGTGCCACTCATGCGCAATAATTGCTTGCACATGGCCTCAAGCAAACTGGCACTAAAAGGCACCATGGCCTGCACACAAGCGCGGGCATAGTCAGGCGCGGGCACAAAGTTACGTCGTAAACTCTTAGGCAGAGATTTGATCAGTGCGATGCACTTTTCTTCCCTTAGCCCTGCCACTAGCCAATCAAAATCGCTATCGTCGATTTGATTAAGTAGCGCCACCGGAATGTGCACCGACACACCATCATCCGCCGCCGCAGGTTCAAAGTGATAACTCAGCTGCAGGCGCAAATTGCCCTTGTGCCACGTATCGGGGAAATCCAAGGTCGAAATATGGTCGGCATTGCGCTGCATTAACAGTGCTTTGCTGAAATCGAGTAAATCCGGTTGCTCGCGCTTTGCCTTCTTCCACCAGCCAAAAAACAGCTGGGCGTTGTAAATCCCTTCCGGGATCCGCGGCTCGTAAAAGTCCACCAACACTTGCTCGTCCACCAAAATATCGCGGCGACGGGATTTATGCTCAAGAGATTCAATGTCTTCGAGCAGCTTTTGGTTAGCGACAAAAAATGCTTCTTGGGTCTGTAACTGCCCTTCTGCCAAAGCGCTGCGGATAAAAATCTCACGCGCTTCAACGGGATCGATGGGGCCGTATTGCACTTTACGACGGTGCACAACCGTCAAACCGTAGAGCACTTGATTCTCAAGGGCGATAACGCTGCCAGGTTTTGCCTCAAAATGTGGCTCCACATAGCTTTTCTTGATCAAATGCGCCGCTAAGGGCTCTAGCCATTCGGGTTCGATTTTGGCGCAGCAGCGAGCGAATAGGCGCGATGTTTCGGTAAGCTCAGCCGCCATGATCCACTTAGGGCCTTTTTTGGCCAGTGGCGAACCGGGAAACACAAAGAATTTACGATTACGGGCACCTAAGTACTCGTTATTGTTATCTTTAAAACCCACATGGCTCAATAAGCCCGATAAGAGCGCGCGGTGCAAGCTGTCGTAATTGGCTGGCGTATCGTTTAAGCGCCACTTTAAATCGTGCACGGCTTGTTTAAGCTGGGCGTATAAATCCTGCCACTCGCGAACGCGTAAATAGGCTAAATATTCATCGCGGCACTTTTTACGAAACTGACTAGCAGATAACTCTTTTTGTTGATCTTTTAAGTGCTGCCACAGGTTTATCCAGCTAACGAAATCGGAACTGGGATCGGCAAAACGGCGATGGGCTTCATCACTGGCTTGCTTCTTCTCCATCGGACGTTCGCGGGGATCTTGAATTGATAAGCCAGCGGCAATCACCAGCACTTCGTTCAAACAACCTAACTGCTGACTCTCGACCACCATACGGGCCAAACGCGGATCCACAGGAACTTGCGCCAAGTTGCGCCCAAGTGGCGTCAATACTAGCTTGCCGTGTTTGCTCTCAACCGCTTGTAATTCTTCGAGCAGCAAGAAACCATCGCGGATATGGCGTGGATCGGGTGGCTCGATAAACGGGAAGCCAGCAATATCACCCAAACCGATGGCCAGCATCTGTAAAATGACCGAGGCCAAGTTAGTGCGCAGAATTTCAGGATCGGTAAACGCCGGACGATTATTAAAATCCGCCTCATCGTACAAACGAATACAAATACCCGGCCCCACACGACCACAACGGCCTTGGCGCTGATTGGCGCTCGCCTGCGAGATAGGTTCAATCGGTAAACGTTGCACCTTAGTGCGATAGCTATAACGGCTGATACGCGCCGTACCAGGGTCGATAACGTAGCGAATGCCCGGCACAGTCAACGAAGTTTCCGCCACGTTCGTCGCTAATACAATCCGCCGACCTCTGTGACTACTGAAGACTTTAGACTGCTCACCGTAGGATAAACGCGCATACAACGGCAAAATTTCGGTATCGCGGTAATTACGCCGACTTAATTGTTCGGCCGTATCGCGAATTTCCCGCTCGCCGTTCATAAAGATCAGAATGTCACCCAGCCCTTCGGCCACCAGTTCATCGACGGCGGCAAAAATGCCTTCGATTTGATCTAAATCGGCATCGCTATCTTGCACTAAAGGTCGGTAACGGGTTTCGACCGGAAAGGTACGGCCCGACACTTCGATAATAGGTGCATTGTTGAAATGCTTAGAAAAACGCTCAACATCTATGGTCGCCGAAGTGATAATAACTTTGAGATCGGGGCGTCTTTTGAGAATTTGTTTGAGGTAGCCCAGAATAAAATCGATGTTGAGGCTGCGCTCGTGGGCCTCATCTATGATGATGGTATCGTATTGATCGAGATTGCGGTCGGACGTCAATTCCGCCAGTAAAATACCGTCGGTCATCAACTTGATATAAGAGTCACTCTTAAGCGCATCGGCAAAACGCACTTTAAAGCCAACCACTTCACCGAGCGGACTTTGTAATTCTTCGGCGACTCGGCTCGCCACACTGCGGGCTGCTAAACGTCGTGGCTGGGTGTGGCCTATCATGCCACGGCAACCTAGGCCTAATTCCAAACAGATTTTAGGTAACTGGGTCGTTTTACCCGAGCCCGTTTCACCGGCGATGATCACCACTTGATTGCCCGCAATCGCGCGTGCAATATCATCGCGCATCAAGGAAACAGGCAGGTTTTCAGGATAGTGGATTTTAGGCCGAGCGTTACGACGCTGCTCAACCTTCTCAAACGCCGCCTGCGCTTGCTCGCTCAGCTGAGCTAAGACTTGGGTCTTTTTATCTGAGTCGGCTTCTTTATTGAGCTTAAATAAACGACGACGGATCCGCGACGCGTCGCTCTGATAACAAAGATTAAGAAAGGCGTTCGATAGCGGATGTTTGTCTGAGTTCAAATCCAAATTCCATTGCTAGCATCAAAAACGGCGATCCTAGCAAGGAAAGTGGCGTAATGGTATTGCTAATTTACTCTGCACTCAGTATATGGCGTGTCAGTTTCGCACTGGCTCGACTTAGATTAAACCGGTGACAGATAACATTGTTGCATATAGATATTCATGGCTTTGAGCACATTGGTGCGATTAATCGTGCCAATTACTTTGCCATGTTCAACCACTGGATACACTTTAGGTTTAGGCCCTAGCATTTGTTCGGCGAGCTGCAAAATACTGTCATCTGGCCCAACGAACAGCACTTCAGTGCGCATGCAATCCTTCACCACTGAGGTCATATCACAGTGATAGCTACTTTTAATCATCACAGCCAAACAATCCTGCTGGGATAAAAAGCCCACCAAATCGCCCGTATCATCAACCACTGCTGCGCCCATTTTATTATTATCTAACAACTTTTCGACCGCAGTCGCGAGCGACATATTAGCGCGTAGCAACACGGGCTGACGATCCATATGGTCGCGGATTTTAATTAAGTCCATAGTCTTTCCCTCGAATTAACCCTACGTTTGTAGTCTAGTCAAAATATCGGCAAGAATGTGCGATTTATATCGATTGGGCTTATCTAGTGCATAATACCAATCACATTAAATATCTAATCAGTTCAGAGCCTCACAGGCATCTCAATCCAAGGCGCATTGACGCAGAAATGGTTATTCCCTTTTAAGTCTATGCAACACGGGAGTGGGATGCCTGTGTGGCTCCCGAAGGGCGGGTTTCAACGCGCTTTACACTACGTTTAAGGCTTTCGACAGAGCACCACTATGCCTTCAAGCCTTCGCCTTGTCTAAAGCGCGTTGAACTCCCGCTGAATGAACAGATATTTAATACGATTGGTATAATCCTATGTCAACAAGAGCTAACAGGACAAAAATAGCGTCAACAAAGGCAGCCAGAAATAGCGACTTAGAGTTAACTGAAGCGAACGCTAGAAACTGAAATCAGGCAAGTATCCGATTGAGCTTCAATGATGGCAGGTAATGCCATCCGTCTTCGGTGATCATTTTACTTGTCATTCCAACGCGTTTTAATTCGCTATTGATACAAGCTATAAGTCGATATAAAAGCGATAGCCTACACCGGGCTCAGTCCGCACATACTGAGGTTCACTCGGGGAATCACCTAATTTTTGCCTTAAGTGACTGACCACAATTCGTAGATAATGTGTGTCTTCTGTATGAGCGGGCCCCCAAATTTCTTTGAGCAACTGAGTCTGAGTGACAACGCAGTTAGGTGACGACGCCAATTTAGACAATACTGCGTATTCTTTGGGTGTGAGTTCAACAATTTGATGATCAACTTTAACCAGCCTGCGACTTAAATCAATCTGCAACTTGCCGTCATCTAATATGGGTAATTTTTCAGGTTTGATATGGTCCCTTAAAATCGCTCGCACCCTTGCCAGTAACTCTTCCACACTAAAGGGTTTGGTCACATAATCCTGCGCGCCTGCATCTAATGCTGCGACTTTTTCTTTATCTTGATTGCGAACCGACAATACAATCACAGCAACATCGGACCATCCCCGTAACTCCTGTAGCACTTGATGGCCTTCCATATCCGGCAAGCCTAAATCCAAAATAACTAATTCAGGTTGCTGTCGAGCGACAGCGGCGAGCCCTTGCTGACCATTTTCAGCTTCGGTAACGTCATAGCCCTCACTGGTGAGTGCAATCCGCAGCATGCGGCGTATTTGGGTCTCATCATCGATAACCACGATTTTTATTGCCACGTCTCTAGTCCATTCTGTGGTTTATTAAGGATATTTTGGCTGAAAATGATTAGCCAGGAACGGGATAGTCTAACGGCAATTCAACTTCAAAACGAGTGCCTTGCCCCTGTAGGCAATCGGTAACGCGAACACTACCGCCGTGTGCAGCTATCATGCCTTTACAAATAGCCAGCCCCATACCTGTATTCTGTTTTTTCTGATCGCCATCGGCAACCACATAAAACATATCGAAAATTTGATCCCTATGACTGGCGGGAATCCCCGGCCCTCTGTCTTCAATGGCAATACAGCAACGGTGATTAGAAATGGTTAATTCAATACAAATAGGCTCTTCTGGTGGTGAAAATCGAACAGCATTCTCTAGAATGTTAAATAATCCTTGTTCAATCAGCGCCGCATGCACAAAGAGGAGTGGGGGTTCTTTTTCTCTGTGATATTCAACGATTGCATTAGGGAAATAGCGTTTAAGCCTGCCAAGTACGCTGCCAATAATGTCATCTGCCGAAACCCAATCACGCTCTATGCTCAAAGTGCCATGACCAAGGCGTGTCATATCGAGTAGATTTTGGATATAGCTGTCCAAACGACGGCTTTCTTGCAAAATAGTATCGAGTAGCTCGTTACGGTCGGCCTCTAGCAATTGTTTATTCAATAGTTTTAAGCTCTCCGCCGCCCCCATCATGGCTGAGAGTGGTGATTTTAGATCGTGAGACACTGACGATAATAATGCGGAACGTAACTGCTCAATTTCTGTTTTCACCCGTGCTGATTCAAGATCTGACACTAACTGAATACGCCGCCATGTATTAGCGCCTTGCTGTAACATGGCCAGAATAAGCTCTCTATCAAACGGACTGAGTTCGTTGACCGTAGGTTGCCAATCTAAAATCGCCGCGCCAATCGTCGTACCTTCTAGTTCAATGGGGAACACACTCACACCCGATGCGCTCAAGGTATCGCTCAAACGCCCCGCCGCTTGCCCATGGCGCAAGGTCCAATCGATTGCGGCTAAATCAAGGTCGTTAAATGGCGTATTCAGCAGCGGTAAATAGGATCGCTGACCGTCTTTACGCTGCAAAACAATATAACAATCGGCATTCACTGAACCAGCAATCTTGCGACCTATCGTTTGCCAAAGGGCTTTTTCATCATCGGCGACCGATAATTCTTGGGCAACATCTTTTAAGGTTTCAGCATAACGATTTGACTCGCGCAGTAAAATAAACTGATTTCTGATCCGAGATGCCGCAGGGCCACTGATAAGCCCTATACACATCAAAAAGATTAAAGTGGCAATATCATCCTGACTATTTACATTCATAGTAAATTTGGGATCAGTAAGAAAAAAATTAAAGCTGAAAAAAGACCACACTGCGGTTGCCATGGCAGGCCTAGCGCCATAGGTTAAGCCAATGCTGACAATCAAGAAAACATATAACAACACCAGATTGCCATTACTAAGCCAAGTATCTAAAAATGCCACCAGCGGAAAAATAACCACCACGCCAATCAGCCCAAGAATATGGCCTCGAAGATCACCAAAACTGGCTTTAGGCGTAATAGGATCTCGTACTTGCATTTGGTTTTCGGGTGCGTGATAGACACTCACCTCAACAGGTAAACCAGACTCAATCAAGCGTTGATACAGCCTTTTACGCCACCAAGGATAGGTGCGTTTCACACCCGCGCCGACTAATACTGTGTTAATTCGATGCAGGGCTATGTAAGGTAAAATGGCCTGATAACTGCTCGTGTCGCGTAATACTTCGGTCTGCGCGCCAAGTTCCTTCGCTAAGGCAAAGGCCTCATTTAGCCTTTTCCGCTGATAAAGGCCCAGCGCTTTGCCGGTATCGACCCAAAGCACTAACCAAGGAATTTGCCGCCGCTCGGCAATCTGCCGACCTATACGGATCAAATACTGATGATCACTGCTGTTACTCACTAAAACCAACAATCTGTCTTTGAGAACAAAATCTGTTCCCTGTGCTTTGGCATCGAGTTCACAAATCAGTTTTGCATCGACTCGCTCTATGACTTTTTTCATTGCCAATTCGCGCAGTGCAGTCAAATTCGAGACCGAAAAAAAAGCATCTAAAGCCGAGCGAGCATACTCTGGCAGATAAACTTTGCCTTGCTGTAAGCGTTCGATGAGTGTTGATGGCGGTAAATCAACAAATATAATTTCATGGGCTTCATCAAGGAAGCGATCGGGGACGGTTTCCCGTACCCGCACTTGAGTAATTTGCAAAACCAGATCATTCAAACTGACCAAATGTTGGATATTGACTGTGGTATAGACATCAATGCCCGCAGCTAATAATTCTGCGACGTCTTGATAGCGCCGTTTATGGCGACTACCGGGGACATTCGTGTGGGCCAACTCATCGACTAAGATAAGCTTAGGCCGACGAAGCAGCGCCGCATCCAGATCGAATTCCGTTAAACGATTATGATGATAATCAATGGGTTTACGTGCCAATACCTCAAAACCCGCTACCATGGCCTCGGTATCGGCACGCCCATGGGTTTCCACCAGTCCAACCAGCAAATCGACACCTTGCTGGGCCATTTCCCTTGCCGCACTGAGCATTGCATAGGTCTTGCCCACGCCTGGTGCCGCCCCAAGAAAAACCGTCAGTTTACCTTTATCATTTTGCTGTATCTGACTTAAGAGCGCATTGGCTTGCTGTGTTTGACTGATTGGTACCACGATTAGAAACTCCTTGAAAGACTCACTATCCAGCGCGCATCACACAGGGACTGGCACTGACTCTGCGATAAATCCGTATCGACATAACCGACACTCAACACATCCTGCTCAGTCATATTGAGGTTCAGCCCAACCCGCCAATCCAAATAGTGGCTATTGCTTACGGCCATAGAACCTAAAAACAGTGCCATATCTTGCTGAGAAGCAAAAAAATTGCTCCCAAGATGCAGTACTAGGCTTACATTAGAGAACAGCTGCGGCTCATAACTGGCGTAGACATACTGAAAATCGTCCACATTCTCGCCAAAATAATCAGGAGAATAAACCAGCCCTAACTTAGCATCGGCGTAGCTTACCACAGCATAAATTTCGTTATAACTCAGGTCGGTATCGTCCTGCGAGTATTGGTAACGTATCACGCCTAGGTCCGTTGTTAAGCCATTATCCCAATCCTTGGCCCAGCCAGCGGACAAGTCGAGTTCTAAACTTCCATCCCCAAATTCGATGTTACTGCCCCAAAGCGAGCCATACCAGCCAGAATCATGGCTTAAGGTATACCCTGCTTGAACTGCAGGTCCTTCATCAGTTTGAGAAATACCGCGAAACGCATAATCACTGATGAGCATCACACTCCCTTGACTCTGCCAAGAGGCATAGCTCCCATGAGTCTCAGTGCTGGCAAGCGCGCCCATAGAGAGTGAAGATAATGCCATCATCACACCCGCACAGAGGCGCGAACAATTAATAGGTAACATAAAAATTTATCCTTAAATTCAGTAGAATATTGCTTCATTGAGCGTGTTTAGCAATCTGGTCGAGAGCGAGGTTGAGCTTGAGCACATTGACGCGCGCTTGCCCGAAAATGCCCCACTGCGGTGGTTCGATAAATTGCGCCACTAAGGTCAACACTTGTGGTTCGGCTAACTGTCGAGCCTGAGCCACGCGCGCGACTTGCAGTTTGGCCGCTGCGGGTGAAATATGAGGATCCAGTCCCGCCCCCGATGTGGCGAGTAAATCCACTGGAATATCAGCGGCCTGAACAGATTCTCTGGCTTGGATTTCTTGGCTTGTTGCCATCACACGTTCACGTAACGCCGGGTTACTAGGCGCAAGATTACTACCACCTGTCGCCATAGGATCGTAACCGACAGCGCTCGGCCGACTAAAAAAATAGGCCGGATTAACAAAGGGCTGAGCGATGAACTCAGACCCCATAGCGACATTATCCCTGTGGATCACACTGCCCTTAGCTTGTACGGGAAATAAAGCGCCACCGAGCTGAGTCACAGTGCCGGTATAGACAACGCCACACACAAATAACAGGGCGAGACTGGCTCTCAATCCCATAACGGCATGCTGGGTTTTAGTGGTATATACGATTGAATTCATTACTGTCTCCTAGAGCATAAGTGCAATGATTGAGTCGAGCGCTTTAATGCCGACAAAGGGTAAAATCACCCCACCTAAGCCATAAATCAGCATGTTATTTCGCAGTAATTTTTCGGCACTTATGGGTCTGAGTTTGATGCCTTTTAATGCCAATGGAATTAAGGCGGGAATGATAAGAGCGTTAAATACGAGCGCTGCGAGTACGGCTGAGGTTGGGCTGTAAAGCTGCATCAGATCCAGTGCACCAATCGCAGGCAAAGCCCCCGCAAATACCGCAGGAATAATGGCAAAATATTTAGCCACATCATTAGAGAGGGAAAAGGTAGTCAAGGCGCCACGGGTGATCAGCAATTGTTTTCCGACTTCAACGATAGCCAGTAATTTAGTGGGATCTGAATCCAAATCCACCATATTGCCAGCTTCTTTAGCGGCTTGGGTACCTGAGTTCATCGCAAGACCTACATCGGCCTGCGCTAATGCCGGCGCATCGTTAGTACCATCCCCCACCATAGCCACTAATCGACCTTTGGCCTGCTCTGCGCGAATAAGGGCAAGTTTATCCTCAGGTTTAGCTTCAGCTACAAAATCATCGACCCCAGCTTCGGCGGCAATCACGCCAGCCGTTAGCGGATTATCCCCAGTCACCATGATGGTCCGCACACCGAGCGCTCTTAAACGGGCAAACCGCTCCGCAACGCCTGGCTTAATCACGTCACTTAAGGCTATAACCCCTAAAATGTGCGTGCCACTGGCGACGACTAAGGGAGTGCCCCCTTGCAAAGCCACTTTACGGATAAGCGCGTTAACAGATTCAGGCCAGTGAATTTGATGCTGCTGCGCCCAAAACTGCATCGCATCACCAGCACCTTTAATGCCTTGAATACCATCGGTTAAAATGACCCCAGAAACCCGAGTCTCCGGTGTAAATGGGATAAAAGTCGCATCCGTAGGTTTGACGGGCAACACCGCGCCCAAATCTATGGCCAATTTGAGTACAGATTTCCCTTCTGGGGTGGGGTCATCAAGGGAAGACAGCACCGCCGCATCACGCAACATCTCAGCAGCAATACCTTTCACGGGTAAAAATGCGGTCGCTTGACGATCACCGAAAGTGATAGTGCCAGTTTTATCTAGCAGTAACGTATCGATATCCCCCGCAACTTCCACGGCTTTACCCGATTTAGCGACCACATTGGCGGCTAAGGCGCGGTTCATGCCTGCAATACCAATGGCAGGTAACAAGCCACCAATCGTCGTTGGGATCAAACACACTAACAGCGCAATTAACATAGTGTAATCAAGACTTGCACCGACGAAACCCGCCATGGCTGGCAAAGTCACCACCACGATGAGGAAAACCGCAGTCAATGATGCAAGTAGCACAGTCAACGCCGTTTCGTTCGGTGTTTTCTGACGCTTTGCCCCTTCGACCAGCCCTATCATACGATCTAAAAAGCTATTCCCAGGATCGTTGGCAACCAGCACGGTAATTTCACCCGTAAGTACCTTAGTGCCGCCAATCACACCGGAATGATCTGTACCCGCTTCACGCAGTACTGCCGCAGATTCACCGGTAATCGCCGATTCATTGATAGTGGCTATCCCTTCGATGATTTCACCATCGGCAGGAATATAATCACCCTGTAAAACCTTCACCTTATCGCCTTTGACAAGCAAAGTTGCGGATACGGATTCCAACTCACCGTGGCGTATGCGCCGAGCCTGCAGTGCCTCTTTCGCTGACTTTAAGCTAGCCGCTTGTCCGCGCCCCCTTGCCTCTGCCACGGATTCCGCAAAGTTAGAAAACCACACGGTAAGCAAAAGAATAAGGGTCGTGGCTAGCTCAAAACCAACAGTCTCGCCATTGAAGAACTTTTGTCCTGTGATCAAAGCGGCGAGTAAAGCGCCCACCATCACCACGAACATCACAGGGTTGCCAGCCATACTCACTAAGGACATTTTCTTTACAGCACCGAAGGCAGCTTGCTTCACGCCGGCGCTATCTAATATTTGAGCAGGTTTATGCATGACTATTTCTCCAGACTCATAGTGGCAAGTTCTAAAGCTTCGCCAATAGGCCCTAATACCGCCGCAGGTAAGAAAGACAGGAAGTTAATGATTAAAATCACAGCAATAAGGGTGAAACAAAAGGTGGGACTCTCGAGCTTCAAGCTCGCGTTACTGTCGGGGCTCACTCTTTTACTCGACATCATCCCCGCAATCGCCAGCGGTAAAAACAGTGGCAAGTATCGACCAAGCAGTAAGGCGATAACGCAGCTGATATTCCACCAAGGCGTGTTATCACCTAAACCTTCAAAACCCGAACCGTTATTAGCAAAAGCGGAGGTATATTCGTAAAAGACTTGCGAAATTCCATGAAAGCCGGGGTTGCTGTTGCCCGTAATACTCGGGATAGCCACAGTGATCGCCGTCAAACCTAAGACGCACAAGGTAGGTAAAACTAATAGACTTCCCAAAAGGGTGATTTCACGGGTTTCGAGCTTACGACCAAATATCTCTGGCGTACGGCCAATCATCAATCCCGATAAGAAAACAGCAATCCACACATAAACGATAAAGTTAACAAAACCGCAGCCAATACCGCCCCATATCGCATTAAGTAACATGCCTGATCGCGTCATCAATCCCCCGATTGGATTGAAGGAATCGTGCATGGCATTGACCGAACCGTTAGAGGTTTGTGTGGTAAAAGAAGCCCATAGCGCCGAAAGCTCAGGTCCAAAGCGAACTTCTTTACCCTCCATATTAGGCCCTTGGGCGCTTAATCCCGCAAAGGCGGCGTTGGGTTGCAACTCGCTGTACACAGTTGCCCCAAGAAAACTGACGCTCAATAAACCCATAGCAACCAGAGCCATCAAGGTAAATTTTTTGCGTCTTAGCATTCCGCCCGCCATAAAGACGACGGCCATAGGGATCAGCACTAAGGCAATGGTCTCGATTGCATTACTGACTGGCGTTGGGTTTTCAAGAGGGTTACTACTGTTGGGGCCATACCAGCCCCCGCCATTAGTGCCTAACTGCTTGATGGCCACCATAGAAGCAACGGGGCCGATCGGAACGACCTGCTCAGTGATAGGTGATGCAGAATCTAAGGTGTTTACTTTTTGCGCACCGTCAAAACTACTCGGTACGCCTTGCCAAGTCAGTAACAGCGCTACAATAGCCGCTAATGGCAGCATAAGTCTGAGTACACCGCGCACTAGGTCAACATAATAGTTACCCAGATTTCGAGCCTCGCCCTCTTTGGCGCTGTCATTATTCAACCCGCCTAACATTCCCCGCAAAATCGCCACACAAACCGCCAGCGCCATGGCTGGAGTGACAAATTGCAGCGTGACAATGACAAATCCTTGGGATAGATAACTGAGCTGAGCCTGCCCGGAATAATGCTGTTGATTGGTATTGGTGAGGAATGATACCGCAGTGTGCAAAGCCAGATCCCAAGATAATGGTCCTATGCCATCGGGGTTAAGCGGTAACACATGTTGGAATTTAAGGATAAGAAACGCCAAAATGCCAAGTACCAAGTTGCTGATAAGAAACGCCGCACCATAGGATTTCCATGTCATCCCCGAATGGGCATTTACGCCTATAGCCCGATAAATCCACTTTTCAATGGGATTAAATAAACGATCTGAAAAATGGGACTGACCAGAGAAAACTCCTGTCATATAGGATCCCAACAGCCATGCGAGCCCAAGCGCAGTAGTAAAAATAAGGGTAATTTCAAACATAACGACTCCTAAAACTTATTAGGGGCAAACATTGCCACTGCTAAGTAGATGAAAAGTGCTATGGAAAGTATTAGAAATATCCAGTCCATATAATTTGTCCTTAAGAAAGTGAGTAACAGGACAAATATATGAATTAACCGCGTAAAGTCTCTAGAGTTCAAATGACTAATCCCGTAAAGAATACGTAAAAGTCATCATAATCAGTGGTAAATAAGGCCACAACAAACCATGGCATTAGCTATAAAAGTAAAATAAAAATGCCAGCTAGAAATACTAACTGGCATTAACACATAACCAAGCGATGATATCGTAGATTAATTAAGCTCTATATTTTTCATTTTATTATAGCTATCTGTCTTAATCTCTTTAAGTACACCTTTATTGTCATCAATAAATAATGCTTTTATATCATTCTGATTAGCGACGACTAATCCTTCTTGACTTCCTAAACATAATAGCGCTGTAGACCAAGCATCTGCTCTAGCCGGATCCGTTGCCAATACAGTTACAGATACTGTGTTATGGGTTACGGGTTTACCGGTTCGCGCATCAATAATATGTGAATAGCGCTGTCCTAAATGATCAAAATAATGACGATATGTACCCGATGTCATGATCGCTTGAGGAAAATCAATAAGCAGAACCTTTTGCATTGTTCGCTGTTCGGGCAATGGTTTTTCAATCGCGATTTTCCAAGCAGAACCGTCGAGCTTACTGCCGTGTACGACCATTTCGCCGCCAATCTCTACCAAATAATTATCGATATTGTATCGCTTTAGCACATCTGCAACTTTGCCTACGCTATATCCCTGTCCAATCGAAGATAAATCAAGATGTACCTCTGGCAAATCTTTAGTTAACATTTGATTATCAATACTTAAATGATGTAAGCCAACATAGGTTAATGTCTGTTGAAGTGCACTTTCTGTAGGAATAGTTAATTGATTATGGGTAAATCCCCACAAATCGAATAATGGTTTAATGGTCAAGTCATAACAACCCTCCGTTTTTGAAGTGACCTCCTTGGCTATCCCTATGAGCCCTAAAATATCATCCCCGACCGCCATAGCGGAGTGCATACTGTTAAAACGAGAAATCACTGAATCTGAACGGTAAGTAGACATATGAAGATCTATTTCTGCCAATTGCCGCTCAATCTCGCGGTTTATCTCTGTACTATTTAACTTGTCTTTACTCCAAAATGTCACATGCCAACTCGTCCCCTGCGCAAGGCCTTCTAACTTGGTATAAACTGGCGATTTCTGGCACCCTACTAGCATAATGAGTAATATACATGTTAATAACCATTTCATTTACTGACCCTCCCAGTCAATTCGACAAATCAACCATAAAATACACTTAAAATTAAAATCGCCAGAATGCCCGTGAGAAAATAATGAGTACAGGAAATATTTCTAATCGCCCAAAAAGCATAGCGACACACATCAGCCATTTAGCCGCATCTTTTAACGTGCCAAATCCAGATGCAGTGTCACCATAACCAATCCCCATATTATTAATGCACGCGGCGACGGTTCCAAAGGCGGTGGCAAAATCATGTCCAATGGCGACCAATCCCCATACAAAAACGCAAGTAAAAAATATGTACAGGAAAAATAATCCCCATACTGAACGAATGACTCTGTCTGAAACGACTTGGCCACTGATCTTTGTCGTTAAAATGGCATTAGGATGAACCAATTGATGAATTTCTCGGATCCCTTGACGGTACAAAAGTAAAAATCTGACAGCTTTAATACCGCCACAAGTAGAACCAAAGCATCCACCAAAAAAGCTCGCGCCTAATAATAAAAGCACAATATGACTGGGCCAATTAGGATAACCTGCAGAGCCTAATCCATTGTCCGTCATAACTGAAACCGTTTGAAAAAATCCATGTACCAATGAATCTTTAATATCAAAAGTTTGAGTACGATTCAGCTCTAAACAAGCGATCCCAACAACGATAGATAATATGAGGATAAAAAATCGAACCTCCGCATTATACCAAATAGGCTTGAAGCTTCGTCGAACTAACACTATGTAGTATAAGGCAAAATTGATTGCTGCCAGTATTGAAAACACACCACCCACAAGCTCAATTGCAGCACTGTTATAATATCCTAAGCTGTCACTATGTGTAGAAAACCCACCCAATGAAACGGTAGATAGACTATGACATATGGCATTAAACCAATTCATTCCTGCAAGTTTATAAGCAACTGCACAACCTAAGGCAAGTACGCTATAAAGCCCCCATAAATTTCGAGCCGTATCCGCAAGGCGAGGCGTCATCTTTTCCTCTTTCATGGGACCTGGCATCTCAGATTGATATAATTTTGCGCCACCAATACCAAGAAATGGCATAATTGCAACGGCTAAAACAATTATCCCTAACCCACCGAGGAAATTAAGCTGTGCTCGATAAAATAAAATCGATTTGGGTAGTTCATCAATATCTGAAAAAATCGAGGCTCCAGTCGTCGTAATGCCAGACACACCTTCAAACATGGCATCGGTTAAACTCAAGTCCAATCGTCTATCAAGAAGAAAAGGTAATGCACTCATTAAGGAAAATATCAGCCAAAATAAACAAGCGACCATGAAGCCATCACGTTTTTGCAGATTTTTATTTTCCTCACTTGTCATCTTCCAACCGACCACACCAATAAAAAAGGAAAGGAGGAATGTGATTAAAAATGGAGTGATATATCCATCTTTATAAAATAATGCAACAGCCATAGGCATCAACATGGTGAAGCTATATATGACAATCAAAAAGCTACATAGATGAATTATGGTATGAAATCGAGAGCTAGATTTCTGTATTCCACTGACTGCAATCATTCCAACTCACCTTTAGATATTTATCGTGAAAGACTTAATGAATAATTTATTAGGTATCATAAAATACAAGCGCTCACGTCCTGTTCTAAAATTATATGCAATCGATAACAGAGTTAGGTTAGGAAATAGATCGTCCCCTAATACTCTTTGTTGTCGTCTAAGGTGGATTGCAAGTTGACTTATCGTCGCGACAATGGCTATGACAATAAAAGTGATTAGATTAATAAAAAAAGCCACATCTATCATTGGGAGGGAATAACAATGAATGTTAAATAAACACGAATAGCTTCAACAAATGCAGCCATATACGCATATTGAAAACAACATTGAAGTGTAATCATAACGACAACGAGTTGGAGTACAATAATAATGCTTTAGATGACCCCCTCCAAGAGGGTAGATACAAGCAAATAGCGAGTAGACACTCAGAAATAAAGCTCAACCTAACAGAGAATTTAAAAACACTTAGTTTGTCCATCAAAATGTAAGTCGTTATGTTATACAGATTTTCACTTTAACAGACGAAAACAATTCTGACGCGTAAAAAAAACGTAAAAAATTACGGAAATTAACTTTAGATAGACGAAATTAATAACATTATACGTTTGAAATCCCCAATCAATTTAACTGGGGATGGCTAGTATCAATATGCTTAAATGGCTAAGGCTTGCTCAAGATCGGCAATCAAAGCTTTAGGATCTTCGACGCCAATGCTCAATCTAATCAGGTTGTCATTCACCCCTGAAGCTAGCCGACTCGTGGCATCCATAGCGGCATGGGTGGTACTAGCGGGGTGGCAAGCAAGGCTCTCTAAGTCGCCTAAACTCACCGCTTGAGTAAACAAGTTCAAATGATCTAAAAACTGCGCAGCTCGGTTAAAGCCCCCTTCGAGCTCAATACTCACCATACCGCCAAAGGCGTTGATGGTTTCACTCAGAACTTGATGACCTTGATCATCTGCTAGCCCTGGGTAATAAACTTTTGCAACGCTCGGATGGGTTGTAAGAAAAGCAGCGACCTTAGCCGCGCCCGCAAGATGAGCATCCATTCTAAGTGCTAAGGTACGTAAGCCTCGCTGTAATAAATAGGCTTCCTGTGGCCCAATTGCTGCGCCGATATGTTTAAGCGCTATAGTGCGAATAGGTTGCATTAATGCCTTAGGTCCAGCGACAACACCTGCAATTAAATCGCCATGGCCACTTAAATACTTAGTGGCACTGTGCATCACGATATCAATGCCATGTTCCAGCGGTTTGAATAAATACGGGGTTAAAAACGTATTATCACAAATGGTTATAGCTCCCACTTTTTCGGCGGCAAGCTTAACCTTACGGTAGTCACTGACTTTTAAGGTCGGATTGGTGATGGGCTCAAATAAAATAATTTTTGTTTCGGCGGTAATCTCTGCCAATAAATGATCATCGTCTTGATAACGGCGCACAGTAATACCCGCGCGGGTTAACGTTTGGATTAAAAATGCCGCAGTGCCACCATATACGGGGTCGATAAATGCGATTTCATCACCTTGACTCGCTAAGGCATAGAAAATACTGCTGATTGCCGCCATCCCACTCGCAACAACGAGTGCTTCATCAGCCCCTTCCAGTTGCGCTAATTGATATTCAAGCGCCTGCACTGTCGGATTCGCCATGCGACTGTAAATAAAGCCCGGTTGCTCACCTGCAAAACGGGCTCGACCATCCTCGGCACTACCGTAGGCGAAGGTGCTACTTTGATAGATAGGAGTTGTAAGAGCGCCCGTCGAGTTATCAGCGGCATAATGGGTGTGAAGTAATTTAGTTTTAAATTGCATAATAGATCCTAATAACCATTAAATGGCATGAGCGAATGAGGCGTAATGTGCTTGAGCAACGTCGGGATGAGAGCGTAAACGCCCTTTTAATACGTTCTGGCCCACTTGGTGGAAAAGAGGATTTAATGGATCGCTTGCCGGTCCTTGAGCTTGGTTCGCCAGATGCTTTGGCAAAGGTAACAAAGGAACTGTCGCATTCAACTGCGCCGCCATAAAAAAGGCACACGAGTAGCGCTCGACCCCAGCAGGCGGGCTAGTAACCCTATGGTTGGTTGCCTTTAAATACCCATTAGAAGCCAACTCAAGTAATTCACCTATATTTACCACAAAGGCATCTTCTAATGGCGGTATGCTTAACCAACCGTTGTCAGTCTGAACCTCTAAACCGGATTGCTTATCTTGCAGCACTAAGGTCAAATAGCCAGGATCTTTGTGTGCCCCTACGCCTTGGCCTGAAGTCTGTCCATCCGCGCTGGGATAGCGAATAAGCTTCATATGCTGATAAGGACCCGCTTCAATCGTGGCATCAAAGGCGCTTTCTGGCTGCTCCAGCGCAACAGCTAAAGCCCTCAATAGTGTGACACTGGTATCGGCTAAATCCTGTTGCAATGCCAATAAAGTCGATTTCATCTGTGGTAATTGTGACGGCCATTGATTAGGCCCCTGTAGCTGCCACCATATAGGCATATCAGACTGCTGAGGGTTAGCCACTTCTTCTTGCATGATATCAAACTGTTCCCGCAAGTCCGGTTTCCCTAAGGTCAATTCACCTTGCAAACGGGTATAACCGCGAAAATGCGGTGTATTAGCCATTTTCACCGCAAGTTTATCTACGACGGGCAGCGCAAAGAAATCTGCCGCTAACTGAAGTACTTGCTGCTGTCTAGCAAGCTCAATGCCGTGGCCCGTGAGATAGAAAAACCCTATTCTTCTGGCAGCATCGGCAAGCTTAGTAATAAAAGCGTTACGACGTTGTCCACCGGCATGCCAATCACTTAAATTCAATATCGGTAATTGTTCCATCAATGACTCCCATTTAATGCATTGTCTGAGCCGGATTCTATGCCTTTATGGGTCGATGGATAATGAATTAATAACTATTTGATATATCAAACAGTAATAATAGATCATTTAGATATATAGACATCTAGGCTTCTATACTGCTAGATTTGAATTTCAAAGGGTTAAACAGCGGTAATTATTATGCCAACTCAAACCGCACCACTCAGATAAACATCATAAGCCATACTGCTTAATGATATTTATCTGGTTACTTTTCAAGATATTAGTAAAATTAAGATATAAAAATAAAAGCGAGCCCACTTTTGCGGCACTCGCTTTTTAAGGTTTCGAAGTTTTAACGTTTCTAAGTCATGTCAGTTATAAACCTAGATGCTTCTACAAATGACATTATTGATCATGCCAAATCAGCACTTGGGCTGGCTCACCATTACTACGGGTGGCGCGGTACATACCTTCGGTATTAAATGGCGTAGCAATATTGCCACGCTGGTCGACTGCAATCACACCACCTGAACCGCCAGCAGTGATAAGACGTTGATTAATAACTTCATCTGCAGCCTGAATGATGGATTTTTGCTGATATTTCACCTTGGCACAAATATCCCCCGCGACGAGGTAACGGATAAAAAATTCACCATGACCCGTTGCTGATACGGCGCACACCCCGTTTTCAGCATAAGTGCCAGCACCGATGACAGGAGAGTCACCAATACGACCAAAGCGTTTTGCCGTCATACCACCGGTCGATGTACCTGCAGCTAAGTTACCCTTTTTATCTAAGGCGACAGCACCAACGGTACCAAATTTGTAATCGAGGTCCTTCATCTCAACATTAGCAACTTGTTCAGATTTAGCCGCAGCTTGCAGTTTTTGCCGTGCATCGAGTAATTGCTGATAACGCTCGTCAGTATCAAAATGATGATTTGGCACTAAAGTAAAACCTTGAGTCAGTGCAAATTCTTCTGCTCCTGCGCCCGAGAGCATCACATGCTCAGATTTATTCATCACGGCCAAGGCTAAGTCAATTGGATTGGCAATATGACGCACTCCAGCGACAGCGCCGGCATTCATCGTTTTGCCATCCATAATAGAGGCATCTAATTCATGTCCGCCGTCATAGGTATAAACCGCGCCTATACCAGCATTAAACAGAGCACTATTTTCAAGGATATTAATTGCGGTTTGTACTGCCACTAAGCTGTCACCGCCCTCCTCTAAGACTTTTGAGCCTTTATCGACCG
The DNA here is from genome assembly GCF_018224605.1 of Shewanella sp. M16. Classification (NCBI taxonomy): domain Bacteria; kingdom Pseudomonadati; phylum Pseudomonadota; class Gammaproteobacteria; order Alteromonadales; family Shewanellaceae; genus Shewanella; species Shewanella sp. M16. Next base: position 169,253 of record NZ_JAGTUL010000005.1, on the reverse strand, counting down.
CTTCCTTTAACTTATCTTTGTAGGCTTGGCGTTGTTCAGGGGTGAGATTAGCTTTAGAAATCGTCCCTGCGCCGCCGTGGATCGCAATGGCGAACGGTTTATCATTGGCAAAGGTGTTATGCGACATAAAAAGTAGGCCCGAAATAATTAAACTAAAGGTGGCTAATTTTGTTTTCATTCTTTACATCCCCTTAAAAAGTAGCGTCCTTTGTAACCATTTCATCGTGTAATTTCAATCATCTCCTTGCCTGTTGGTTTTATTCTGGCGACAATGATGCCAAATCACAGGGACTATAAAGTGCAGCCATTTTTGCAAATCACCTCACATTACATTCGTCTTTGCTTGTTTCTGAGTCTGATTTCAGTCACATCAGTCGCGGCAGCAGATGATTTTATCAAATTATCTGTTACAGGCGTGAATGAAGCGCTTCGAAGCAACATAGTTGCTCACTTAGGCGCTTTACCTGAATCTGAGGTGCAGCGCCGTGCCTTTTTGTTTAATGTCGATGACAATATCAGCACCGCCTTAGAATCCATGGGCTACTATCACGGTGAAGTAGAAGAAAAGCTGATTGAGCATGACAAGGGACCGTGGGAATTAAAACTTGAAATCAGCCCCGGCGAGCCAACCATTGTTCAGTGGGTCGATATTAATTTTAGTGGTGAAATGCTTGATGACCGAGCTTTCGATCAATGGCTCGCAAAGGTCAACATTAAACCCGGCGATGTGTTAAATCACGGTGTTTACAGCGACGTAAAATCGCAACTGGTCACCTTAGCTTTAGCACGAGGTTACTTCGATGGCGAATTTACTGAATCACAAATTAAAGTTAACCGCGATATTAATACCGCACAGGTAAGTTTGCATTTTGATTCAGGCAAACGTTACCGATTTGGCCAAGTCAGTTTCGATGGCCATAACTTAGAACCCGATATATTAGAGGATCTTATCCCCTTTAAAGAAGGTGCTTCATACTCAACTCGCCGCGTAAGCGCCCTGAATCGTCAGTTATTAGATACTGGTTATTTCGCCAATATCAAAGTGATCCCGCAAATCGATAACGTCGAAGATAACCATATTCCAATGCGAGTCGAATTAACGCCTAAGGCAAGTCACGCAATTGAACTCGGCTTTGGTGGTGATATTGGCAAAACAGATCAAGCCTTTGATCCGAGGGTGCGCGTGACTTGGCGTACACCACAAATCAATAAATATGGGCATTCCCAAGAAACCAGTCTCGAATGGTCGCCCGATAGACCAAAGTTATTAACCACTTATACGATTCCGCTCACACATCCTTTAGACGATCAATTGAAGATCCGCCTCGGTTTGCTGCGGGACAAATACGGTGTGACTCAAGTATATGACGCCGAGAATCGTGATTTTAGTAACACAGGCCAGCTCGAGTCGACTAAGTACCTTCTGGGACTATTACGTCAGCAAAGACTAGAAAATCAATGGCTAATGAGTTATTCGTTGGAGGCCATACGCGAAGAATATACTCAGTCTGACGTCGATTATATGCCGTCGTTTTATCTGGCAGGAATTAACTTTTCTCGGACTAGCCGGGGGGATAACTCACTGGATCCTAAATCCGGGTTTAGACAAATTTACAGCCTAGACTATGCCGATCCCTATTTAGGATCAGAAACCCGCCTAGCCCGCTTGCAAGCTAAATTTAAATGGATTGATACCTTCTTCGATAACCACAGAATCGTCGCTCGTATTGATTTAGCCGCCAACTTAGCTAACGAGAATGATCTTGCCTCTATCCCACCATCACTACGCTATTTTGCCGGTGGCGATCAGAGTGTGCGCGGCTATGGTTATCAAGAACTCGGCCCCTATTTAGACTATGTTGCTGACGATGGAAAAACCAATCGCGAGGTTATCGGTGGCCGCTATTTAATGGTTGGTAGTTTGGAATATCAATATTATGTGACCCCCACTTGGCGGGTCGGCACATTTATCGATGCGGGTAACGCCTTCGATAATAATCAATTTGAACCTGTCGTCTCTGTCGGTGGCGGTATCCATTGGATCTCCCCGATTGGTCCAATCAAATTAGATTTAGGGGTCGGATTGAAAGAAACTGAGACCATTGAAAGATCATGGCGAATTCACCTAACCATGGGGACAGATCTATGAGCCAGCCCCCAGAGCATAATAAGCCAAACGAACAAGATATCGTTGATAATCCCATCATTGAAGCCAATGAAGCCGAAGCCACTGAAACCATAGTGACCTCTGTCACCCCATCGATGTCATTCATTCAAAGACTGTGGCGGCAGTTCAAACTCTGGACTCGGATTATTATCTATGTGCCATTAGGGCTTTTAGTGTTAATCGCCCTATTACTCGGCACTGAATTTGGCTCGCGCATTAGCGTGGGTTTAGCCGATCAATTTGTACCCGATCTTGAACTGACTTATACCTCTGGTTCCATTAACAAAGACTTAGCCCTATCTCACGCGGCTTGGTCTATGGCCGGAATGAACGTGCAACTTGAGGATCTGCATTTACTGTGGCAGCCCGCCTGTTTACTGCAAAAACGCTTATGCGTGAATAGCTTATCTGCGGCTAAAGTCGATGTCACTATTGATACCCTAGCGCTTTCTGCAGACTCAAACGAAGCGCCAGTCGCGCCACTTGATGAAGAACCCAGCGAGCTCCTATTACCCTTTGATATTGTTTTAGATTCTGCTGAACTCAATGGTGTTAATATCCAAGTGGATGATATGCAATTTACCGCTAATCGTCTTAACGCAGAAGCACAATGGTTTACCGAAGGTTTGTCGGTTAAACAGCTATCCAGCGAAGGATTATTCATACTGATCCCTGCATCAACCGATGTAGCAACACAAACTAGCACGGCAGCGGTAACGAATGCAGCAAATCCCAGCACTGCTACGAATACTACACCTACACCATCGGCCAGTCCGTCGCTAACAAAAGAGGCTGAATGGGCTTTAGCACAATTGCCACAAGTATTTATGCCTTTCCCTGTGACGGTCAATGCCTTAACGCTAGACAACACCACACTGCAAATCGGCGATCGTAAAGATGTTTTTAGCCATGCAGAACTACAAGGCAGTTTCCGTGAATACCAATTGACCTTAGACCATCTTGCCATCAGCCACACCGATGGCAGCGTCGATATCACTGGCAGCCTAACACTTGATAAAGATTATCCACTCGATTTAGAGGCAAATCTCACCCTTAACCAACTAGTCGAATTGCCAGATCTCACTCATCAAGTATTAACGTTAAAGCTGAGCCAAAGTTTAGGGCAACTTCAGGTGAATGCCGTCGCCAAGGGCGATGCCGACTTTACACTAGATGGCCAAATAACACTGCAAGACCCTAACCTGCCCTACAAGGTGAAACTTGAACAAACACGGCTTCAGTGGCCACTGAAGAACCCTGAATACTCGGTAAGCAATGCCACACTCGATAGCCAAGGCGACCTTAATCGGCAAGAGGCGAGTCTTACTGGCCAACTGATCACACCCTTTCACAAAGTGCTCGACATAAACACTGACATCCAACATCAAGATGCTAAGTTAACCATCAATAATCTTGATGTAATGGGCGCGATTGGTAAGGTCAAGCTCACGGGCGAACTCGATTATCAAAAAGCCATTAGCTGGAACGCCAATCTCTGGATCAATGACGTCAAATTACAAGAAATACAGCTGCCACAAACGGATACAGCGCAAAGTACAACGGGTTTACCGGACAGTTTGATTTCAGGAAAATTACGCACTAAAGGCTCATTTGCAGACCCCCGTTGGCAAGTATCCCTGAGCGATACTGAGCTCACTGGCACTTTGCAAGGTTATCCCTTCGACATTACAGGGGATATCAGTGTGAATGACTCCCTGTATGTCAGTGCTAAGGGGCTGAACGCCAAAGTACTAGGTTCAACTCTGGCACTCAAAGGCGAAGCCAATGCCAATTGGGATCTCCAAGGTGAATTACAAGTGCCCGACTTTGGCCTATGGTTACCTAAGGCCAGCGGCCAACTACAAGCGCAGATCAATGTCACTGGTGACGAGAAACACCCCCAGGTCGAGCTTACAGCGCAGCTGGCAGAACTTTACTATCAAAACATTAAACTGCAGGAATCTAATTTAAAGGCCTATTACAAGCCGCTAGATCAACATGAGTTTGCTATCTCGCTAAAATCAAAAACCTTGCAGATTGCAGAACAAAATTTAGATACAGTGACACTCGGGGCGAAAGGTACCATTAACGCTCAAAAACTCACTCTCAACGCCACGGGCGATCTTGGGCTCGATGCAACGATGAGCAGCCAATACGATGTGAAGAAGTCACGACTACAGCTCGATGTTGATCGTTTAAATCTCAACACGCCCGTAGGCCTATGGCTGCTCGATAACACCATTAATCTGGCTTGGGACCAAATCAAAAATCAAGGCAGCATTACGCCCTTTTGCCTCATGAATCCCAATAGCCGTATCTGCCTAAACAGTAATACACCAATAGGTAAAAAAGGCAGCGCACAGGTGAGCTACTCAGGTAATCCAGGGCAATTACTTGTCCCAATATTACCAACGAATATGCGTTGGAACGGCCCTGCATCGCTATTAGCCAATGTTGCATGGGCTGCTGGCCGTAAGCCTACTGCCGATGTGAACTTTGATTTTGCTCCCGGCAGCATTATGCTCAAACGGGATAAAAATCGTGAAGTCACCATTAATTACCAAAACCTGTCATTAAAAGCGACCTTAGATGCAAAACGGCTGGCGACGGTTTTAGATTTTGAATCAGAAGGCGTGGCCAGTTGGCAGAGTGAGATTAACGTCAATGTCACACCCGATCGCACCCTGTCAGGTTATGCCAATATCAAGCAAATCAACTTGCAGCCACTTGGAGAGTTTTTTCCTCAATTAAATACAGTGCAAGGTTTGCTGACGAGTCAACTTAACTTTGCGGGTAGTCTAGATGCGCCCGAAGTATCGGGGAGCATGGCCTTAACTGAGGGCGCCTTAGCCCTAACAGCAAACCCAACATTAATCGACAAAATTGACATGTCGATGTCATTTGCGGGTCAACAAGCGCAGCTTAAGGGACGCTGGATGATGGGCAATGGTTTAGGCAGAGTGAATGGTCAACTGCAATGGCCCCAAGGTCAATTTAGTGGCGAGTTAGCCCTCGAAGGCGATAAGCTCGCCGTGATCCAACCGCCACTGGCTATTCTCGATGTCTCCCCCGATATAAACTTAACCTTCAACAGTAAGCAACTGGCAGTAAAAGGAAAAATAGCGGTGCCTTCTGGCAACATTAAAATTGTGCCATTAGCGGAAGGCGGTGTCGCAGCCTCCGAAGACGTGGTATTTGACGACTCCATTGCCGCCACTCAGCCTAAAACTAGCCCCTACGCCATCGTTGCAGATCTGAATATCAGTGTGGGTAACGAACTCAGAATTGATGGTATGGGCCTCAAAGGTAAACTCCAAGGAACCTTAAAGCTACAGCAGCAAGCTTTCCGTCCTCCTTTGCTCTTCGGTAATATCAAAGTCAATCAAGGTAGCTACAAGTTTATGGGCCAAACCCTAAAAATCCGTACTGGTGAAGTGCAATTTGTGGGGCCAACGTCATTACCAAACCTGAATATTGAAGCGATACGGGAAATTAAGACTGAAGACTTAGTGGCAGGTGTACGCGTCACAGGCACGCCATCACGCCCAGTGGTGACCTTATTCTCCAATCCCGCCAAAGAGCAAGCCGAAATATTGTCTTACATTATCAAAGGCAGTGGCTTTAACAGCGCCAACAATGAGCAAAATAACTCGCTGATGATGGGGGCGGCACTCGGTTTAGGCTCACAAGTGGGCGGCGGCGCAATTAACAACTTAGGGAATACCGCGACAGGACTCATTGAAGAGTTTGGTTTCTCTAACGTGCAACTCGACACTAATGATGAAGGGCGTGTGGCGATCAGTGGCTTTATCGGCGATAACTTAATGGTGAAATACGGAGTAGGTGTATTTAACCCTGGTTACGAAATGACCGTCAGGTATTACTTGCTCTCACAACTCTATCTAGAAACCGTGTCAGGCACTTTAGGCCAATCACTTGATATCTATTACAACTTCAATATCAAGTAACCATATGAATAATAAGATATTGACACTAAAAAATTAGCATCCAATCACTCTAGCCAAACAATCTCAAAATACGAGTTACAGTATGTTGAGGTTGTTTGGGTAAAGCCTAAGTGTCTACCCATAAATACAAACAACTAAAAATCAGCCACAAAAAAAGCGCCCTTAGGCGCTTTTTGCTTCAGTTACGACAATTAAGCGTAAACGAAGTCAACATGTTCAATGATTGGCTTGAACACGTGGCGTTGCATAGCTTGTGCACGAACACCCACTTCTTTACCATCAACAACGATAGTCAGAGTAGAAGTGTAGAAGTCAGCATTAGCTTGAATGTTAATGATATCTTTGTGATCAAAAACAATAGAAACTGGCTCTTTGCCTTGGCCATAAATAACAGCAGGTACTTTACCAGCATGGCGTAGGCGGCGGCTCGAACCTTTCCCTATTTCAGTGCGGGTTTGTGCTTGGATAGTGTAAGACATGTGTTTCTCACTTAAATTTAGAGTAAAAAGTTGCCGGCATTTTCGACCAATGACGGCTCATATAAAGCGCGCGAATACTAACATAGATACCCAAGGCGCACAAGAATACCGCAAGCCCTCTATTTATCGGCGTCAGCGTTAGCAAAACAGACCGCTATTTATCAAATTGAGGAACTTGTATCTTGGCTGTTACGGCAGAGAAAAGGCTTTGATCTCAAACAAAAAACACGAGATCTAGATCACACTGGGAAATTGAGAAGCCTGTTAAGCTCGGGCAAATTTCGATAACTGCTGTGTCAAAAAATGCGTCATGCGCTATACCAGTTACAACAAGAAAATAGACTTTCATGCCAACTGGCCCGTGAACTCGTCTCTCTTATCGAAACCGTTCCTTATCAGCAAAATACCCTCGAATTAAAATTCTTAGAATTGCTTGCCTGCACCCAACAAAAAAACCGCAGCTTGATCTTACTTATGCAAATTATTGAGTCCGTCGATATTGAGTCGCAGAGGCAAAGACAATATCAATTTTCACAACGTCTCAGCCTATTGATCTGTGATTGGCAACAACATAGAGAAATGAACAAACTCAATCAACAATTTATCCCGCTGCTCAGACATTACTTGATCGAATCGCAAGCTTTGGAACAAGATTTTTATCAGCAGATCCAACAACAGATCATTGCTACCAGTGCCTTACCGGACCACAATCGACGTGCACAAAACCAGAATTAGGATAATAACCCACACCACCGAGTTTCAGGGATAAAGCCGCTTCTCTGAGGGTTTTTAGTTTAACGCTAGGGATCGCTATGTCCATCGCCATGCCGCGCATGTGATAACTCTTCTTAGCAACTCCGCCACTGTGGCTCACGAGCATGGCATTAGTTTTTGGTGAACGGTAACCGGAAATCACATGGATTTCATCGTTGGTATTCAAGGTTGTTTTGAGCGAGTGGAGTAAATCAAATAAGCGCTTATCCATAGGCGCTGCCACATTCTGACGATGATCCCGCAGCAAATGATTAAAATTGTCTAACACCTTGCTCTGATAATGACCATCTACCCAATAACTACCGTCATCGCGCTCGCCAGTATGACGATTAAACAAACTTAACTCGCGGATCCCTTTGGTTGAACGGCTGGCAACTGCTTTTGAGGGAATAAAGGAACATAATGCCACACCACTAAGGCCTAACAATAACTGCCTACGGGCAGGACATATTAAAGTCACATGATCACCTTTTGTATGCTTTTTGGTCACTAGTAAGGCAAATTATACTGAATAAGCCCTAAGATCAAGTTTTGCCAACCCCCTTCTGAGCAGGATTTCAAAATGCCAAGCGAGTTCAGATGCTTATCTTGCTCAGCTTTACAGCACAAAAACGTTAATGTTGTTCCAAAACCGTGGCAGGCACAGCATTCGTCAGCTCAGGTTCCAAATGATAAATATCGCGACGGTATTGCTCCTGCCCACTATCGTCTAACCATGCAGTCCAGTAAACCAGATGCACGGGTAACTTTTCGGAAAGTGAAAACCACTGAGGTTCAGTAATACCAGGGGCTAACTTGTCCCATAAACGTTTGTCTTTTACTAAATGCTCTTTAAACCACTGGGCTAATTCAGTGGCTTTTTCAATACGAATACACCCAGATGATAGTGCCCTATCGTCCTTTTTAAAGAGACTTGGCTCAGAAGTTCCATGTAAATAGACACTGAAACTGTTATCAAAGTGAAACTTATATTTACCTAATGCATTCTTCGCCCCAGGGCGTTGTACAAGCTGATAGGGAAACGAAGCGCTGGCTAAGGCCTGCCATTCCTCTGGCATGCGTTGCACCCGTTGACCGTTATAATCGTATACATCAAATTGACGTTCATTAAGATAATGACCATTTCGCTGAATTTGCGGCAGAATGTCCCGCCGTAAAATGCTGCTAGGCACTCGCCAACTAGGGTTAAGCACCACGCTAGAAATCTGACTGTCCAAAATCGGGGTTTGCCGAGAAGATTTACCCACAATGACCTTGGAACTTAACACTGGCGTACCATTATCGACCAACGTCATCTCAAAAGCGGGCACATTAATCAGCAAATAACTCGGCTCTAATTTACGTTCAAACACTCTTTGTCGAATAGTGTTTTTAGCTAATAATACCGCCCTCGCCCTTGGCGATTGGTTCACCCAAAATAAGGTCTGCTTACCTATCACCCCGTCCTGTTTTAGCCCATGCCTTTGCTGAAAGCGCTTAATGCCAATCATAAGTTCTTCGGTATAAACTTGATTCACTCTAAACTCAGTGGCTAAGTCTCCCAATATCCACACACGCTTTGCTATGGTATCAACGATTTGATGACTCATTCCTAAGGTTAACTTTTCATCTAGCACTAAAGTTTCCCATGGTTCAATTGTGTCCAATTGCACTAAATGAGCGATTTGCTTAAGCACCCTTTGATATTGGGGATCCTCTGGAATAACGGATGAAACCGTCTCTGGGGCACCAGCGTTGTTACATTCAACGGATGTCATCACATAATGCCAGTAACCGGTAACATCAGCTTGGATTCGTACTAAATCAGCAGTAGATAAGGTATTAGGAGAAAGCGTTAAGTCACGATAATGCTGGCCAAATACCGGATTAACGCCCGCGAGATCCAATAGCATCACCTGTGGCACTAAGGCCGCAAGCGGCAGCACAGCAGTAAGATCTTCAGCTTTACCCTCAAGATTTGGCTGTGCAGCAATACTCGAATTTGATGTTAAGGATTGAGCGCCATCAGTTGCACTTACCTTTGGCACTAAAATTATTGGAATACAGAAATAAAGGCTGAGTAATAGTTGCGCGAGATTACGCCTCGTCGGCATAGGGTTAATCTGCAATGCTTTCAAGTTCGCGATGTGGAACTCCTGCTCTATCAATTTGAGTTCTCTCACGTTTAGCGTTACACGCATGGATGGGGGCAAATAGCGAATGATCTTTTTCAATATCATAAATACTCCCTTAGCTATTTTTAAGGTCACCTGAGAGCCAGCGGGTATATCAATCAACAACACTATGATATGACTATTCCATGGAGATCAATTAATTACTAGGGGTTAACTCCAGATAATGAAAAGAAAAATGCCACTGAGATCGTCAGTGGCATTGATATCAAACAAACTCGCATAAATATGCTGATCAAGTGTTCGTTAGCAAAAAGACACCAGATCTTCTTCGACAAATTGCTCTGGTAATTTCTGTAGGCTACGTAACATCAAAGGATTTGCCAACACCATCGCCATTTCTTGACGATTGAGTAAAGCTAATGCGCTCTGTTGACAACGAGCTTCATGCACCTTCACATGCACTATGGCTTCCATCGCTTCAATTGGTGTACCCGCAGCACGCAAAGGCTGTTTATCCACCATGGCTAAATGCAATTCCATCAACGCAGGGTCTTTAAGTACCTGTGCTAAGGTCCAAGGCTCAGCAATGTGTCTTTGGTAAGCGGCGCGCGCTTCTTGCGCTTGCAGACAAATTTGCGCAGGGTTACGTTCTTCTGGTGTTGCAAGAATACCGGCACGCTTGAACACTTCGCCAATTTTGACTGAACCTGTCCATGCCGAAATTGGCACAGCAATCCACAGACCGATCAACGCCGGACTCATCCAAGCTAACAAAGTCAAAGAATCCAAAATTGCCGCATAACCTAACATCACACCTGCCAGCATATGCCAGCGGTGACGATAGATTAACGTCATCCAAGGCATACTGCCGTCATCACGACGTTGCGGCGACCAACCACTGTCCCGCCCCATCAGAATTGACATCACAGCACCACAATGGATAAACATCATGATAGGTGCAATCAGCGCTGAAAGTATGACCTCAAAGATCACACTGAATATCGCTTTAATTCGACCACCAACACTGCGAGCAAACTCACCGTCTTTAAGCAGCAACAAGACACCAAATACTTTAGGGCCAAACAAAACCCCCATAGTAATGTAGAACAATCTTAATGCCCTATCCGAGTCCATGATGGGCCAAGTCGGGAACAGTGAAAATTGATCGGTGAAATATTCAGGTCGAATAAAGTGTGCCTGCAAAGCCAACATCAAACCGGTCAAAATCAACATCAACCAGAAAGGAGATGACAAATAAGCCATGATACCCGTCAGTAAATGTAAACGGCTTACCCAGTGCAAACCTTTAGTCGGCAAAATACGCGAATGCTGCAAGTTACCTTGGCACCAGCGGCGATCACGCACGGCTAAGTCGATAATCGACGGTGGACATTCTTCGTATGAACCCGGTAAATCATAAGCAATAACCACACTCCAGCCCGCACGGCGGATCAGCGCAGCTTCAACAAAGTCATGGCTCATGATATGACCACCAAAAGGTGGCTTACCCTTAAGGTTGGGTAATCCCGCTGCGGTCATAAAGGCTTCGGTGCGGATAATGGCGTTGTGGCCCCAGAAGTTACCTTCTTTTTGTACCCACCAGCCTAACCCGGTACCAATTACCGGACCATAAATACGCGCCGCAAATTGCTGTAAACGGGCCATTAAAGTGGTGCCATTGATCAACGACGGAATCGTTTGGATCAAACCCGCATCAGGATCGGCCTGCATGCGCTGAGCTAAGCCAGTGATGGTTGAAGACTCCATCAAACTGTCGGCATCAAGCACTAACAAGTGATCATAACGCGACCCCCAACGACGGCAAAAATCGGCTACGTTACCCGCTTTACGGGCGACGTTTTTACGACGGCGACGGTAATACACCCGCGAATGCTTATGGGTTTCTTGACGTAACACCAGAAACGCCTGCTCTTCGAGTAAAGCAATATCGGGATCAGTAGTATCACTTAAGATAAACCAATCAAAAGCATGACCGTGACCCGTTTGCGACAAGGTTTCAGCCATCACTGAAACCGCCGAGAATACCCTATCAGGAGATTCGTTATAGGTCGGCATCAAAATCGCGGTTCGCGTATGCAGTTCAGTCACTTGCAAATCTTTTGCCCGCGGTTTTCGCAGTAAAATTAAAAAACCTGCAATACCGCTACAAAACGCCAAAGCAATCCAGCAGAAGTTAACCGCAAACAGCACTAGCACTAAATATTCCAGAGGAGTAATTCCGCCAATGCTAAATACCGCCCCCATTTCATAGATAGCAAACAAAGATAATAATAAAGCCCCACCCACCACAAACACACGACGGTAGGTACGCGAGCGTACCCCATCAGCCACAGTGCTACGGCGAGGGAATCCCACTGGCATCTTACTTAAATTTTGGGGTTCCATAGCGCCAGGCCGTTCATTTGGCATAGCACTACCACCCACGAGGACTTCCGTCTCGAGTACCGAGTTATCGGATACAGTCATATCATGTTGCTCCGTCATGAACCTTACAGCGTCCAGCGATAGAGCCAGGTTTCAACCTGACGAGGAGTTGGGAACTTAAGTTCAGCGCGCAGTTCGATAAGATCTTTATCTTCTGGCTCTAATTCAAAAGCTAAGCGATAGCCATTTTTAGCGGCATTACGGGCAATCACCACATTCGTGACCACACCACCAGAAGCTTCAACTTTAGCGACTGGCATTTCATCTGTCATCGGACCTTCAACTTGATAGTCGACCACAAATAAACGTCTTGGAGTCGCCTTAGCAATATCGGCACGACCACTGGCAGAGCGAGAAATATGTACGGCACCGACTTTCGCAGCAGGTTCTTCACCCCAACTCATGCGATAGGCAAAATGAAATTCACCGCCAGCAGGAATAGGCTGACGTGGTTTCCAATAACTAACAATGTTGTCATGAATTTCAGACTCTGTCGGAATTTCAGTCAACACCACTGAACCTTGCCCCCAATTACCCACAGGCTCAATCCATAGGCTTGGGCGACGTTCGTAATGGGCTTCTAAATCTTGATATGACGCATAGTCACGCTCACGTTGGATCAGACCAAATCCCTGAGGCGAGTTGTCAGAAAACGCACTGACTTGTAACTGACGTGGATTAGCCAATGGGCGCCATAAATGCTCACCACGACCATTTAACATCAATAAACCATCAGAATCATGTACTTCAGGTCTAAAATCATCGGTGTCGTGACGACCATTGAGTGAATGTAAGAACATGCTAGTGCTTGGTGCTAAACCGACTTTGCTCAGCTCAACTCGAGGAAACAGTGTCGCTTCTACATCAATCAAGGTGTTATCACCGGGACGGACAGAGAAAGTATAGGCACCTGCTACGCTTGGGCTATCTAACAAGGCATGCACAACAATCAAGTTGCTGTCATTGTGTGGACGCTCAACCCAGAAGGCGCGAAATATCGGGAATTCTTCCCCTTCAGCGTCAGCCGTTTTTAACGCCAAACCGCGGGAAGATAAGCCATAGGCGTTACCTTTACCTAAAGCACGAAAATAACTCGCACCTTGGAATACCATAAGCTCGTCAAATACACCGTTCGTATTCAATTGGTTATGAATACGGAATCCTGAGTAGCCAATGTCATCATTTGGTAGCGCTTGAGTAATCACTTCACCTGCGGTGAAATATTTAGGCTCATAGGCTAAGTGCGTTGCATTCTGACCTTCTACAATCGCAATCTCGATCAGATCTTGAAAATAGAAACCACGGTGGAACATTTGCATTTGAAATGGCACACCCTGATCACGCCAAATAGACGCAGTCGGGTTAAAACGAATATCTCTGTACTCATCGTATGACAGTTTAGCAAGGCCAGCTGGCAAAGGATCTTTGAGGGTCACATAAGGTTTCGCTGCCAAACGTTTTGCAATCTTCACGACAGTTTCGCTATCAAAAGCGCCTGTCTTAGTGAATCTGATTTGATTTTTTGTACTGGGCTGAGAAATCACTTTCGGTGGAGTAACCACAGGAACTGCCTCGGCGGGTTTTGTCTCTTCAGCGTACGCGACACCAGACAGGGCGACTACAGCGCCTAGCGTCAGTGAACATATGAGTGACGAATAAGGTTTGGACGATGGGCAACGCAACAAGCTAACCATAGATAGGTAACCTAAAAAATAAACTAAGAAATCAATGTTTTTTATGTATACAGTGAATTTTTTTCACTCTGATTTAGGGATGAAAAAAAACAGTTGCTTACATATCGCGAAAGATATCAGAAGGAGAAAAAAACTCATAAATAAAGATGCAGTTAACCCCTTCTACACAATACTATTTGAGAATAAGCTTATACCAAAAATGAATATTAAAATAACATTATCATGCTTATTTCTGTTTTCAAAGTTACAAAAACAAATTAAGTGATCCAAATGCTACATTATTGAAAGTAAAATGAGCCTTTTTACGCCTCAACTAAGTGTTGATGATCTTAGATGAAATATCACAATAAGCGAATCAATCCGTTGGTAAGCCTAAGGATTAACACTAAGACAGCAGGAAAATTCAAAATTTTACCCGCTTAAATGTATCAAAACAACTGAGCTGATGTCACTGAAACTGCGGATCTATTTTAACATTTCATTGCCTGAACTATTTTGGCAAAAAAAGTGTCACAGATAATCCACCTTGATCCCTAGGCGCAATCACTAAACGACCTTGGTGCAATTCTATGATGTGATAGCAGATAGACAAACCTAATCCCGCGCCTATGCCTTCATTTTCATTCACACGATAAAAACGTTCTGTCGCATTGGCAATCTGCGGCTCTGTCATGCCTTGGCCTCGATCAGCGACACAAATACAGATTTCATCATCCAAAGCATGGGCCGACACTGAAATTTCCGATTCCTGTGGGCTGTATTTACAGGCATTTTCGATAATATTCTTCAGTACAAGTAGCAAATAAAAACGATCACAGGTCACCGTTAGATTGGATGCGATATCGATATTCCATTCATAATCGGTGATTTGTGGCATTAATTGATTAAGCGCATCTTCGACCATAGGCAAAATGGCGTGGGATGACACATTAAGCTCATTAATCGAGTCCACCCTTGCTAATACGAGTAATTGTTCAACGGTATGACTCATGTGCACGACGCCAGCATCTATCGCAGCTAAATGGAATTTCTGCTGCGGATCATCATCAATCAGACTCTCTAAGCCATGTTGATGTAATTTAATCACAGATAATGGCGTTTTAAGCTCATGGGCCGCATCGGCGCTAAAACGACGCTCACGGGCGATAAATCGCGCGATACTATTGATATATAAGTTCAATGCGCGCCGAACAGGAACTAATTCTTTAGGCAATGACATAGTCAACGGGGTCAAATCGTTGGGCGCCCGTCCAATTAATTCTCTTTCAAAGGTTTTTAATGGCCGAAACAAGAGATAAAACAAGAAGCTAACAATAATTAATGTTAAAGGCACTACCATCAAGGGCACGATAACGGCATTATGCATGATTTGCGATACAAGCTCTTGGCGTACTTCATCCTGTTGAGCAGTGACAATCCAAACATGATTTTTAACCGAAAAAAAACTGAACACATGCCAGAGTTCTCCTTCGAACACTTTCTTATGATAACCCTGTACGAATCGACTGATAGGTTGATGACCAATATTATCCGATAAAACTAAGGCTTCACCCGCCTCACTCCAGATTTGAAACGCCAATTTATGCTCATAGGCCAGTTTCAGCGCATCGGCCTTTTCGGCAAAGGAACTGATCTGGCTATCGGGAACGTGGAGCACTTGGGGTATGACGAGATCCTGAGCTGTTGCATTGGGCTCAGTATGATAGAACAACTCCAACATTTTAGCGGTTTGGAGCATTTGCGCATCGAAGAGTTCTTCTATTTGATGCTTAGAATCCCGAGTACTCAACCAACTAGACACAGCGACGGATACTGAAATACCTGACAAAATTAATAATGTCAGTACCAAACGCAGTGAATACACATCTAGCCCCTTTAATCGAATCACTTCTTTTTCCTAACGACTATGCTTCAAGTCATCACTGCGTTATCAGTACCCACAAACGTGGAGCTTGTCATTTAACTCTTCAAATTAATTTATTTCAATCAAGGTATAGCCTATTCCACGCACGGTTTTGATTAATTCATTGGCAAGTTTTTTGCGCAGATGGTGGATATGCACTTCTATTGAATTACTGCCGACTTCATCCCAGCCATAGGTTAACTGTTCTAACTGACTGCGGGTCAATACACGCCCTGCCGACTGAGCGAGTTCGAGCAGTAATTGAAATTCACGCCGTGAAAGCAGCACATTTTGATCGCGAAAGGTCACTTCACGGGTATTTAAATCGATACACAAAGCACCAATAATCAAAATGTTGTGATCGAGCCCATACTGACGTCTGACGATAGCACGAATACGCGCGGCTAATTCACGCACATCAAAAGGTTTACCGAGATAATCATCGGCGCCCATGTCTAAACATTCGAGCTTAGTGTCAAAATCCGTATTAGCGGTCAGGACTATTGTGGGAATTGACACGCCCTGCTGACGCCAAGCTTTAAGCAACTCTTTACCATTACCGTCAGGCAATCCCAGATCGAGTACTATGGCACTGAAGCTTTCATTTTTAACCCCCAGCAAGGCTTGCTGATAACTATTAAGGTGATCAACTTGCATGCCCAGCTTTGCCAAACTCAAGCAAATCCCTTGGGCTAATAACTCATTGTCTTCAACCAACATAATACGCATTCAATGTCCTTAACTGAGCCCTAACGGAAAATACTGAACTTAACACCTTGTTGCTGTAAAAAATCTTCCGCGTCTCGCCCCTGCAGCATAGCCATAGTGGCGAGCATACCTGCAGTCACGCAGTTTGGCCCTAACACAGTCACAGAGCGCGGCGCATGGATAACGGGATAGCCAGTGCGTGGGTCGACAATATGGCCGTAACGCTTTCCATCGACTTCAAAAAATCGCCGCGTATCGCCACTGGTCGCTAATGCACCCTGACTAATCGCTAGTACACTCGCAGCGTGATCGAGGTGTCGTGGGTCTTCAATTCCCACTTGCCATGGCGTCACTTTAGACACGGGACAAGCGATATCACCGCCAAAATTCACTAACACTGGAATGTCTGGATAGCATTCGGCTAACTCATAGGCGACTCTGTCGACCGCATATTCTTTTGCGATACCACCAAAATCCAATTTCATACCTGTTGGCATCTCAATATGACGCGAATCAAACTCGATACGCTCAAACCCCACTAAGGCTTTCGCGGCAAGTATGCGGCCATGTTCGGGCAATTGGGCTTTGGGATCAAAGCGCCACAGTTCCATTAACGGCCCAGCAGAAATATCAAAGAGTCCATCACTGAGCTGAAAACATTGTTTAGCAAAAGCCAATAACTGCCAGGTTTCTTCATCGATAAGCTGCTTATGACCATTGGCATGGTTTAATTGCCACAGACAATTCTGCGCAATAAAGCGACTGTACTTATGTTCGATACGCAGCGCCTCAGTGACAGCCATGTCCAACATATCGTCTGCAATATCAAATTGATCGCACCCAATGAGTATTTCACAGGGACTCGCCATGGCCCTAAATTCGCCCACATAACCCCAATCACGGCGCTGCAACGAATAAGGTGCGGTCTTTAGGGACGATGTCGACATCATAAATCACCTCTTCACATGGCATCCCACTGGGATTCCGATTGAATAAGTTCAGGGGTAAATTGAGTATGGGTAGCTAAGCTACCCATACAGTTTAACGCCTTGCTATCTGAGCCAGTAGCATTATTTCGTATTAAAAAGAATAACTAAACTGTGCTGTAATTGCCTTCTGAGTCGGAAACAGATCGAAGTTTTGCAGCTCTCCAGGAATTGTAGCGCCGTTATTTTTCGGATCCTGTTGGTAATACTCTAAGCGATACGACATTTCATGACCGCCCGATAATCTATGGCCAAATTTAACCCCAATCGTATAAGCCGACATATCACCGATACGATAATCGGCACTGGCAAACTCTGGCAGTGGCGTATCAGCCGTCAAGAAAGGTTGATAGAAGTTAGCCGCAGTTTGTTGGTAATAGCGCAGATGTAATTGACCATAGAAATTGCCGGTAAAGTAATACCGATAATGGGTTTCTAAGGTATGCGATGTGAGGTCCCAGTCATCGGTATTATAACGATAGGAAAAATCCACCACACCCGCATCTAATGCGCCTTTGGTCATCACGTAAAAACTGTGCTTCAAGCGCGAATCGGGGCGGCTCTCATACAATAAATCCTGAGTAATGCCGTTGTTATCCACCACACTGAGCACCTTGTAGGGATCAGTTAAATAGCCATTCACACTCGACAAGCCGTAATTGGCCTGCAACAACCAGCGCTGACTAAGCACTTGGGTGATACCTAACATCACATCCGCGGTCTGCTTATTATCACTGCCACCTTGACGGGTCGCATCGAATGCGCTGCGATAAGCTTCCTCACTGGTGAAGTTATCGCGAATGACCATCGAAGATAAATCCACCGGACGACCGCCAACGGGGTCAACCACATCGAAACTATAAGCCGTACCTAAAAATAAAGTGGTGTTGTCTTTATTGAACCCTCGCTCAATTCCGGCATTGATGCCCATTGACATATAATCAAACTCTTTCGAGCCATATGCGCCAACATTGAGTTTCCAATCTGGTGTTAGCACTTCACTCCAACCGACATTGGCTTGTACGCGAGTATCGTGAAAAGTGTCATCTAACGGCGTTTCCCCCGCTGAAACATGATATTGCCCATTACCTGATGGTCGAGTAAACGTTTGGCTGGTACTTTGGGCCACAGCGCCCGATGCTGAAGGACCCGTTAGACTGTCAACCACGAGTTTGAGATCCAGCACACTGTCATCGCCAAAGGCTTTTTGTGCTGTGCCTATAGCTTCGATGGCTTGTACTCTATCTTGCTCACCGTAATACATTAACGC
The DNA here is from genome assembly GCF_018224605.1 of Shewanella sp. M16. Taxonomy (NCBI): domain Bacteria; kingdom Pseudomonadati; phylum Pseudomonadota; class Gammaproteobacteria; order Alteromonadales; family Shewanellaceae; genus Shewanella; species Shewanella sp. M16. Next base: position 150,745 of record NZ_JAGTUL010000005.1, on the reverse strand, counting down.
AGCATCGATCTTCCAGTCGTCAGCTTTTTTAGATAATTCAGTCGCATGGCCACTTGTTGCAAACAGTCCACAACTGGCTAATGCGAGAGCACCCGCTATCTGCTTCGATTGTCTTGTATTTATTGGGTTCTTTTTTTGGGTCATAACTGACAACACCTGTAGGTCACTTCAATCTATTCAATACCGCGGGATTTCGCCCCAGATTTTAGAACATCTGCTCGTCACATTTGTTTTAGTACGTCTGTTCATTACATCTGTGCATTACATTTATTCGTTACATCTCAGGGCAAATAACACCAACGGAGAGTTTAGTTACAGCCACATCCGCCACCGGCAAATGCACGACCGCCGCTACTGCCTTCTTTACTAAAATAAATATGATCATCGAGTGCTAAGTCGAGCTTTTCACTGTCGAGCGCCATATCGCTGCGGGCCAGCTGGCCTTTCTCCCACGGCTGCACTCCTAAACTTGAACATCCACTCAAACCTGTGATGAGCGTTACTGCGACTAATGCGGGTTTAAGCATAAATTACTCCTTCAGTAAATTGACGAGTTCTTGCTCGTATTCAGCGGTTTTATCGACATAAAAGCCAACATGATGCTGTACTAACTGACCTTGTCGATTGAACATAAAACTGCTCGGCATGCCCAGCAAATCGAAACTGCGAGCGACATCACCTTCGGGGTTAAAACGCACTGAAAAATTGGCAGGGACTTGTTTTAAGAATTCCTGGGCTAACTCGTTATCTGTATCTAGGTTGATTGCCACAACAGCTAATCCCTGATCTTGATACTTTTTTTGTATTTCATTCATCCAAGGAAACGATTTACGGCAAGGGCCACACCAGGATGCCCAAAAATCGACATAGACGACTTTGCCTTTAAACTCACTCAGGGAAACAGCTTGGTTTTGCGCGTTAAACACTTGATAGTCCAGCGATGGCGCGGCTTGTACGCCTGCGGCCAATAAACTGAGTAACAATAATATTTTCTTCATAGCATATTCCGCATTAACGATTACGTTCGAATCTATTAACTGAATCTTAAGGTTTTCTTAAACAAGCTTATATAAGTTTAATTAACCTACTCACCACGCGAATGAACCATAGTTATCAGCATCGCCTTAATTACATGAGTGCTGATTAAGTGACCGATTTCATCCAAAATGGCAAATGTGAGACATTTTGTCCCATTAGAAAAAGTGAAATTAGATCTGCGTCATGTTAATTAAATGTCAAAATCAGTTCGGTCACATCTCTTAAAAATTCTTGATATACATCAATAATCTTTACACTCCAACGGCCTAAACTGACACTGTCAATTATGTAAACCCTTACCAATTTACATTTAAATAACAAAAAAGGTTGACCCATGGACACACATGCAGCCCTATATGAACAGGGAAAGGCGCGCTTAGATGCGTTACGCCAATTCGCTCCCCGTCAACAACAATCGCTGATTGAGAAAATGCAACAGCACGGCATTAGTCGCCGTGATTTTATGAAGTGGAGTGCCATGGTGACGAGCATGCTCGCATTACCCCTCCCCTTTAGTAACTTAGTAGCCGAAGCTGCAGAATTAGCCGATCGTGTACCCTTAATCTGGTTACATATGGCCGAATGTACTGGCTGCTCCGAATCTTTAATTCGTACCGATACCCCCAATCTAGACTCACTGATTTTCGATCATATTTCCTTGGAATATCACGAAACCTTAATGGCTGCAGCGGGTTGGCAAGCTGAAGAGAATCTCGAACATGCACTCGAAACTTACAAGGGCCGCTATTTACTGGCCGTTGAAGGGGCGATTCCGACTGCAAATAACGGCAGTTTCTTAACTGTGGGTTGTAAAGGCCACACAGGGTTAGAAATCATCAAGCATGCTGCTGAAGGCGCCGCCGCGATTATCTCTGTCGGCACTTGTGCGGCGTTTGGTGGGGTGCAAGCCGCTTATCCAAACCCAACGGGGGCTAAAGGCGTGCATGAAGTGGTCAGTAAACCCGTGATTAACTTAGGCGGTTGCCCACCGAGTGAAAAGAACATAGTCGGCACTTTGATGTACTTCATCATGTTCGGAAAATTACCTGCGCTGGATATGTTTAATAGACCTAAATGGGCTTACGGCGCACGGGTACACGATAACTGTGAACGCCGCGGCCGCTTCGATGCTGGTGAATTCGTTGAAGAATTTGGCGATCACGGTGCGAAAGAAGGCTACTGCCTTTATAAAGTCGGTTGTAAAGGTCCTTACACCTACAACAACTGCCCAACCGAGCGCTTTAACCATCACACTAGCTGGCCAGTACTCGCTGGACACGGTTGTATGGGTTGCTCAGAACCTAACTTCTGGGACGATATGGCTGACTTTGAAAAACCCCTTGGCCGTCAACTCCTCCATGGATTGGATGCGACCGCAGATACTATTGGTGCGGTGATTTTAGGCGCGACTGTGGTGGGCATTGGAGCCCATGCCGTTGCCAGTATTTTTGCCAAACCGCTGGAGGAATAACCCATGAGCAAGCGCGTTGTTATCGACCCTATCACACGTATCGAGGGTCACTTACGTATCGAAGTCGAAGTTGATGAAAATAACGTCATCAACAAGGCTTGGTCATCCTCCACACTTTGGCGCGGTATTGAAGTCATTCTCAAAGGCCGCACGCCTATGGATGTTGGCCTTATTGTGCAACGTATCTGTGGCGTATGTACCTATTCCCACTACCGCTGCGGTACTGAAGCGGTTGAAAATGCGTTAGGAATTCAAATTCCATTGAACGCAAGATACTTACGTTCATTAATGCAAACCTCTTTATACATGCACGACCATATTGTGCATTTCTACCATCTACACGGCTTAGATTGGGTTGATGTGGTTTCTGCACTGAGCGCCGATCCTGCTAAAGCGGCACAAGTTGCCCTGAAATACACAGACCATCCCATAGCGGCGGGTGAAGGTGATTTAAAAGCGGTACAAGAAAGAGTTAAAGGCTTTGTCGAAACGGGAAAATTAGGTCCATTTGCCAACGCTTATTGGGGCAACGGCACCTATAAATTTACCCCAGAGCAAAACCTTATCGCGCTATCTCACTACCTTAAAGCGCTTGAAGTACAACGTGTTGCGGCAGAAATGCTAGCCATTTTTGGTGGAAAATCACCACATCCACAATCCGTTGTTGTCGGTGGTGTGACTTCGGTGCGCGACATGCTCAGCCCTGCTCGCCTGCAGGAATGGAAGCAAAAACATGCGACCGTGACTGACTTTATCCTGCGTGCCTATCAAGCAGATATCGTGATGGCGGCAGAAGCCTTTGGTACTGAACCTAGCGTGTTGGGCGGCGTAAACGTGAAAAACTTCATGGCGACCGATGACTTTGTGTTAGCCAATGGCGAATACATGTTTAATCAAGGCGTGATCATGAATGGCGACCTTGCTGGCGTCAGTGATGTGAATCCAGATCTGATTGCCGAAGACGTCAGCCACGCTTGGTATAGCGCCGATGCACCGCAACATCCCTATGACGGTACAACGATTCCTAATTACACGGGTTTTGTTGAACGCGACACTGTCTACGGCAAATTGCCAACACTGGATGGTGATGGCAAATACTCATGGGTGAAATCTCCCCGTTATCAAGGTGAACCCGTCGAAGTGGGTCCACTCGCCTGCCTATTGGTGAGTTATGCCCGTGGTAACAAGGTGGTCGTGGATTCGGTTAATGGCCTGCTCGCTCGCACAGGTCTACCCGTTGCCGCCCTATTTACCACTTTAGGTCGCACCGCAGCCCGTATGTTGCAGACAGTTATCGTCGCCCAAGAAGGGTTAAAAACCTTTGATGCGCTGCTGACGAATATCCAGTCCGATGAATCTACCTATGTAAAACCCAATATTGATCCAAATAAAGAGTATGTAGGTCACGCCATGATCGAGGCGCCACGCGGCATGTTAAGCCACTGGATCCGCATTAAAAATGGAGTGATTGAGAACTATCAAGCCGTCGTACCAACGACCTGGAACGCAGGTCCTGTGGATGCCAACGGTAAAATGGGTCCCTATGAAGCCTCTTTAATTGGCTTGAAACTGGAAGATCCTACTAAGCCCCTTGAGGTGATACGTATTATTCACTCATTTGACCCTTGCATGGCGTGTTCTGTACACGTAATGGATTTCAAAGGCCAAGCATTGAGCGAGTTCCGTGTCAGTCCCAATGGTCAATAATCGAGGGAGGGAACGCAAAATGAACCATTCTGCAACCCGCATTCGGACACTGATTTTTAGTCCGGCAATACGGATTTTTCACTGGCTCAGGGCACTGTCAATTCTGGTGCTAGTGATCACCGGATTCTATATTGCTTGGCCGTTTCTTGTGGCGCCTGAAAGTACGGACGTACTCGTACAAGGCTGGATCCGCTTCGCTCATCTGATCTGCGGTTTTGTACTAACCGCAATCACTTTAGTGCGCTTCTACCTGTATTTTTTCAGCCGAAGCGACATTGAGCGGCGCTCATTTCGCGATGTCATGAGCGTAAAAAGCTGGATCACCCAGCTGAAATCTTACTTATGGATGGGGCACTTACATAAAGCCGGTGTCTATGGACCGCTGCAATTTGTGACTTATGTAGCAATCTCACTGGTCGCTCTTGTGATATGTATAACGGGTCTGGTGTTGTATGCCAATGTGTATCACCAAGGTTTAGGTGGCATGCTTTGGGGCAGCGCCGCTTGGATCACGGCACAAATGGGTGGGCTGGCACAAGTTAGGATTTGGCATCACTACCTCACTTGGGCATTTGTTATCTTTGTGGTTATCCACGTCTATATGGCGGTTTGGTCAGGGATACGCTTCAAACATAACTCAGTTGACTCGATTGTCTCTGGCTATGACTACCCAAAGCCAGACTCACACCACTAGGAGTCCAATGAAGATATTGCTACTCGGTATTGGCAATGTCCTGTACGCCGATGAAGGCATCGGCGTACATTTTGTCAATTATATAGCTGATAATTATCAGTTTACCCATGAGTCCCACCAGCTAAAGCTGCTCGATGGCGGCACCTTGGCTCAGGGACTTATCCCTATTATTTGCCAATACGATTATTTAATCGTGGTCGATACAGTTAATGCCAATGGCGTAGAAGCGGGCGAAGTCTATTTCTTCGATTTTGATAAAGCGCCGAAGGAAATCGACTGGCAAGGCAGCGCCCATGAAGTCGAAATGCTGCAAACCCTCAATATGATGGAAATGGTTGGCGACAGACCTAAGACCTTTGTGCTGGGCGTCACCCCAACCGTGCTCGAACCTATGGTGCTAGGCTTGACCCCTAAAGTCGCCGCCGCGGTACCTTTAATGGAATCAAGCTTGTTATCCCACTTAGCCTCCCTTGGGTTCACTGCGACGCGTGTTGCCGAGCATAGTATCGACTCGCTGATCCCTGACTCTTATAAACGTGGCGTTACTACTGGTGAAAGTATATAGAAGATGAAAAACATCAGATTTGATTTTACCTGCTCACGTCAGGTGCCTTTGTACGCGCATTTATGTAATCAATATCTAAATTATGATGAACTAAATATCAGCATAGGCTGTGATGGTCAACATAGCTCAGGTCAATATAGTGGCCAACATGACTTTGGCCCCCAAAGCTATTTTATTGAAGCTCAGGGCGAGCAAAACCAACTAGAACAATTGGCCGATGCCATTGCAGCGGACTTTTTGATTTCCGCTTGGTTGATTGACTCTAGTATTAAAGTCATCGACGAGCCCCAGGGCAGTAAAACCTTACTGCCCTTTCCACAGTCTGGATCAAGCCCTGCCATAGTGCCTTTTTGCCAGCATTGTTATCCGTTGATTGGCGATAATCAGTCGGCTAAGTTTGGCACACTCGATTTAATTTGCCCTTGCTGCAAGGGCGAAACACAATTAACGTCCGCACAAAAAGCGTTAACCTTGTCAGATATTAAAGCCATGGCACAGGGACTGCTGACACAAGGCCCGCTGATATTAGCGGCCGCCGATAATCTGCAACTTAGTCTGACACCGTTTGCTCAGCCCTTAGGCGAGCGGCCACAACTGTTAATTTGTAATCCCAATACGCTGAATGCCCATTTTTGTCTGAACGATGCGCAGGTACTCGCGCTTTCGAGTATTGAAAAGCCGCTTATCTGCGCGAGACCAACGCAAGAACACGACAAACTCAGTGCACCACTGTACGACATTTGCTTTGCCTACAGCCGAGTGATCTTAGTGCTCGGGGAAGTATTACGACAAAAAGGGGTCGATTGGGTTTACATTAAAGGGCCGCATAATAGGCCAAAGCTAGCTTGGGTCGATGGTGCTTGGGCACAAATCGCCAGTCACGATTTAAGCTCAACACAGGTTCAAACCAAGCACTTTATCGCTCCAGAACCCTTAAGGGAAAAAGTCAGTTTTCACGGCTATCAAGCCCAATGGCAAGCGGCGAAACGTTCACGATCGCACCAAGGCGAACTGAGTGTGGCAGTATTGACTCAAGTAGCGTCAAGTGAAGACAGTGATATTCATTGCACTAGTATGCTAAGCGATAATAATCAAAATACAGTCAACACAGAAAATCACACCCTTGCAGACGCAGCGCTATTCAGTGCGCTGCTCAACGGTAAGTTTACCAGTCATAAACAGGCAAAAAATGCCGCGGTCATTTACTTAAGCCATACCCATACGAGTCAAATTGTCACCTGCGATAATAAGGGCGACACTGAACTCTTCTTTGCCCTGCCCGAGCTGCCCGATAACGGTTACGAAATCTTCCATCAACTGGACAGCAGTCCGCAAAAAGCCGTAGCGCAAAAATTTAAGAGCCTGTTCCCCGAAGATTACCTAAAACTTTTAAGCCTGAAGCTTCACGGCAGACGGGACAACTTACAAAGCTTGTGGGCGATTGCTGCCATATTAATTGGCCTTAATACACAAGAAGAGACTCAAAGCCAAGCAAGGCTAAGCGATGCACTCATGGCCGCCGCCATGCGCTACCACGGTGCTAATGCACCGCGTATCGATTATCCGCTGACCAAAGGTGAAGCCCACCGCAGCCTAAATTGGTGTAAAACCTTAGGCACAGTGTTAAGTTTTCGTATTGCGGGTAATGACGATCCGAGTCAGCTCGCCTTTGCGATGCAAGACTCGCTGGCGGACTATTTATCTAACTGGATCGAGCATATCGATTTAAATATCGGCGTGCACAATATAGCCTTAGCGGGCAATGAATTAATCAATGAAACCCTGTGCAAACGCATCAGCTTACGCTTAGGCAAAAACTTCCCCTTAGTGGTCAATCGCAGCCTAGATTTAGACGGCGATAACTTAGTCGTTGGGGCACTTTACGTTAAGCAGCGCCAACTGAATGCCCATGATTAGGAGGCCAAAAGTTAAGTCACAACGTATGAAGCCACATAGGCACAATAGTCGCCACAAAAAGCACAGTGACCTGCAGATAAAACGAAGGCTGGCATTGGAATACCTTGTCCACAAGGGAGCCACGTTAAAGCGTTGTCAGTTGCACGTCACTGGCATAGTACAAGGGGTGGGATTTCGCCCCTTTGTCTATCGTTATGCCCTTGAGTTTCAACTGACGGGTACTGTGCTTAACAATGCCAAGGGCGTGACCATTGAGCTGCAAGGTAATGATGAAAACCTCACTCGCTTTATCACTGTACTCAATACCACTCCACCACCACTCGCCCGTATCGACAATATCAGCCAAATACCACTGCCGATTTTATTAAGCGAAACCACGTTTGAGATTATAAAAAGCGACAGCCATGAGGACGATGACCCAAGTTCACCGATAGGTGCACTGGTGGCAGTATCGGCAGATAAAAGTACCTGCCAAGATTGCTTGAACGACATGCATAATCCTGATGATCGCCACTTTGGCTATGCCTTTACCAACTGCACTAACTGTGGCCCTCGATACACGATTATCAATGCTTTACCCTATGATAGACACAACACCGCCATGGCCGATTTTGACATGTGTCCCGAGTGCGCCAAAGAATATCAAAACCCACTCGACCGCCGCTACCATGCCCAGCCCGTGAGCTGCCCCGCCTGTGGCCCCAGACTCAGTTTAAAAACACCGCAAGGGGAATACATCCTTCCCAATGCCTCAAATGTCAGCGCACCTGAATTGAGTACGGACCTTGCGGTACTGACAGCAGCGGCTGACAGATTACGCCAAGGGCAGATTCTGGCAATTAAAGGATTGGGTGGATTTCACTTAATCTGTGATGCCCGAAGTGACTATGCCGTCAACGCACTCCGGCTGCGAAAACAGCGCCAAGCCAAGCCGCTAGCGGTGATGATGGCGGATATCACCATGGTGCAGCACTATGTCACAGGGACGGATGCCGAGTGGCGAGTGCTGAGTTCGCAAGAAAGGCCCATAGTGCTGATGAGCAGCCGAGCCGAACATGATCTCAGCTTAGCTGTCGCCCCCAATCTGAATAAACTCGGGGTATTTTTACCCTACACACCGCTACATCATTTGCTATTAGGTCTCTTCAAAGGGCCATTAGTTGCAACCAGCGCCAATGTTTCCGGTGAACCTATCATCACTGATTGTGATGAGCTTATTAGTCACTTAAGCCATGTGGTGGATGCGATAGTCGATCATAATCGGCCGATTATTAATGGCTGTGATGACAGTGTGGTGCAAGTGATCCAGCCGCAACTTGATTCCTCCGCAGAGGTGCAAGTATTGCGCCTCGCCCGCGGCTATGCACCGTTAAGTTTCCCCTTAGAGATACCGCTGACCCCATCGATTTTGGCCGTGGGCGCACAGCAAAAAAATGCCATCGCCTTAGGCTTTGGCAATAATGTGTTTTTAAGTCCCCATATTGGCGACCTGTTCAGTGTCAGCGCCGAGCAGTATTTTGAGCGCACCTTAGCCACTTTTGCTCGGTTGTATCACTTTACGCCAAATCTTATTATTTGCGATAAACACCCAGATTATGCCCCTTCACGCTGGGCTGAAATGCACTCAAACTCGAGTGTAAAACTCAGCGATACCCGTCAAAATCAATGTTTATCGGTGCAACACCACCATGCCCATGTGCTCAGCGTAATGGCAGTTAACCAATATCGAGATCCCGTACTCGGCTTTAGTTTCGATGGCACTGGACTTGGGGAAGATGGCAGTTTATGGGGTGGTGAAGTGCTCCTCACTACGCTCGATAAAGCCGAGCGACTGGCATATTTTGAACCCATCGCCCTGCTGGGCGGCGAGCAAGCGATTAAGCAACCCGTTAGGTTGTTACTGGCATTATTATTCGAGCAAATGAGCCTCGATGCTGTACTCGCATTGCAATTACCTATATTAAACAACATGCGCCCAAACACTCTGACTAACTTACATAAGATCTGGCAGAACGACAGTGCGATAAAAACCTCCTCTGTCGGACGACTGTTCGATGCCCTCGCCTGCGCCTTAGGTTTAATCGAAACCACACTGTTTGAAGGCCAAGCGGGCATGGCAATAGAAGCCGCGGCCAATCGCGCCGATGCATTAGCCCTTGAAGTCATTTCGCTTAACTTACCTCTTGACATCGACCAGTGGCGAAGCAGTGAGATGTTCAAGCAAGTTGTTGAATTGATTACAGCACAACCGCTAACAGACAATAGATGCTATGCCATCGCCCGCGCCTTTTTACACACCTTAGGTGATGCTATTTGTGATTATGCTGCCCAGTATCAACACCTCCCAACCGTGCTCTGCGGTGGCGTATTTCAAAATAAATATCTATTGGAATACTGCCTGAGCAAGCTCAGCGCCCAAGGAAATAAAGTGTTATCCAGTAAACAGATCCCCATCAATGATGGCGGCATCGCCCTAGGCCAACTTTGGTATGGCATTCATCAGAGTCAATAACCTTACTTATTTGATAACCCCTGATGTTCGCTCGCCATTTTTATCCCCATAAACCTGACGAACATCAAAGATCCGTAGCGCAATTTGTATCACACTCAACATTAGCGTAACCAAATTAACGATTCGTACATCAATCATTATTTGTCAGGCAAAGTCCTCGTACTCTGCCGATACAAGGAGAGGTAAAATGTGTAAAGACTGCGGCTGCTCCCTTACCCGCCACGACCATGATCATCTAGGCGCGCATGCCCATAGCCATGAGCATAATCATGACCATTCACATACTCATGAGCATAGCCATCAAGAGTTACACACAAATCCTCAGTTAAACGATAAAAAAACCTTGTCAGTCATCCACAAAATTTTAGATAAAAATGATGTCGAAGCTGGACATAACCGCGCCCACTTTGAGGCACATAACATTACTGCCTTCAACATCATGAGTAGCCCGGGCAGTGGCAAAACCACCCTATTAGAAAATCTCAAAGAATACACGCAGCTCAACTATGCGGTGATCGAGGGCGACTTAGAAACCTCCCGCGATGCCGACCGCCTCATCACTAAAGGCATTAAGGCCTATCAAATTCAAACGGGCAGCGCCTGTCACCTCGACGCCTTTATGGTGCACGGTGCCCTACATCATCTGCCGCTTGAAGGACTCGATATTTGCTTTGTCGAAAACGTCGGTAATCTCGTCTGCCCAGCCAGTTATGATGTGGGCACTCACAAAAATATCGTGCTGCTATCAGTGCCAGAAGGTGATGATAAGATTGAAAAATATCCTGTGATGTTCCGCCGCGCCGATGTAGTTTTTATCACTAAGTGCGATCTACTGCCCTATTTTGATTTCAAGATGGACGAAGCCAGAGCGCAGCTTAAAAAACTCAATCCAGCAACTCAAATTATTGAAGTCTCAATTAAAGATGGCGACTCCATGCAGGCTGTAGCCGCTTGGCTTAAAGACAATATTCGAGGTGCACAATAATGTGCTTGTCCATACCTTCCCAAGTGGTGGCGGTCGATATTGAGCGCCAGAGTGTCACCGTCGATACCTTAGGCGTGCGCCGCGATGTCAGCAGTCATTTAATGAATGAGCCACTGGAAATTGGCGACTATGTGTTGATCCATATTGGTTTTGTGATGAACAAAATTGATAAGGAAGATGCGCAGCAAAGCATTGATCTATACAAAGAAATCGTCACTAAGCTTGAAAATGAAGCCATACACTGACCATCAGCAGTGCAGGATTAAGTCGCAAGGCGCACCCCTATCGAGTGCACCGAGGAAAAAGCATGCTTGAACTAAAACACCTCTATCAAGGCTTTCGCGATCCCCAAACGATTGCCAATTTAGCACGGGATATTCGGTTAACCGCTAAATTGGTTAAGCAACAAATCAATATCATGGAAGTCTGTGGCGGCCATACTCATACGATTATGAAATACGGCTTGCTAGATTTACTGCCAGATAATATTGAATTTATCCATGGTCCTGGCTGCCCAGTGTGCATTATGCCTAAAGAGCGCATCGACCAAGCCGCGGCGCTTGCCTCCCAAGAAAATGTTATTCTTGTGACTCTGGGCGATATGATCCGCGTGCCCGGTTCTCAAGGCTCTTTAGCCAGTTTTAGGGCCAAGGGCTGCGATATTCGCCCAATTTACGATCCCTTAGATACGCTCAAAATTGCCCGCGACAATCCCGATAAAACCGTAGTGTTCTTCGCCATTGGCTTTGAAACCTCAACCCCAATGACAGCAATTTTGTTACAACTGGCCGAACAAGAAAAACTCGAAAATCTACTGTTTCATATCAATCATGTATTAGTGCCACCCGCAATTGATGCCGTGATGCACGACCCAAAAGCGAGGGTCAACGCCTTTATCGGCCCAGCCCATGTAAGCGTGATCAGTGGCGCAAAAATCTATCGCAGCACAGTCGAAAACTATGGCACGCCCTTAGTGGTGGCGGGATTTGAGCCCGTCGATGTGATGGAGTCGATTTTACGGATTGTGCGCCAAAAAGCCGCAGGTAAAGCGGAGCTCGATATCCAATACAGCCGCGCAGTATCGGAGGACGGCAACCTCACGGCGCAGGCCAAAGTAAATCAATTCTTCAATGTCAGACCGCAATTTCGCTGGCGTGGACTAGGCCCAATCCCCAATTCAGCGCTGCAGCTTAAACCCGAATATGCCCACAGAGACGCCGAACTGCGCTTTAAAGACCGCCTACCCGTGAAGGAAATTGACGATCATAAAGCCTGTCAGTGTGGTGATATTCTTCGTGGGCTTGCTAAACCAAAGGACTGTAAAGTGTTTGGCCGCGGCTGCAATCCCGAAACGCCCTTAGGCAGTTGCATGGTCAGCTCCGAAGGTGCCTGCAATGCCTATTACCGCTATCAAGGTATCGATATCAAGGAGCCACATCATGGCTGATACGCTTAAAGATAAATCCATTCAACTCAGCCACGGCGGTGGCGGCAAAGAAATGAATAAACTGATCCGTGATCTGTTTTTTGCCGAGTTTGATAACCCAATCCTTCGCAGCGAAGAAGACGCTGCCAAACTCGATTTGCACGGTGCCAACGCCTTTACCACAGACTCTTTCACCGTATCCCCTTTATTTTTTGCCGGTGGTGATATCGGCAAGCTTGCCATCGCAGGCACAGTCAACGATCTCGCTATGATGGGCGCAGAACCTCAGTATTTGAGTTGTAGTGTGATCATCGAAGAAGGCTTTTCTATCAAGGATTTAACTACGATTGTCCGCAGTATGGCGAAAGAATTAAAACACAGTGGTGCACGGATTGTCTGCGGCGACACTAAAGTCGTACCCAAGGGGTGCGCCGATGGTTTATTTATTAATACCTCAGGCATTGGTCGTATCTTGCGTCCCAATATTTCCGCGGCGAATGTCACGGTGGGCGATGCCATTATTGTCTCCCGTGATATCGGCTGCCACGGTGCAGCGATTTTAATGGCGCGTGAAGGACTCACGCTCGAATCAGCATTACAAAGTGACTGCGCGACGCTCTGGCCCATAGTCGAGCAATTGATCGCCGCCAATATTCCCATTCATGCGATGCGCGATGCGACACGCGGCGGCTTATCGGCGGTGCTGAACGAATGGGCTGTCGCCTCCAATGTTGGTATCACAGTAAATGAAGCCAGTATTCCCGTAAGCGATGAAGTCAAAGGTCTGTGCGAACTCTATGGTTTCGAAGCCATGGATCTTGCCAACGAAGGCACTTTCATCCTCGCCGTCCCCAACGACATCGCCTTAGGTGCGCTCGAGATCATGCAACGCTTTGGGCGCTGTGAGCATGCAGCGATTATCGGTACTGTGAGTGATGATTTAGTGGGGAAAGTCGTGCTAAGAACACCTTGGAATACTAAGCGTTATCTCGATCTTCCCCAAGGTGAACTGCTGCCAAGGATTTGCTGATGCACGAATATTCGATTGTGAGTGCCCTGATTGAGCAATGCGAACAGCACGCGCTGGCCAATCATGCCGATAAAATCACCCGAGTGGATATCAAGCTGGGCGTCATGAGCGGGGTTGAACCTAGCCTGCTACAAACCGCCTTCGATACCTTTAAGCTCGATGGGATTTGCAAAGAAGCCATACTCAATATGCAAATTCAGCCGCTAGTGATACTTTGCCAAGACTGCCAGACTGAATCCGTACTGAGTGAGCGCACGGTCGTCTGCCCTGCATGTCAAAGCTTTCGTACTCGCGTACTCGATGGCGAAGATATGTTACTGATGCAACTTGAGATGGAACAAGATGAAGATTAAATCCTGCATTGGTAACAGCACAGTCGATAAAGATCTCAATCAATAAAGAGTCCTATCAGCAAGAATATTCCTCAAAAAAATGGCTTTGAGCAATCAGCGCTCAAAGCCATTTTAAACCACACTATTTCAGTCACGCTACATCTCAGCTGTAGATAGAAACTTCACCCTCTGGGCGCGTCTTGAGAACGCGCAGGAACCACATATACTGCTCTGGGTAAGCTAAGATAACTTGCTCGACCACTTTGTTCAGTGCCAACGCCTCATTTTCTTTGCCCACCATTTCTTCAGGCGCAACGGCCGCCATCACGGTGAGATCAAATTGGCGTGTCGCTTGGTTGTAGCCAATCTTTACTGGCAGCACTTGGGCATTACCCGCCTGCGCTAAACGCCCAACAACAGGTAGCGTTGCCTTCACTGTGCCTAAAAAAGGCGCAAACACGCTTTGTTCAGGACCTAAGTCTTCATCGGGAAGATAAAAGAAACTGTTACCGCGCTTAAGCTCAGCCAATAACGCCCGAATGCCCGCCTCGCGCATATACACATGGCCACCACAACTGCTGCGTACACGATTACTAAACCAATTGAATAACCCGTTTTTATGGGCTTTGGCCATAGTCACCATAGGCAACTCAAGGTTAAGGCGTAAACCAGCATAATCGATTGGCCACACATGGGGCATGATAAAAATGATCGGCTGCCCCGCAGCCTGCGCTTTAGTCACATGCTCAAAGCCGATTAAATTGACTCTACGACGTAAATGCGCTTTTGAGCGCACCAGCAATTCACCCTGTGCTAACAACACCAAAACGAAGTTTTGCACGTTCTCACGGATTAACACTTCAATCTCGGCGGTGGATTGATTAGGAAAGCACGCCCTTAAGTTGGCTCTGGCAACGCTAATGGGCTTTTTGGCAATTGGCATCACTATTTTTGCCAATAATCTTGCAATAGGATCACGCAGCCATGCGGGCATGAGTCCGAAAATCACTAATAGACCAATCACTAACCAAGTGGCCCAGTATCTAGGGTGTAATAAGGCGAGTTTAAAACGACGGTCAAAATGTTTGGGCTGTCTTGACAAAGAATTCACCTCAGACAGTGGATAAAAACAATGGAGATATTGCACGAAAAAATAAACAGGAAAGCCACTCTCTAAGGAGTGGCTTTCCCATCAAACAAACGAAATTACTTACCCGTGTTTGCTGCTTCTACACGAGTTTTCAGCTTTTGGCCGGGACGGAAAGTCACGACACGACGAGCAGAAATTGGGATATCTTCGCCTGTTTTTGGGTTCCTTCCCGGTCTTTGATTCTTGTCCCTAAGGTCAAAGTTGCCAAAGCCAGATAACTTGACCTGCTCACCACTTTCAAGTGCGCCCCGAATCTCTTCAAAGAACGACTCAACCATCTCTTTGGCGACACGTTTGTTCATTCCGAGTGTTTCAAAAAGATGTTCTGCCATTTCGGCTTTGGTAAGTGCCATACTTTAATCCCTCAACGATGCGTTGAACTCGGACTTAAGGGCAGAAACGACTGAACCAACGGTCTCAGCAATCTCTTTTTCCTCAAGCGTACGAGTAGTGTCTTGTAATGTAAGTGCTATCGCCAGGCTCTTCTTGCCAGGTTCAACACCTTTACCTAAGTATACATCGAACAAGTTTATGCCAACCAACTGATTTTCGCCAACTTTTCTTATCAATTTCATTACATCACCTGCAGATACACTCTCATCTACTACGACTGCGATGTCACGACGATTAGCTGGAAACTTAGATACAGCTTGGGCTAGCGGCAAACTGGTATGCAATAAAGCATCCAATTCCAACTCAAAAACGATGGTTTTACCATTGAGTCCAAAAGGCTTCTCCAAACTAGGATGGATTGCACCTATATGACCGATCACTCGATCATTTCTCAATATTTCAGCACATTGCCCCGGATGGAGAGCAGAATGCGTCGCTCCTCTAAAGCTAAATTCTGATGCGGAAACTGTCAAGCCGATAATTGCTTCTAAATCACCTTTAAGGTCGAAAAAATCAACAGTTTTCGATTCCATAGCCCAATGTTCATCATTTTGGAGCCCAGTAATGACACAAGCGAGCATTGCTTGCTGTCTTACACCGGATTCTGCATTGATATCAGGAACAAAGCGCAGACCAGTTTCAAAAAGTCTCACGCGACTCTGTTGACGACTTTGGTTGTAGCCAACGGCGGCCAATAAACCGGTGAACATTGACAGGCGCATGGCCGACATTTCACTGGAAATTGGGTTTGGTAACACCATAGCGTCTAAACCAGGATGAACCAGATTTTGCAATTTTGGATCGACAAAGCTGTAGGTTACCGCTTCTTGGAAACCACGAGCGACCAATAAGGCACGCACGCGTTTTAGGCTTAAGTCAGATTCTTTATGATCTGACATACGCAGCGCAGCAACAGGCGCCGTATTCGGGATATTGTTATAACCGTAAATACGGGCAACTTCTTCGATCAAATCTTCTTCAATCGCCATATCAAAACGATAAGTCGCGGTAGTGACCTGCCAACTATCTTGGCCAACAACCACACTAAAACCTAAACGTTGTAGGATTTCAACGACATCGCTATCAGGTACATGATGACCTAAAATTCGATCTAACTTGCTGCGACGTAAAACGATTTGTGCAGGTTTGGGTAAATCAGCCTCTGATTTAGCCTCAACTACAGGGCCAGCTTCACCGCCACAGATATCCAGTACTAAACGCGTAGCACGGTCGATAACCTTGTGTTGCATCTCAGGGTCAACACCACGCTCAAAGCGGTGTGATGAATCTGTGTGCAAACCTAAACGACGTGACTTACCCATAATGGCGAGCGGCGCGAAGAAGGCACATTCAAGCAGTATGTCTTGGGTCGTGTCGCTCACGCCTGAATATTCGCCGCCAAACACACCAGCAAGGGCTAATGGACGCACATCATCGGCGATCACTAAGGTATCGCTTGGGATGGTCACTTCGCTGCCATCAAGCAGGGTGATTTTCTCTTCGCCAGTGCCTAAACGCACTTGGATATCGCCTGTTAATTTGGCAAGATCGAAAGCGTGCATAGGTTGACCGAATTCAATCAACACAAAGTTAGTGATGTCTACGATAGGATCGATAGAGCGAATACCGCTACGGCGCAGTTTTTCCTGCATCCATAATGGCGTAGGCGCTTTCACATTAACGTTTTTAACCACACGGCCTAAGTAACGTGGACACGCTGCAGGCGCGTTAACGTTAATCGTGACCTGTGCATCTGTCGTTGGCGTAACGGCTTGCCACTGTGGCTCAACCACTGTTTGGCGGTTTAACACGCCCACTTCACGGGCAAGACCTGCCATACCTAAGCAATCGGCACGGTTAGCCGTTAAATCCACATCGATAACGGCATCATTAAGTTGCAGATAGTCGCGGATGTCAGTGCCTAATGGCGCGTCCAATGGCAATTCGATAATGCCATCGCTTTCGACGTTAATGCCAAGCTCGCTGTACGAGCACAACATGCCTTCTGATGGCATGCCACGCAGCTTGGCTTTCTTGATTTTGAAATCGCCAGGTAATACGGCGCCAACCATAGCCACGGCCACTTTAAGACCCTGACGGCAGTTTGGTGCACCGCAGACGATATCGATAAGTTCACTACCACCAACGTTGATTTTGGTCACGCGCAGTTTATCGGCATCGGGATGCTGACCACACTCAACCACTTCACCAATCACTACACCGCTAAAATCGGCAGCTACGGCTTCAACGTCATCGACTTCGAGACCGGCCATAGTGATCTGGTGGGATAATGCTTCACGGCTGACTGAAGGGTTTACCCATTCACGAAGCCAAGATTCGCTAAATTTCATGCTATTACAGCTCCGTTATTTAAATTGCTTCAGGAAACGTAGGTCGTTTTCGAAAAACGCACGTAAATCGTTTACGCCGTAACGCAACATAGTTAAGCGCTCGACACCCATACCAAAAGCAAAACCAGAGTATTTTTCTGGATCTATGCCAACGCTGCGCAGCACATTCGGATGTACCATACCGCAGCCAAGCACTTCTAGCCATTTACCATTTTTGCCCATCACGTCCACTTCCGCTGAAGGTTCAGTGAATGGGAAGTAAGATGGACGGAAACGCACTTGCAGATCTTCTTCGAAGAAATTACGCAGGAAGTCATGCAAAATGCCTTTCAATTCAGCAAAGTTAACATGCTCATCAACCAACAACCCTTCCACTTGGTGGAACATAGGCGTGTGAGTTTGGTCGTAATCGTTACGATAAACACGACCAGGAGAAATAATGCGTAATGGTGGCTTTTCAGTTTCCATAGTACGGATTTGCACGCCCGAAGTTTGGGTACGCAGCATCAGTTTAGGATTGAAATAAAAGGTATCATGATCAGCACGCGCAGGATGGTGCTCAGAGATATTCAGTGCGTCGAAATTGTGGAAATCATCTTCAATTTCAGGCCCCTGCTTTACCGAGAACCCTAATTCCCCGAAAAAGGTTTCGATGCGCTCAATGGTTCGAGTCACAGGATGTAAGCCACCGATCTCTTGGGTGCGGCCTGGCAAAGTCACATCAATCTTTTCGGCGATTAATTTGGCTTCCAATTCCGAACTTTTCAGACCATCGATACGCTCAGTTAATTTTTGTTGAATCGCCTGTTTAGCATCATTGACCGCTTGGCCAAAGGCGGGCTTTTCTTCAGGGCTTAAGCTACCCATCATTTTCATCATGTCGGTGATCTTACCTTTCTTACCAAGGTAATCGACACGGATATCATCCAGTGCTTTTAGATCACTGGCCTGGTCAATAATGACTAAGGCTTGTTCTACGATCTCAGTTAACTGCTGCATTTTCTCTTCCACTGCATAGTCGCGCTTGATAAACAAGTGCTATGGGCGCCAAACTTTCAGGCTATTTGGGTGCTCAGGTTATCGGGCGTTAATGCCAGACGCTTTGCTAGCTATAACGAAATAAAAGGATAGAAATTTTACGCGAGCGAGCGGCATATTACTAGGGCTTATTGGGAGTTTTTATCATGCAAATTCATGTGTTACCCCAGTTTGGAGCCTGAGTTTTGCTCAAGGGAAACCCAAACCTCGATTCTGACGTAAACAACTTCCGCTTTCTGCCACTAGCAGCATTTGTAACTAAACTGTAAACTCACACCTGTACCTTGCCAAAATTGCAGCAAACAACACAATAACGACTGCAATTAGACTACATTAACCATATAAATCATTACAAAACAGAAAACTATAAAGTCTATGGCAAACTGACCGATATAAATTCGGTTTATAGCCCATTTTATCGAGGCACTCATGAAAGAAGTAAAATTTCGCTGGATAGATCAATATCTTATCCATATGACCTTAAAAACTAAATTCGCTATTCTCTCTATCGTTCCCATGTTAATGATTGTCGGACTGGCGCTTTTCCTAGATAACCAATCCCAGCAAACCTTAATTCAAGGACAGCTCAACAGTCTGCAAAATGCTTCACAACAAATCAACCAAGTCACTGGCAGCTTATATAACAAACTACCAGAGCCAGAACGCCAAACTATCCTTAGCCAGCTAAGTCGCGAAATTGAAGGTAATGTCAGCATTGTTTCGGTAAATGAAGCCGATAGCAAAGCCCAATCCATCGCTCGCAGTGGTGGTGGTATTGATGATAGCGGTAAGCAACCTAGAGCTGTGAGTCGTGTTAACGATCAAAACCTGATCACGATTATTCCCCTAGACAGCAAAGAAATTGACGCCTTGCTCGCCAACGATAACCTACTGGTTTATGGCCTAATGGCGGCACTCTTGTTTGTGCTATTTTTGTTCAGCTATTACATTTCAACCTTCGTAGGCGGCGCACTTTATACGACGGTGATGGCATTAAAACGGG
Organism: Shewanella sp. M16; assembly: GCF_018224605.1. Lineage (NCBI taxonomy): Bacteria > Pseudomonadati > Pseudomonadota > Gammaproteobacteria > Alteromonadales > Shewanellaceae > Shewanella > Shewanella sp. M16. The sequence goes on along the minus strand of NZ_JAGTUL010000005.1, from coordinate 131,133 downwards.
CCGCATCGGGTGATTTAACGGGGCGTTTAAACTTCTTCGAAGTGAAGGACGAGTTCAGTATCTTAGCCATCAGCATAGATACCTTAGTAGAACGTCAACATACCTTAGTAAAGCAAATCGCAGAATCGACAGCTAAAATACGCGAAGTTGTATCATCGTTTCGTAACACAGCGCAGCAAGGTCAATCCTTGGCGGTAAACCAGAGACAACATCTGGACTCCTTAGCGACGGCAATGGAAGAAATGACTGCCGCAGTGAAAGAAGTTGCCCGCAATGCCGAACAATCCTCAGCCGAAACCCAAGAAGCCAATCAACAGGTTAGCGCGGGCGGGAAAGATATTGAAACCACAGTTAAGGCTATCGACGTGTTATCAGATGAAATCTCTGCGGCCTCAAATGCGGTAGGTGTACTCAATGACAACGCCAGTAAAATTGATGAAGTGGTGTCAACCATTAATGCGATTTCCCAGCAAACCAACCTACTCGCCCTCAACGCAGCGATTGAAGCGGCACGCGCCGGTGAACAAGGTCGTGGCTTTGCCGTGGTGGCAGATGAAGTACGTACTTTAGCGGGGAGAACTCAGGCCGCTACGGTTGAAATCAAAACCATGATCGAATCACTTCAATCGGGTACTCGCAATCTGACACAAGTGATGTCACGTACTGTGAATCAAGCTAATGAAGGTAAACAACACGTACTGCAAACGGGTAAAGACTTAGAGTTTATCGCCCACCACAGCAACAAAGTGTTTGAAATGAGTGTGCTAATTGCGACCTCGGCCGAAGAGCAGTCGGCAGTGGCCAACGAGATTGCGACTAACTTAATGGAAATTCGCAACCAATCACACGATGTGGAGCAATCGGCCAACCAGTCGGTTTCAGGTTGTGATGAGCTGCAAGCAACAGCTGGTCAACTTGATCAGTTGATGGTGGGATTAAAAATCTAGTCGAGCATTATTTGATGGAATTTAAATTCACTTAACACCCAAAATGCACAAGGGAGCGAATCGCTCCCTTGTTGTTTTCATTCTGACGGTCACTTTCCAATCAACAAGTGTCGTTTCAATTAATAAGTTAATTTTCAATCGATAATGCTACGGCAAAATGAATTCACGTCTGTTAATCCACGTCTGTTAATCCACGTCTGTTAATCCACGTCTTTAAGTGGCCATAGCACGATATGATCTTCAATATCCTTTACGCGTCTTTCATCCACCACCTTGCCTTGGATCGACATACCCGCTAAATGCATCGCTTCTTTGGAGCCTGTGAGCAGCGGGTGCCAGCTCGGTAGCTCACGCCCTGCCGCTAGGCGGCGATAGGCACAACTGTCGGGCAACCAAGTTAACTCATGGATATTATCAATCGTGATCACTGTACATTGGGGGACATAGGTGAAACGGTCACTGTAATGCTGACAGCCTGCCGTTTGATGATCGAGCAAAAGGCAAGCTGCATTGGTGTAATACAAGTCTTCGGTTTCATCATCTATCAACTTGTTTAAACAACATTTACCACAACCGTCACACAGGGATTCCCACTCGGTTGTGCTCATCTGCGCTAATGTTTTACTCTGCCAAAATGCCATGATTAACTGTATCTTCTTAATAAAAAACCCGCTCAATGCGGGCTATTTTACACTAATTTGTCGTCAGATACGCAATGCCACTGAGATTAACGAGTGTGGTTTGACGCGCCAGAGCTCATTAGCAGCGTCTTGATGCTACCTGGTTAATCTTTGATCCCAAGGCTCAGCTTATGCTCAGCCAATAAATTCACCTGAGGTGGTGGAATTTGTAAATAAAAGCCATTTTCTGCCATTGCTGCTCTGACTTTATGTATATCTGCCATTCCTAACGCGTCGCGTTTAGCGATAGGAAACACCATCACCAACTTTGGCACGCCAAACATTTCCATCAAAGGCACTGGAACATTGTCAAAACAATCTCTTTTCTTCACAAATAAATAAGTATCAGCCTTTCGGCTACTTTTATAAACGGCACATAGCATAAGAATCAAATATCCAATAGTTCAAACTTGCCAGTCAATGGGGCACACTATAACATGGTAGCCTAGTAATTTAATTGTAAAATCAGCGAACCGACTGATGATTTCTGGAGAATAGTGCCGGGATGTCAAAACCTAGCTTAGAGTTAAAAGGCGCTTCTTTTACTCTTTCAGTGCTTCATATTAATAGCAGCGATTTACAAGCTGTCATGACTGAATTAGACCATAAATTGGCACAGGCTCCTCAGTTTTTTCTGGGTGCTCCTTTAGTCGTCAATCTGAGTGCCATTCAGCACGACAGCTTGAATTTAAGTGCGTTAAAGGATCTGCTGATCTCACGTCAATTAGTGATTGTTGGCATAACGGGCGCGACAACTGTACTCAGTAAACAGGCTAAAGACTTAGGCCTTGCCATAGTCAAAGCGGGAAAACAGAGCAGTACCCCGCCGCCGGCCCCGCGCCAAACTAAAATAGTGAAGCAAAATATTCGTTCAGGCCAACAAGTCTACGCAAAAAATGGTGATTTAATCATATTTGGTGCGGTAGGCAATGGCGCAGAAGTCATCGCAGATGGTAGCATTCATATCTATGGCGCATTACGAGGGAAAGCCATGGCAGGCGCCGCGGGCGATACCAGCGCCGTTATCATTGCCCACTCTCTGGAGGCCGAACTCGTTTCAATAGCAGGGCAATATTGGCTCGCTGAAAATCTACAACAACATAGCTTAGATAAAAGCGGCTGCATTCGCCTAAACGGTGAGTCGCTTATGGTTGAATCACTGCCCCTCTAAATGGCAGAACAAAGGATAGAGAGAAACATGGCACAAATTATTGTTGTCACTTCAGGTAAAGGCGGCGTAGGTAAAACCACATCGAGTGCTGCAATTGCGACCGGTCTTGCCATGCAAGGACACAAGACAGTCGTTATTGATTTCGATATAGGTTTACGAAACTTAGACTTGATCATGGGTTGCGAGCGTCGTGTTGTTTATGACTTCGTTAATGTGATCAATGGTGAAGCCAATTTAAATCAAGCGCTGATCAAAGATAAACGCTGCGATAAGTTATTCGTTTTACCCGCTTCACAGACCCGTGATAAAGATGCACTGACCAAAGAAGGCGTCGGCCGTGTTCTAGACGATTTGGCCAAAGACTTTGAGTTTATTCTGTGTGACTCTCCCGCAGGGATTGAGCAAGGCGCTATGATGGCATTGTATTTTGCCGATATCGCCATTGTGACTACGAACCCAGAAGTCAGCTCAGTGCGCGACTCAGATCGTATTTTAGGTATGTTGCAAAGCAAATCACGCCGCGCCGAGCTAAACCTTGAGCCAATCAAAGAATACTTACTGCTGACTCGCTATTCACCGAGCCGTGTAAAATCGGGCGAAATGTTAAGTGTCGACGATGTTCAAGAAATTCTGGCCATTGAGTTACTCGGCGTTATTCCTGAGTCACAATCTGTACTGAAAGCCTCTAACTCAGGCGTACCTGTGATTATCGACCAAGAAAGTGATGCAGGTTTAGCCTACAGTGATACAGTCGCACGCTTACTGGGTGAAGATGTACCAGTACGCTTTATTACGGAAGAAAAGAAAGGTTTCTTACAACGGATATTTGGTAGCTAATTATGTCTTTACTCGACTATTTCAAAAGCAAGAAAAAGCCTAGCACTGCGGTAATGGCAAAAGAGCGCCTACAGATCATCGTGGCTCATCAACGTGGACAAAGGGACACTCCCGATTATTTCCCACAGATGAAACAAGAGATCATTGCCGTTATTCGCAAATATGTGCCGATTTCTGATGATCAAGTTTCTGTGCAGTTAGATCAAAACGACGCCAACCTGTCGGTACTCGAGCTTAACGTCACTTTGCCTGACAGATAAGTCGATGACACAAAAAATGTCATCTTCAATTGAAGATGACATTTTGGTGTGGATGTTTTTCAGCAATGGATTCAAGTACGAAATATTAAGCACTAGACCTCAAGCTTTGCTAAAGCCTCAGTTGCCAATTCCCCTCGCCAACCGCATAACACTGCCGGTAAATCCCCTTGTTGCTTATCCCAACGCCATTGCAAAAACTCATGGATATGACGTTTAGAACCGAGCATTTCCTGCGGCACATCATGCTTTTCGCATAATTCGACCAAACAGCTTTTAATCGCTTTAAAGGCCGATTTGTAGCCTGATTTTAACGCCAATACATCCACTAACTCGGGTAAATTAACCAAATCCGCAGTTTGTAGCACACGTAATAAATCTTTGCCGTGGATGCGTTTTTCCTGTTCGGTCAAGTCATTGAGCTTAAACAAATCAGCCGAAGTTTTAGGTTGCTTCTTCGCTAATGCAATAAGACCATGATCTTTGATCACAAAACCTAAGGCTAAATCACGGACTAAAGCTTTTTCAAGGCGCCATTTGGCGAGCACTTTAAGGTAAGCCAATTGAATTTCAGTGAGTTGAAAAGCATTTTTCACTTTCAAATAGGCTGTATCAAGATCAGGATCGGCAAGCCTGCCCTGAGTCATCCTTTCCCCTTCCTCGTATAACCAAGCTAAACGCCCTTGGGCGCTGAGTTTCGCTTCCAGTTGAGGATAGAGCTGATACAAATACAGGACGTCATTGGCGGCGTAGATTAACTGGGCTTCCGTTAAAGGACGACGGATCCAATCTGTACGCGACTCACCTTTATCGATCACTTCACCAAGGCAAGTTTCAACTAACTTGGCATAACCCACACCGTGGCCCATACCACACAAAGAGGCGGCAATTTGGCTATCAAACAAAGGCGTAGGCTGACATTTACCGTAGTGCGCAAAAACTTCTAAGTCTTCACTGCAGGAATGCACTAGCTTAACGATATTCGGGTCCGATAACAGCGCCCAAAACTGGGCTAAATCAGGTAAAGCGACCGGATCAATCAAAGCTAAGGTTTTACCATCATAGGCTTGGATCAAACCTAACTTGGCATAATAAGTACGAGTACGAACAAACTCGGTATCTAACACGAGTATCTTACTCTGTTTATATTGGGCAACGAGGGCATTAAGGCTTGCTTCATCACTCACATATTGAAACGCTGACAAATTCTTCTCCAGATCCTGTGGGTCAATCACAGTCCATAAAAACAAAAGCCGGCAAATGCCGGCTTCAATCTTACGCGCGCTTAGCTTCGTCTCTAAGCTCTCGTCGCAAGATTTTACCCACGTTGGTTTTAGGTAACTCGTCCCTAAATTCTACCAGCTTCGGCACTTTATATCCCGTTAAATGAATACGGCAGTGCTTAATGATGTCTTCAGCGGTTAAAGATTTATCTTTTGCCACCACAAATACCTTCACTAACTCGCCACTGGCGTCGTTTGGCACACCAACGGCAGCCACTTCAATCACTTTGGGATGAAGTGCGACCACTTCTTCGACTTCGTTAGGGAATACGTTAAAGCCTGAGACTAAGATCATGTCTTTCTTACGGTCGACAATATAGAAGAAACCTTTCTCATCCATATAACCAATATCGCCCGTGGCTAACCAGCCGTCAGTGTCGATCACTTTGGCGGTTTCTTCAGGACGTTGCCAATAGCCTTTCATCACCTGAGGACCTTTACCAAACAGCTCGCCGGTTTCGCCTTGGGCTAATACCTTGCCGTCATCATTACGGATTTGGATCAGTGTCGAAGGGGCAGGAAAACCAATTGAACCGTTATAACCGTCTAAGTTATATGGACAACAGGTTAATAAGGGTGAGGCTTCCGTCAGACCATAACCTTCAAGTAAACGGGTTTTAGTAATGGTTTGCCATTTATCCGCCACGGCTTTTTGTACCGCCATGCCGCCACCGATAGAGAGTTTTAAGCGTGAGAAATCCAACTGGGAAAAATCATCACTGTTCACTAAAGCGTTAAATAAGGTATTCACCCCAGTTAATGCAGTGAAAGGATACTTTTTCAACTCAGCCACAAATCCTGGGATATCGCGAGGATTGGTGATGAGTAAATTCTGACTACCTTTGTGCAAAAACAGCAGGCAATTCACGGTCAAGGCGAAGATGTGATACAGCGGCAAGGCCGTTACGACAAACTCACTGCCATCGTTTAAAGCGGGAGAATATGCACCATCGGCCTGCAATACGTTTGCAACAATATTGCCATGGGTCAACATAGCGCCTTTAGAGACCCCAGTGGTGCCACCTGTGTATTGTAAAAATGCTAAGTCGTCGTTAGTGACTTCAGGTTTGATGTATTGCATGCGACGACCCGTTGATAAGGTATCGCGCATTGATAAGGCATGGGGTAAATCGTATTTTGGCACTAACTTCTTGATGTACTTCACCACAAAGTTCACTAAGGTGCGTTTTGGTGCACTTAATTGATCACCTAAACTGGTGATAATCACGCTTTCAACGGGAGTTTGATCGACCACTTCTTCTAAAGTGCGGGCGAAGTTTGACACCACCACAATGGCTTTGGCGCCAGAGTCAATCAACTGATGTTTAAGCTCGCGCGGTGTATAAAGTGGGTTAACGTTAACAACCACCATACCTGCACGCAAAACACCAAACAGTGCAATGGGATACTGCAACAGGTTTGGCATCATCAAGGCGACACGGTCGCCCTTTTCAAGCTTTAATTCATTTTGTAAATACGCAGCGAATGCTCGGCTGCGTTCTTCCAATTTACGATAGGTTAGCGTGGCACCCATGTTGATAAATGCAGGTTGATCTTCATACTTAGCCACCGCTGTCTCGAACATATCGACAAGCGATGAGTATTGTTCCACATTAATTTCAGCAGGCACATCTTCTGGCAAATGATTAATCCAAGGCTGATCCACTACTCTCTCCTAAATCCCCACAACTGCGGAAACAATATCCATACAAGCGTCAAGACTCGATAAATACCGAGTTAAAATACCGGCTTACATTTTATAGTTATTGATTTACTCGTCATAAATCATACGAGCGTTTTAATTTTGATCATCATCACATAAAAAAAACAAAAAACCTAGCGTCTTTTTTATACCCATATAAGCAACCTATTAAACGAATTTGCGGATCAAACGTGCAACGCCTTCGGCATTGTCCATATGCACATGATGATCGCCCTCAATTATGTGCTCAGACAAATGCTTGAACCACGTTCTGGCCTTAGGTATCGCGCTCTGCAACTGGCTAAATCCCTGTTTGCCACAAATTAATAAGGTTTCGACATTGATGTCCTGCATCAAGGCATCAACTTGGGCGAAGGTTAATCGTTGGGGTGAATCTAATCTTAATCGAGGATCACTACGCCAACCTATGCCATCACCTTCGGGCTGCATATTACGATCGAGCAACAAACGACACCAAGGTTCGGCAAGTCCTGTTAAATGTGCCCTCGCCCGCACCGCAGTATCTATACTGTCGTAAATCTTTGCCTGCCCATGCTTCTGAGTTAAATACTTCTCATGCTGATAGAAGCTTTTTTTCAATCGCGCCTTAGCTTGCGTTGGCAACTCAGACAAGGGGCTTAACGCTTCAATCAATACCAGCTTGTTAACCTTTTCGGGAAATGTCGCCGTGTAAGCTGAGGCGATTATACCGCCAAGCGAATGCCCAATCATTGCCGCTGGCTTTTGCGGTAATGCCGTTAACAACGCGTCTAAATCATACAAATAATCAATCCAATGCAGCGGATAGTGTCCCGGCCTATGTGCAGAAAAGCCGTGTCCTGGCCAATCAATGGCAAGCACTTGATAATCAAGTAAATGCGCTGCTAAGGGTTCAAAACTGTTGGCGTTATCTAACCAACCATGTAAGGCAAGCAATAAAGGTTTATCCTTCGCCCCCCATAATCGACCCGCGACCTTAATATGAGGTAATACAAATTCGATTTGATTTTTGGGGGCGAAAGATTGCCACATAATGCCTCTGATGTCAGGTAATTAAGATGATTTTTTGACAAATTTAAGTGTCATACGGTCACTTTCACCGATCGCTTGGTATTTTTCTTTATCGGTATCACCCAAGGCAAAAGAGGGCGGTAGCGTCCAAACACCTTTGGCGTAATCTTTCGTATCTTTGGGGTTCGCATTGATTTCTGCACTTTCAACTAAGGTAAAACCTGCTTTTTTGGCTAAAGCAACCATAGCTGCTTGATCCATATAGCCAGTGCTGAAGTTCATTCCTTCGTTGGCTCTATGCTCTACCACGCCAAAGATACCGCCGTCCTTCAACACTTTATAAGACGCGGCAAACACGTTTTCCAACTGTTCTGTCGATGCCCAGTTATGTAGATTTCGGAAGGTTAATACCAGATCAGCACTACCGTCAGCACCTAAATCCATCTTATGTGGAGGATCGAAGGTAACAATCTTAGCATTGCCCATGACGTCTTTATTGGCCGTCATCCACGCAGCATACTTAGTACCCGCGTTCGCGCGATAACGATTTCCGGGAGTATCTGTCGCAGGAGCCGTTTCGAAACTGGCTGCGATATATTGGCCCTCTTTAGCAAGATAAGGCCCTAATATTTCACTGTACCAGCCATTGCCCGGCCAGAGTTCAATCACAGTCTGTTTTGGGGTAATGCCAAAAAAAGTTAAGGTTTCAGCGGGATGACGATAAACGTCACGACTGGCATTTTTAGCCTGACGAAAATCGCTTTTTAAGACTTTATCTAAGCTTTCATCGGCATAGGTAACACTCGAACATAAACCAGCAAGCAGCAGACTGGCAACTAAGGTGACTTTTTTCATTGTAATTCTCCATGGATACCGAAGGCTTAACCTAGCAGCCAATGGCCAAAAATCCAAGGAATAGAAGTCGGAAAACTAAGCTTTAAGCGACATAAGTGGTTATAGCTCAAAGTGATGAGCAAAATCACCTTTACCTAAATCAACAAAGTTCAAAGCAGAAAAACGATGGGGAAAACACTAGACGACTGAGGCCTTAAACAAGCTTGAGAACTAACGACTTGCGGCATTATCTACACGGCGCCACGCAAAATACAAAGCGCAGGCACTGGTTAATAACCATAATCCCACCCAAATCCACGCGGGGATCCAAGAACGCTCGGCCAACATCACTGCATCACCTTGACCATCAAGCCCGAGCAACACTGTCGGACTCGCAAGTGCATTAAGCATGATAATCAAGCCAATAATACGCAAAAACTGAGTCAACATTTTGTTTTGACTGAGTTTAAGCGGTAACAACAAAATAATAGTCAGCACAGCTAAAATCGCTAACGTGAGAATATCCCTGCCCCAAAGCAAGCCGCTTAGCACAACTAAGGCACCTAGCAAGGCAAAACTCACGCGGATCCCCTTTGGCCAAGTCGCTAATAAATAGATTAAATATCCCCAACAGGCTGCACCAAAATACCCAGCAAAGCCAATAAACATCGGCGAGCCGCCTTGGCTAAAACAAAATCCTGCGCCGTTCGGAAACAACTGAATATGACTGACCACGCCCGAGCTTAAAATCGTTGCAATGGCATGGGACAGTTCATGAAAATAGCTTTCAAGCCATTTAAACGGCACGCTCAAATAGGGAATTCGAGTTATCAATAAAGCTAAAACTAGCTCGATAATAAACAAACCACGGCTTGGTACACCGCTTGTGGCTAAGCCTGTCAGTTTAGAAGAGGAAAATCGCGAGGTTGAACTAGAAGACGTTTTTTGATGCTCAAGCATACAAGTCCACACCCACCATTTGCTGAATTTCATCGCGTTTGGCGGCATGTTGGGTTTGTAAATATTGGGCAATCGCTCCCTGATGGCCGCGAGTATCTTGCTCATACTCGAGGTGCGCACCAAGCCTTGACTGTAAATTTCCTGCTGCGCTTTTACTTTTAGGCTGAGTATCTAAACTAAGGGCTTCGACGGCATCTTGCTCAATCACTGGGCGTGACGATTCAGGCGCAGTCAGCCCCTGAGCGATAGCGGGTCTATTACTCGCTACAGCATTCGTCAAACTCATTTGATTCACATTAACTTGCATCAAGAAGCCTTAAGTTTGCACTATTCATCGTTAAGCCATTCATCGTAAAGAATGCTTAGCATTAATTGCCTGAGATTCTATCGCAGATACTCAGGCAAAGAACAGCTTATTCACGACCGGGTAACTTTTTCCATGTGACTGTATCACGTAAGTACACAGGTTCAAGCTCATCGACCGAGGTTGTCAGTCCAGCTTTTATGCCTGCTTCAGCCAATATCAGCATAGCCTTTGCATCGGGATATTTCACGGCCTCGAGAGCTAAAATCCCCTTGCCGAGTGCCAGCAAATCGGGATAAGCATCAAAACCTGTGCCGCAGCCCACAATTGGCGCTTGAGTATCGAGCTGAAGTTGTACGTCCGCAGGTGAACTGACCACTTCTTTACCGACAAGCGTTGCAATACCGTCAACGGCCACAAACTGGCCCCAATACACTTCGCCCATGCGCGCATCAATGGTGCACAAAACTTGCTCGGCTTGATGCTCGCTAATCGCCATTTGTGCCATTGCCGCTAAGGTTGAAATACCAATCACAGGCAAATCTAACCCCAGTGCCAGACCTTGCGTCATGCTAGTGCAGATGCGGATCCCCGTAAAACTGCCAGGGCCTCGTCCGTAAGCAATCGCAGTCACTTTATCTAAGCGAATGCCCGCTTGCTTGAGCACTGAATCGACCATAGGCAGCAGACGTTGACTGTGTTCACGCGGTGCATCGGCAAGTTCAGCATAAATCTGACCTTGGTATTGCAGCGCAGCTGAGCAGGATTCGGTACAAGTGTCTAAGGCAAGAATACAAGCAGAGTGTTCATGTGTTATTGTCATTTCAAAACCGGATTAGCGGGCAAGATTTCGCATCAAATTTACATAATCTGTATTGCGCGAATATGCCATGAGAAAACTGGCGCAAATAATAACATCAAATGCCCGAAAACAAAGGGCTAAGCAAGCAACTCAGCTAAAATAGCGCTCGCATGATATTCAGTCGCAAATCTGGACGAGATGGATTTATGTGATCTAAGTCAATGATCAATAAACTCATTAATGAATATAGCTCGCTTGGGGAAACTTTTTCAACTTTGATTGTCAGAGCAGAAAAGTAAGGGGCGAATTTATCCCTTGCCATTCCCTTAGTATTGTACGATTGCTTTAACCCGCCTTCGATAAGGACATTTCATGTTAAACACGCCTCCATTGCGTCGCTTAAGACGCTTACGTAATTCAGAAGCAATGCGCGATCTGCTGCGCGAAACCCATATTTCGCTAAGCGATCTTATCCATCCCCTGTTCATTGAAGAGCACATCACCCATGCTGTGCCTATCTCCACGCTACCTGGCATCAGCCGTTTACCTGAGAGCGCACTGGCGAATGAAGTTCGCGAGCTTTACGCCCTTGGGATCCGTTATGTGATGCCCTTTGGGATTTCCCACACTAAGGATGATAAGGGCAGCGATACATGGGACGACAATGGTTTACTCGCCCGTATGGTTCGCACCATTAAAGCTACCGTGCCTGAGATGATGGTAATCCCCGACATTTGTTTTTGTGAATACACAGATCACGGCCATTGCGGCGTCGTACACAATAATGAAGTCTGCAACGACCTCACAGTCGAAAATTTAGTTAAACAATCAGTCACTGCTGCTAGAGCGGGCGCCGATATGTTAGCACCATCGGCCATGATGGACGGTCAAGTGAAAGCCATTCGCCAAGGGCTCGATGCCGCAGGTTTTGAACATGTGGCGATTCTGGCCCACTCAGCAAAATTCGCCTCTTCCTTCTACGGTCCTTTTAGAGCGGCGGTAGATTGTGAACTCAGCGGAAATCGCAAGGGATATCAACTGGATTATGCTAATGGTCGTCAAGCCCTGTTAGAAGCCTCATTAGATGAAGCCGAAGGCGCCGATATCCTGATGGTTAAACCCGGCACACCCTACTTAGATGTGCTCAGCCGTTTAAGACAAGAAACCCACTTGCCACTCGCCGCCTATCAAGTCGGCGGTGAATATGCGGGCATTAAATTTGCCGCCCTTGCGGGCGCGTTGGATGAGCGTGCTGTGGTGACTGAAACGTTTATCGGCTTAAAGCGGGCGGGTGCAGATTTGATTGTCAGCTATTACACCAAACAATACGCCCAATGGTTAACTGAAAGCCGATAGTTGCGTCGGTAGCTAATCAAAAGTTACGCTAACCGTTAAACCGATAGCTAAGCGGCTTGTTAAGAAAACAACTAGGTTTTGCATTTTAGAAACCCCATAAAAAACGCCACCTTTATTGGTGGCGTCTTTGTATTTAACACCCTGTGCTAAATCGCTTAAGCCTTCTGTAATCTTGCAAACAAGGCTTTTACTTTTTCCACTTTAGGACGCACGACCATCTGACAATAGGGCTGCTCACCGTGTAAAGCGAAGTAGTCGTTGTGATAATTTTCAGCGGGATAAAAAGTATCAAACGCTGAAACCTGGGTCACTATCGGCGCATCAAAAACCTTGGCTGCTGCTAACTGAGCAAGCATAGCGGTAGTTTGCTCTATCTGCTCAGCATTATGGGTAAACACCACGGAGCGATATTGTGGCCCCTTATCATTACCTTGGCGATTAAGCGTGGTCGGATCATGGCTCTCAAAAAAAACCTGTAATAGCGTCGTAAAATCAATTTCCTCTGGGTTGAACTCGATATGCACAACCTCAGCATGGCCGGTTTGGCCCGAGCAAACAGATTTATAATCGGCATCATGGGCTTCGCCGCCGACATAACCTGAAGTGACATTCACCACGCCCTTTAGGCTTTTAAAAATCGCTTCGACGCACCAAAAACACCCTGCACCAAAAGTCGCAAAGTGATTCGGTGCTGGTTCAACAGCATCATCCATCCCTTTGAAAACCATAGAAACTGAGTTAACACAGTGACGGATATTGTTAGGTGTTAACATTTCACCTTCAAAGACATGCCCCAAGTGACCGCCGCACTGGCTACAAACAATTTCAGTTCTGCGGCCGTCGGCGTCTATGTGGCGGGTTACAGCGCCGGCAATTTCATCATCGAAGGCTGGCCAGCCACAATGGGCATTAAATTTATGCTCAGAGCGATACAAGGGGGCATGGCATTTTTTGCATAAATACAAACCCTTAGCATCGTGCTCATAATACTCACCACTAAAGGGGCGTTCAGTGCCTTTCTCTTCGATAACATAGCGTTCAAAATCGGTCAGTTTATTCATATTAATGCCCTTTCGACTCACGTCGTTGTGTATTTCGATATTCTTTGATTAAGAAGCTGATTTATAAGGAAGCCAACATAAGACCCACTCCAAGCAAGATTTCTTGCACTCGGCTTCAAAATGCGGCTGACATCAATCCAATCACAACAAATCTAATGCCCATACTAACGGATTTAGTGACTAAAATCTTACCACTCAAGTAAGTACTAATATAAGTGCTCATATTAAGTACTCATATAAGCGACTGCATAAATGACGGAAAATACGGCAGTTGATCCAGATCACAGTCGCTGAGTATTTGCACCCACATCAGCGCACGGCTACACTTGCAGCGGGTCAAATTACAACTAAATATAACAAGTAGAAACCAAAATGAAATTAGAAACCATTGATTACCGCGCTGAAGACAGTGCCCAGCAATTCGTTGAATCACTTCGGGAAACTGGCTTTGGTGTTTTATCTAATCACCCGATTGATAAGCGCTTAGTTGAAGACATCTACACCGAGTGGCAAGCCTTTTTTAATTCAGAAGCCAAAAACGACTATATGTTTAAAAAAGAAACCCACGACGGTTTCTTCCCTGCGTCGATTTCTGAAACCGCCAAAGGCAACACAGTCAAAGACATTAAAGAGTACTACCACGTGTACCCTTGGGGCCGTATCCCCGATTCACTGCGTGCCAATATTCTCGCCTATTACGATAAAGCCAACGCACTGGCTGCAGAACTATTACAGTGGATCGAAACATACTCACCAGAAGACGTAAAAGCCAAGTTTTCGATGCCATTGCCAGAAATGATCGCCAACAGCCAAAAAACCTTGCTGCGCATTCTGCATTACCCGCCGATGACGGGCAGTGAAGAAATGGGCGCCATTCGCGCCGCAGCACATGAAGATATCAACCTTATCACAGTGTTACCTGCAGCCAATGAGCCTGGATTGCAAGTGAAAGCCAAAGATGGCACTTGGTTAGATGTTCCAAGCGATTTTGGCAACATTATTATCAATATCGGTGACATGTTACAGGAAGCCTCTGGCGGCTATTTCCCATCAACGTCACACCGCGTCATCAATCCTGAAGGTACGGATAAAACCAAGTCACGGATCTCTTTGCCGTTATTTTTACATCCAAACCCTGCTGTAGTGCTGTCAGAACGTTATACCGCCGACAGTTATCTGATGGAAAGATTGCGCGAACTCGGGGTAATCTAAGCCTTAATTCAGCCTATTAATCCAAGTAACAATCGCAAGAGACAGTTAAGGATTAAGCGATTAAAGCGCCTTAGGGCGCTTTTTTTATGACATTCGCCACCTTCAAGGTAGAATAGCCGTTCTTTAAGTTATTTAGGACAAGGCGTTATCATGGCAATTCAGTGGTATCCGGGGCATATGCACAAGGCACGCAAGGAGATTGAAGAGGCAATGCCTCAGGTCGATCTTGTTATCGAAGTGCTGGACGCGCGTATTCCCTACAGTAGCGAAAACCCCATGGTGGCTCAGCTTCGAGGCGACAAACCTTGTATCAAACTGCTCAATAAATCTGATCTGGCCGATCCAGAGATCACCGCACAATGGATTGAATACTTAGAGCGTGAGCAAGGCGTCAAAGCCACGGCGATCACAACGCTGCAAGCGGCAATGGTGAAAAAAATCCCTGATCTCTGCCGTAAGCTAGTGCCAAGTCGCGATAAAACCGAAAAAGACATTCGCACTATGATCATGGGAATACCCAACGTTGGGAAATCTACCATCATCAATACCTTAGCTGGCCGTGTTATCGCCAAAACCGGTAACGAACCTGCGGTAACCAAAACCCAGCAACGGATCAATTTACGTAACGGTATCGTGCTGTCGGATACCCCAGGTATTTTATGGCCCAAAGTGGATAACGAAGCGAGCAGCTATCGCCTTGCCGTCACTGGTGCCATTAAAGATACGGCGATGGAATATGAAGATGTGGCCCTGTTCGCCGCCAAGTATTTCTTAACCGCTTATCCAAAAGAGATTTGTGAGCGCTATAACTTAAGTGAATTACCAAAGGATGATGTCGCACTTCTCGAGGAAATCGGTCGTAAACGTGGTGCGCTGCGTCCCGGTGGTCGCATCGATATGCACAAGGCATCAGAGTTATTACTGCATGAATATCGCTCGGGGAAAATAGGCTTACTCTCGCTAGAAACACCTGCGATGGCAGAGCTTGAAAAGATTGAAGTCGCCCGTATCATGGCCGAAAAAGAAGCCGAGAAAGAAGCCAAACTGGCAGCAGAGAGACTTAAACGTTCAGGCAAACGTCATAACGACTAGTCAGCCCGCCACTCTGCATTTGGAATATAAGGCGCAGAGTTTGTTAAAGACAAGACGCTGATGACTTTTATATTCCAGCTTATGGCGCTCATTCATCAAGTTTAAAGTTAAAGCCAGTATATTGAATATACTGGCTTTTTTATTATCAGAAACGGAACTTTCGCGTTAAAAAACACTTTACGCCAATGACTTCTGCGTGCCTGATATAAGCTCTCAATATCCGCCAGTCATCATCCTCTTGGCACAATACACCAAGGAGCCATCTTGGATTTGACTGCACAGCAAAGGTGCTTTAGTCGCGGGATGGATCTACCACTTCTTTCAAGTTTTCTAATGGTACCCACCCTGATTCTTCACTGACAGCTTTTATACACCATACCCAGCCATTCAACATTCGTGTGCCAATGAGTTGTCCCCCTTCATGCACATTAAGTTCTCTTGCCGTATAGTCCTCAAGCGCCAGCCCGTTGGCATTTTTTAGGCGCTGAATCACTTGACCAGGAACCCAACCAGCATCTTGCCCAGGCGTAGTGCAAAGGAACCAGAGATCCCAGCCTTCAGGACCTGCATATTTTTCTCCAACGATTAGAGGATCACCTTTTTTGAACGTAATGGGGTTAGGAAACTCACTTTCATGTCGATTGACAACGATATATTTCTTAGTAGTCATTTATTCAGCTAACCTTTTGATAAATATTCGTAAAAATTAACTTTGTTCGCTTATTAAAGCACGCCCAATTAACGCTCGGTTTGAGTGAAACTTATCAGTTTTCTATCAGACATACTATCCGACAACACACGCATGCACAGTTTTCAAACCAATTATCAACATAAAAAACTGTAATATTTTGATTTTAAATACGATGACAATAAACTGCATTATGAGTAGGAAAATGCCCGTTAGCGTAATATGAAGGTATATTCAGTTAGCCAAAAACCGCGCCAATTTGCACGCGGTTTTCAATGGGAATTAACAGCAAGCTAATGAATAATTACAACTTTTTAACTTATTTTAAGGTCTTCCAAAACATGATCTGCTGCCTGGAATGCCAACGCTGCCAAAGTGAGGGTTGGATTACCCGTTGCAACCGTTGGAAACACTCCGCTACCGACTAAAAACAGATTGCTATGATCCCAAGATTGCTGACGAGGATTCACCACCGACGTATCTCTGCAGTCCCCCATTCGATACGTCCCCACAATGTGTCCAGCACCGTAAAACGTAAAATTATGGCCCTGATATTCAAAATTATTCGACGTTACTTGACTCTTATCACCATAAAATACCGGCGCAGGCGGAGCCTTGGTATATTCCCGCGCATCAAGGGCGTCAAAGAGTTTTGTCGAAATATCTTTAGCCGACACGAACGCATTGCGCACATAATCCTCGCGTACACGATAGGTTAATTTGGGGCGAGGCAAACCTAAGTTATCTTTCAGCGTCTCCGACAACTCGACACGGTTGTCCGGATCAGGTAATTGTTCAATTAAATAGCCCATACGAATTTGCCGTGTGTAAATACCATTCAAGGTATTCACCAGTGAGGCACCAAATAAGGCGCTATTCGCAGACATGGCGGGATCAAACCGTAATGGAGTCCCCTGCTGATTGACAGAATCCCCATTTAATTGCGAATTATTTTGTCCAAATACAAAATCAGCTAAGGTCGTGAATGGATCATTTGCTGCCCACTGCCAACCTTCATTGCCGATTTCAATACGATAGGCGGCACGGTCTTTACGAAAGGCGCCATCACGTAAACTTTCGATACCCGCAGTAGATAAAGGCCCCCGAAAACCGTAGACAGGATCTTTCGCCAGACCCCAGGCCAAATACATAATGTGATCCATCAAATTACGCCCCACTTGATCGCTATGGTTGGCGACGCCGTTCGGACAAGCTTTATTACGTTTAGACATGAGCAATAATTTAGGCGTCTCAATCGCGTGAGCTGCAATCACATATTTTTTACCCGTAACTGTACCGCCGCCCGTCGCTATCCCCCCGTGAGTTTGATAGGTCACATAATCAATACCAACAACATCCTTTGTATTTTCATCCACTTGAACATTTGTCGCGACGTGACGATAAAACACATCAACATTACCAGTTTGCAATGCTCGCCCGAGCGTCACAGTAGCATCGTATTTGGCTTGGATAGGGCAAATAGGAATACAATTCGTATTCCCCGCACATTGACGGCGTTCACCCGGTAATGAATTGCGCCCCTGAGGAGTTGGCGTAACCGACAATTGAATATTGTCATACACCATATCGCTCACCGCTTGTTCATATTGTAGATCGACTAAAGATGAAACAATGCCAGGCATTGGGTAATCGTAATTCGGCCCATAAACGCCATCCGGTGAAACATTAAATCCGCGATAGAGCTGATCCATCGCCTCTTTGTCACCGGCGACGCCAATCTCATTGGTCGCCTGTTCATAGTAAGGAACCAGCGCTTGGTAAAATTGTTTTCCACCGGGCCAATCCACGCCCTGCTTATACTGGGTTTGCAACTCAAAATCATTGGGCAATAAATGCAAACTGGTTCCTAGCCAATGCCAAGTTGTGCCGCCGCCAATACGCTCATAGGAACTAGCAAAAGCAAACTTTGCTTCAGGGCTGTCAGGTTTCAAATGCTCAGACTGCGGCGTGTAATCGAAATAACATTGCTTTGGATTACGCCATGCGCCAACTTGCAACACGGTATAACGCGGCACATTTTCCTTCGCAGGATCAGGCAATCCGAGTGGATTATCCGCCGTCGATGCAGCTGGATTTTGCGTAGTAGGAGGATAAGGTGATTCAGGTGTTTTGGCATTGGCTTTAAAAAAGGTTTCCATGTAACCACTGCGGTCAACCGGCACTTCCTGCCCTGCTTCGAGGATTAATACTTTTTTCCCCGCCATCCCCAGTTGATAAGCCATGATAGAACCGGCAATACCTGATCCCACAATAATGACATCATAATTGGTTTGAGTGCTCATACTGCACCTCCTTGATGACCCGTATATGCCGACAGTGCAGCGGGTGGTTTCGCCCAATAGCCATAGCGATAATTTGAATCCCCCATCGGATGCGCCTGCATAACTTGCCAGACTAAACCTGTGGTATAACTTTTAGCCGAAATCATATCGCTAACCGTGGTTTCCGGCTCTGTATCCGTCGCGGGAATAATGGTTGGCCATGCACCTGAGTACCACATAAAAATTAATTTACGACAGGCCAACACAAAATTAGCCCCGTTATCTGGCGCCAGCATTTGCGTGCCAATTTGTTGATCTGATAATTGCTGCGCTTTTAACGCCGCAAATTTTTGCAGAATAGTTGTAACTAAAGTTGAGTCCTTCGATTCTTCGGTTATTTTTTGCGTAAACACGGCTAAGTATTCGGATTTAATATCCACGGGATCCAACGTCGGGGCAATAATACTGGTCGCAAAGCCGGTGAATACCGCGCTCAAACCAATAAAGTTATTCATAGTGTCGGCAGTCGCGCCTGTAATATCAGTCATAATGAGTTCCTTTCGTAAATTATTGCGCGCGTTGCAGCAAGTAAGTGAAATCTGCAAAATTACCGTTAGTGGTTGCCGCATTATTGTGACAAGCCATACAGCTGCTTGATGTTTGCTTTACCGAACCTTGGATATAAGTTTCGAGCGTGGTGTTCGCTAAAAATGAGGGAGCAGGCACGCCCGTTGGATCGGTGGGATTTTTGGCATCGGTAGGCCATTGCGTACTGATCAATTCGTAGTTCTTCCATACCGATCCCGGCACTACAGCGTCGAGTGCTGCGTGATAACTAGCATTTAAGGCTTTAGCGTCGGCAGTGATAGGAATAACGCGTTCCACTTGAGTTGGTTTAGTGTGCGGGTTTGCCGGATCCCACGGGCGTGCAGGGGGTTCATTCACTTTGCAGTCAGTACATTTAGCATCGTAAAAATTATATGCCGACAATGATGCTGACTCACCTTGGGTTGGCGCGTTAGCGACATGCTCAAAGGTAGACCAAATCCATTGTGGTTCACCCGTGGTTTTGTGAGCAATGTGAAACCCCACTAGACCGACTTGTTCAAGCGCACACGCGGGCTTGACCCCGTGTTGCTCTTCGGGATTGTTATAAACTAGCGCGTAAGTTGTATAGTAATTCGTCGAATCAAACTTGCCGCCCATTTTTATCCATGAGGCTTTAAGCATGATAGAACCTACCTGCCCGGTTTTACTGTCGCTCGCGGTAAAGTCGACATCGGCATTAAACTGTTTCTGACCTTTTTTACTGTAGAGGTTATTGTCCAAAATAAAATTGAACATAGTTTCATTGGTTAATATTTCATAACGGGTATAAAGCCCGTTTTGATCAATCAATGGACCCGTTGTAAAAGGCTCACCACTTTCATCCAACACATTCGGGGTCTTCCCTACTTGCGTTAAATAAATAGTCCCTTGAGGAATGGACTTGGGATCAATACTTTTGCAAACATCCGGCACATTATTGGACTGATCCCACCCAGGTGGTTTTACGCCATCGGGTAAAAAAATCTCCCGGCTTTCCTTCCAATGCAGCCACACGACTGGCTGGTTAGTTTTTTGCCCAATGGTAGACATAGTATTGGGTGTGCCATCGGCATTTGCTGGCCAGTTAAGTGCAATAAACGATTGCCAAGAAAAATCATCAAAATCATGTTGCAGGCTTTCGAGTGAGAACGGGGGCTTTGCTGTGATTTCCAGCGGCATAACAGGGCTTAACGTTGGTTGCGTTATAGCTGCTTTTGTCTCTACTGGTGCTTCTGCATGTACAGCAGCACTCATACACAAAAAAAGCGTACTATAGCTAAAAGATTTGATAGACATGAAATTAACTCTCCTTGTTATTGGGACTTATTCAATGCTTAAAACGTTTACGACTCCACTTTCTTTAACGACTTAAAATCAGGGCTTTCACAACACCCGCCACTGCAGGCGTGATGTCACAATACAAATAGCGAACAAGACTTGACCTCAACCAAATCCCAATAAATGGGTTTCGATATTAAAATTGAAATTTGCTGTTTTGATCGCAGTCTCTGGCTTACTGAACAGGTCTGAACAGATTGATTGATACGGATAAATATTAACGTCTTTCATTGAAATTCCTTTTCATGATTGCGTTTTATCACGATACCTTGAGTCTAGATTATTCATTGAGGATCACCTCAAATGAACCTAGTAATCTCAGTGGAAGGGTTAAACACTCCTGTGTTCCCGTAGTGAAAACAATTCTATTCTGCAGAAATAAAAGTAACCTTCTGAAAATATTCCATGTTAAAAGATTGTTTACGTTTCACTTATTGTCAAGCGTGAGGCAGGAGGTTTATTTTATTTGCAAAAAAGCTCGCCGCACGACACGACGATAACAGCGGTAAAAAGCATAATGTGATATCAAGAGTTCAACATTGGTCTGAAGTCTGCGAGGACCAAGCGTGGACAGGAACTAACTAAGCGATCGTAAAATCGGTCGCAACTACGCGCGGCCTATTCTTATTTGGTAGCCATTGATTCAACAATAACTGTCAAAGTTTGGAAGATTTCGACTCATTTTCATCATTAGATTCTGTAAAGAGTCACTCAGCATCTGATTATATGGCCTTGCTAATGACTTTATAAACACTTTGACTGAAACAGAACACAACTTGTTCTTACTGTTGAAACAGGAAATCTATTTTCTTGTACTGACGAAAACTCTAAGATTAAAAATAATGCCATTTGGGGATGCTTTGACCTACTTAGGTAGCCCTGTGAAATATGATCATATCGTTCCACTTGCTTCCCACAATTGAGCCGCAGTGTACCTTCACAAACTTGTTATTCACCGATGTTTGTGCCCATAACCAATACATTTATACCTTTATAATTCACTTGTTCTATAGGCTTAAACCCATGATGTAAGTACAAACCTCCAGTTAAATCTTCTGTTTGAAGATATAATTTTTTCACACCTATTTTATGTGCTAGCGATATTATCTCTTTCACAAGTTTTGAGGCGACACCCTGTCCCCTAGCCTGCTGAGTGACGTAAACACCACCAAGCCAAAATTCAAATTCTGGGTATATGTCCATTTCTCGAATTTTTAGCTCTGCAGAACCAGCAAGAACACCATTTACTTTTCCAATGATCAGAATAGGCGCGGTATCTCGATTTATTGAAGCAGAGACTTTTTCAACGACTTCCTCCTTGGTATAACTACCATTCTCTTGGCACCATTCGTTGAAATACCAACTAGCTACCGTGTCTATCGCAGAGGGATTATCGGCAAGTAATGAAATTTCCATATATGTCCTTAGATGTACAACGATTTGATTTTCTTTATGAACAACATATTACCAACTTAACCTTGCAAGGCAAGCAGCCCACAACCATTGATGTTTGTAGTCAAACTATACTGGGATTTCCACTGACTTTGATTGCTGTTCCGATAATCTCACCACGCCAGACCGAAAATACTATATTGCTAATTGAATCGCCTCCCATTAATGAAGCACAGTCAAACTCGACCGCAACGGGTTACCGTGTTTCGACGTTCACATCCTCAATAAATCTTGGCAGTGGCTTCATATTGTCAAACCGCCATAAGTGAAACATCAGTTTGTTATCCTTATTCCTTACAAAATCGCGATTGTCATCAGCACTACAACCTACATCAAAGTTATGCAATCCATCTGAGCTGGATTAGCGCTCAGTGCAAACACGACTCCGCCATCGCTTTTGTACGCAGTATCAGCACAACTCGCGGCAGGCTTAATAGACAGCAAGCAAAGTTATATCTATTAATAACGTTATGATGATGTTTACTTTGCGGTGGCTTTATTACTTGATTCGACATCACTGCGTGCCCGCAGGAAACTGGCAAATCTGGGTAAGCCATTGACAGTAAGACCAAGATATTTATAGGTGATGATAGTGCCCACTGCGGGGGGATGTTGGCGCTCTGCGAGACTAAAACCTGTGCCAATACTAAAAATTCGGCCGTCTGGCGTTTGCACTTTTAATGCGCCCATCTGCCCTGCAAATTGACCTTTACCAGGGATATAAGCGATAACAGTAGCTTCAGCATCATAATAAGGTTTTAGCTTCATCAAATGAGGATTGCGGCCACTGATATAAGTCGCAGAACTGCGATGCAGCATCAAGCCTTCGGCGCCTTTTGCAACTAAAGCATCGAGTTTTTGATAAAGGGCTTCAAGGCTTTCTACTTGGAACTGCACTATGACTTCAAGATAATTCGATTTGCCACTCAGTTCAGTCAGCGCAAATTGATAGCGATGCTGAAAGTCGCCACTCGCCTTGGGGACATCGAACACCATAAATCGCACTTTGCGCCAATCATCATCCTTAGCTGAGGTTTGTCGAACAAGGCTGGACATAGCCTCAAACTGACCTCGCCCAAGCCATAATTCACCATCGAGGGGATAATTCGGAAAATTCGCAGTAAACCAAATGGGTGTGGCGATGGCATTTCCCTGCCGAGTGAATAATTCCTTGCCATTCCAGTAACCTCGAACCCCGTCGAGTTTCTCACTAATCAAAAAATTTTGAATATTAATATCTTGCGAAGTTCGAGTCGCATCAAACTCGGTAGCAAGTTGTATGGCAGGTGGTGAGGTTTGTGCGTTAACCGAAAGAGTTAAACCGCAAAGTATGAGCAAGCTGAGCTTAAAAATATTAAAACGGATGAAATGATTAAATGTTAAATTTCGTAACGGGTTTGTATGAGTCATTCCCTTGCCCACGCTGCAATATATCCTTCATCAAGCTTAGGCCGCACGGCTAAAGTTGCACTAAAATAACCGCAAAAGTCACTAACACCCTAAGTTAACAACGAATGTTGATGATCAAATTTGCTCAGTTAATTGTTTATGCACTTTTCATCTCAGGCTATACTGCGGCCAAATTTATAACTCAGTCAAATATTAACAAAGACAACAGTAGGGTTTATTCACCCTGTTTTGAATGAGCAGAACCTCAGCGCTTTGTCGCTAACGTCAATTGGAAACACTATGAAACCAGCCAATAATCACGGTATTAAGCGCATATTCAGAGCGACGGGATTTTCGATGAAGGGCCTAAAGGCCGCTTGGATCCACGAAGCCGCCTTCAGACAGGAATTAATCTTGACGATAGTCATGTTACCCGTAGCCTTATGGGTTGATATCAGCACTATTGAACGCCTTATGCTGATTTTCACGTTGTTTATCGTGTTAATTGTTGAGCTATTAAACTCGGCGATTGAAGCTGTGGTTGACCGTGTCGGCAGTGAAATACACCCGTTAAGTGGCCAAGCCAAGGACATTGCCTCGGCTGCCGTCTTTATGAGTCTTGCGCTTTGTGGATTAACTTGGCTGGTTGTATTAACGCCGCTAGTGCTTTAATTCTTAGTATCTAAACCGTCGCATGAACAACCATTGAGCCATCGTCCCTTAAAAAGTCGATGGCTTGTTTGATCTGGGCTAAGCGGTCATTCTCAGCCCAATACGCAAGATACACATTTCGTGAAATGGCATTCGCGCCGCTGACGAGATGCAATTCGCCGCCGCGCAATGCATGTTGCACTAGATGCTCAGGTAAAAATGCGCAGCCGCCATTATTCAAGATGAAATCTAACGCAATACGTGCTGAACTCGTGTGCAGCGTTGGCACTGGCAGCGAGGCATATTCCTGCGCGTGAACAATATTGAACGCCGTACCCCAATCAACTTTTACATATTGCCCCGGCACAACCGCTTTTACCGTTTGACCTTTTAAGCTCGACACCAACAACAAATTAATTTGCCCCAGTTGTACTATCTCAAATTGATCAAGCTTTGGCGGATCGAATGAAATCGCAATATCTAAGGTACGGTCCATTAGCTGACGCGTCATTGCATTCGCGGGTAGCACTTCGGTGCGCAACGCCACGCCAGGTAAACCGACATGCAGTCCCTGTAAATAACCTTGCAAGTAAGCGTCCCAAATATTCGGCCCTGCACCGATGGCAAGCTGCGTTGTCTGTAACTGGCTGAGGGAAACATCTTGCTTAGCCCGCTCCCATGCTGTTAACACCGCCTCGGCATGACCAAGCATACGTTCGCCTGCTGGCGTGGGCTGAATATTATTACGTTGCCGTTCAAATAAGGCGACACCCAAAATGCTCTCAAGCTGTTTCACCCTAAAGCTCACAGCGCTTCGGGTGAGGTAAAGATTCTCAGCCGCTTTACCAAAATGGCGAGTACGGGAGACTTCGAGAAAGGTTTTTAGTAAATCGGTATCCATAAAAATTCTTGACCAACATAGGCAAATTTTTTTGATTTATAAATCAATAATACTAGCCAATACTCCAGTTGCAAATCTTTGTATATCAAAAACTAGAGGGTATCTGCCATGTCTGAACAGTCTTTTTTTAACGCTAACAAGGGTTCTGAGACGTTTAACGGCTCAGTTGCTGCCAGTTTTGTCTCTCAAAAACGTTTCTACGACGACGCTAATTTCCCCAAAGGCTTTAAACGAAGCGGCGATTTTACCAATAAAGAAGCTGAACTCCTTGAATTGCATGGTCATGCGATGAAGAATTTAGCGGAAGGGAAAACGCTGCCTTGCACCTCTGATGAAGCCCAATTTGTGGAAGTCGCCAAAGGAAATATCGCCCCCAGTAGCTTGTTAGAGCAGATCTGGGTAAAGTATCGCAGGCTCGCCATGGGGAAACCCTTTTATGCCGTGGTTGGTACAGTGCATTTGCCTGCAACCAAGCCCGAGATAGAAATAGAGGCTGAGGCTGTATTTGATATTGAAGATGATGTTCAGGATGAACCTGAACCCGAGGATAAAGAATGAAGATTAAGGTTTGCTACTAAATGCGTGGTTGGATTTTATATAAAGAAACCGCGACTCAGCTAAAACCTGAATGGTATGAAATTGAGCGTCTACTGGCGGCAGCAAAAGCCGATAACATAGAGTTGGAAGTTTACGCACCTGATGAATTTGATCTGACTGTCACCAGAGAAGATAACAAGAGTATTTTATTGAATGGGCAAGCCGTCGAGCTGCCCGATTTTATCATTCCGCGAATGGGCTCAGGCACGACCTACTTTGCTTTAGCCATTATTCGTCACTTAGAAAGATTAGGGGTATATTGCCTCAATCCATCTAAAGCCATTGAAATCGTTAAAGACAAGTTATTCTCCCAACAATTGTTGGCCGAGAAAAATCTGCCTACGCCTAAAACCATGTTGGTTAAATTCCCCGTCGATATCGCCCTCGTAGAACGCCATCTCGGTTTTCCTGTGGTGATAAAAACACTTTCAGGCTCACAGGGCAGTGGTGTGTTTTTATCCCATAAGGCGCGTGAATTTGACGATTTAATGCAGTTGATTGAAGCGACCAATAAAAACGCTAACATCATTCTGCAAGAGTTTATCGCTAACAGTCATGGGCGCGATCTACGCGTATTCACTATTGGTGGTCGTGTGGCGGGTTGCTATGAAAGACGTGGTCAAGAAGACAGCTTCAAAGCCAATGTCAGTGCCGGTGGTTCAGCGCGTCCATTTCAGATCACTCCTGAAATTGAATGGCTTGCCACCCAAACAGCCAATATTCTCGATCTTGATGTTGCAGGTATCGATTTATTGTTTGATAACGGCCATTACAAAATTTGTGAGGCTAACTCATCTCCAGGGTTTGAGGGCTTAGAGTCCTGTTTGAATGTGGATATTGCCGCGCAAATTTTGCATTTTATTCGCATCCGTTTAGGCATGTTTAATAAAGATGAACCAAGTAGCCCAAAAATCGTAGCTGATAGCGTAGAGGCTGAGACTTCTACCCCGTCACTTCTATCGTCTGCGTCCTCTATCGAGACGAAATAGAAGCACTAGGACATATCAATATCTAGCGGGATCGTACCGCTAGATATTCTCAATATCGATGATTCTCCACCATGTTTGTGTCTATATCCATTTGTATCTAGCCCCATTAACAACGCAACAATCCTAAAGCCGTTCAGGAAGGAAACACTTGTCCTTAGTCTTTCAATCCACAATTGATGTGATCGCTCACTCAAATTTCATTCAACCTCACGAGAACCAGCCCTACTTTTGTTTTGAATCACAATTTTTTGCATTTTTTAAAACATTTTGTTCACATTGAAAAATTTGCTGTTAAACTCCAAATGTTGTTTTTTTATGGCACTAAATTCTGACCTTATCGCTAAACATAATAAGAATAATGCAGGAGTCACTCCTTAACATGTCGATCCGCCTATTACCCCTAATCATAGCGTCACTGCTCAGCACTCAAGTGCAAGCCGATGATTTTACTATTCAGTTAGGCGGCTTTTATTCGCAATCAGACACCAATATGGAAGTCACTAACCCTGTTTCGGGTAATAATTTCACCTTAGATTATGAGTCCGATCTACAACTTGCAGAAAACGAATTTTTACCATTTATCGAGTTAAATTATCACTTTAACGAACGGCACAATATCTACCTAGACTGGAAACAGCTTCATCGTAACGCCGAAACCCAAGCCTTAACCAAACCCTTCCAGCTCGAGATTAACGACACCATTTACGATATCAAAGCAGGCGGTAATCTAAATTCAACCTTAAACATTGATGTACTGCGCTTCGGCTATGGCTATGATGTATTTCAAGGCAGTAACTATGATGTCGGTCTATCACTTGGTTTACATACTATGTTTATCAAGACAGGTTTTGAAGGGGTGATTGGTGTTTGCGCTTCATCGGAATTACTCAATAATGTCTGCGGTAGCCAAGCAATTCCGCGCATTGTTGACGAAAATGTCACTGCGCCACTGCCCGACATTGGCATATATGGTCAGTATGAATTTGTTCCCGGTTGGCAAATCACCAGCCATGCACAGTATTTTTACATCAAACTCAATGATGTCAAAGGCGAACTGGTTGATATTAAAGTGGGGGTTAATGCACAAATCACCCCAAACTGGCGAATGAGCGTGGCCTATAACTACTATAAAGTTGACGTTGATATCGCCCAAAATTCGCCGAATAAAGATACTCAAATCGCCGATTACAACATCTATTACAATTTTATTGGCCCTATGCTTTCTATCAGCTATTCCTTTTAATTCAATAAAAATCTCTTCCCATATTGTATTAAACACCCCTTCTCGCTCAAACAGTTGCCCGAACCCTGGCCCAAATTAGTGCGAAAAAATAAGGGCGCCTACTGGACGCCCTCATGATCCAACCCATTAAACCTATTTACGGCCATCCTGCTCACGTTTGGCTTTAAAGTCTGATGATTCAAGCCAATGGGGCCAATCTGAACCATTCGCTAAGGTGGTTATCATACTGGCGATCAAGTCTAGGTCTTGACTCACCCCCTCCAACGTCCAATTTGGATCATAATCATCGGCTCCTTGGTGATATTTATGCGCAATATAGTCAGGATCTGTATCTCCAAGACTCATAAATAACAATCCTGGTACACCTTGCTGGGCCAGCGCAAAATGGTCTGATCTAAACATCAATCCATTCTGTGGTCTTGGATCCGCTTTTACCGAACGGTCTTGGGCTTTGGCGGCTTTATCTAAGTATTGCTCCAACTCAGATACCCCTTCCCCATAGCGCAAAATGTAATCCACGCCTTTATTTACATTCATGCCATCGATATTTAAAAAGGCGACGATATTTTTGGTTGGCACACTGGGATGCTGAGCAAAATGCTGTGCACCAATCAGACCCGTTTCTTCTGCAGTAAAGGCACTGAAGAGCACCGAGCGATCCAGTGGCGCCGTGCTAGCCTGCTGTTTGAAGTAACGCGCTAACGCTAAAACCCCCGCCACACCGCTGGCATTATCGACCGCACCGTTTAAAATCTCTGACTTACCGTCTTCAATCACAGTGCCAAGGTGATCCCAATGGGCATGCATCATCACCACTTCGTCGGGGCGCGTTTTACCGGGCAGTAAGGCCGCGACGTTATGGGACTCGGCGCGTTCAATTTTATTGTTTAACGTGAACTGCGCGCTCAGCTTAAGTGGGATAGCCTTAAAGTTTGGCTTAGCTGCTTGCCGTTTTAAGGTATCAAAATCCAATCCCGCTTTGGCAAAGATTTTTTGTGCGGTTTCGTGCTGAACCCAGCCCATCACGCCCACTTGACCTTGGTTATTATTGGCATCGACCAGAGTAAACTTAGTGCCCGTGTTGGAGTTTTGCACCACTCCCCAGCCATAGGCGGCTGGCGCGGTTTCATGGACAATAAACACGGCCTCAGCGCCTTGACGCGCCGCTTCCTCATATTTATAAGTCCAGCGACCATAATAGGTCATAGCATTGCCTTTAAATATTGTTGGATCTTGGGTCGCAAAGCCGGGGTCATTCACGAGAACGATGACCGTTTTGCCTTTTACATCTAACCCTTGATAATCATTCCAGCCATATTCGGGTGCATTGATACCATAGCCAACAAATACCACATCGCTTTTATTCAGGCTCACGGTTTCAGCGATTCTTTGGGTTCTCGCGGTAAATTCACTGCCATTGGCAAATTTAAGTCCGCCGATATCAAGCTGCATGTTTTGATCGGCACTAATTTGCGCCAAAGGAACCGCCTGTAAATAGCTATCGCCAAATCCGGGTTTGAGACCCATATCTTTAAATGCTGTCACTAAATAGTCTAAAGTTAACGTCTCACCTTCAGACAAGGGCGCGCGTCCCCCAAAAGCATCGCTCGCTAAGGTTTTCACATCGGTTCGGTATTGCACGAGATCGAGACTTTTCACAAATGCCGTTTCAGCAAAGACAGGTAATGAAATAGTGGCCAACAGACTTGTGGTTATGATTAAATTTTTCACAACTTTCTCCCAAGTTATTATCATTATTTGGTTTTAAGGATAGACTTTACCATATCATCTTTAATTTATGATGGAAGTCTTAGCGCAAACGGAGTCGCTGCATCCAAGAGTAAACGGTAATCATGTCTCCATCTGACCGATATTCTTGTCGTTGACCTAAATCTGACTGCAACAGAATAAAAAATAGCGAAAATTTTAAAATATCCGTGTATTTTCATTGAGTAAGGTAACAATATGTCGCTAGAGTTATTACAAGCCGCTGCACTGAACCTCAAAAAAGCAGTGCCTCTGATGCTCAAACATAAAATTCCGACCACCCCCGTTAACTATGCGCTTTGGTACACTTATGTTGGTGAACAAAATCCGGAGTTAAATCAACAACTCGATACTGTTATTGCCCAATACAATACTTGCCCTCCTGTCAGTAGCGAAATCTTGTATCGCCAATATGTTGCCGACCCAGTTGAACTCGATGTCAGAGAAATGCGCCAAAATCTGGATGCTATGGTGACTGAGCTTTCCCAATCACTCAAAGATACCAATCTAGATGCCAATGACTTCCAGTCACGTATCGAAAGTAATTTTGAAAAGCTCAACCGCATCGAAGACGAAGGCTTTAGCGTTGAGCAAGTACTCGATCTGGTCCGCAGCTTAGTGAAAGAGTCGGACAATATTCGCTCGAGCACAGAGTTCTTTACCGGTCAGCTGCAGAAGGCTCAAACCGAAATAGACGCACTAAAGAAAAAACTTGAACAAACAGAAAAAGACGTTCTCTACGATGCACTGACGGGCTGCTTTAATCGCCGCGCCTTTGACACTGATTTTGCAGGAATGATAGCCCAAGCCCCCTTAGGCACTTGTGTGATCTTGGCCGATATCGACCATTTTAAAGTGTTTAACGACACCTATGGCCACCAGCTCGGCGACCAAGTGTTACGCGCCGTGGCGAAACGGCTACAGGAATCCTGCCGCGATGGCACGAAACTGTATCGTTTTGGTGGTGAAGAATTTGCGATTATTGTCCCTAAAAGTCAGCTACGTATCGCAAGGCAACTGGCCGAAGCTATGCGCCGTGGACTCGAAAAACTCAGTTTAAAAGACAGACGCAAAGACGAACGCATCAATAATATCAGTGCTTCCTTTGGCGTCGCCCAATGGCAAGAAAAACAAACGGGTATGCAATTGATTGAAGCGGCAGACAAATTACTTTATGAAGCCAAACGCTTAGGACGAAATCGTGTGCTGCCTATCAGTAACTGATGGTTATAACTTAGCCTGAAGCCGATAATTCAGCTTCAGGCTAAGATGATTAACAAAATAGCATTTTTTTGAAAGCTAAGTGAATGATTTAAATTAGATTTCAGATTAATGTTTGAAACTGCGTGAAACAGTTCCAATATTCCCTTGCACGCCACTCCCTATTGAAACGGATGCATTCGTACCGAGTGTTTCCATCGACTCATTTTCGACGGGGATCGCCTGCACCACAAACCGCAGTTCAGCACCACCTTGAAGTGAATCGAAGGGATAACACGTAATTAACGTTAAGCGATTATCATCGGATGACGCCATAAATTGAGTTTCGGTTTCATGTACGACCTGAGTCGCCACCACTTCATAAATAATGTGATTGCCTTTAAGCGTTTGTAACGATAATCGACGCCCCACCGCCATGCCATTGAGTATCGCAAAATGCGTATCCCTGTGGCCGGCAATCACAGTATTGCCTTTTTGCCCCGCTGGCGCACTGGACAACACCAGACTCGGACCAAAGGCCAAATTTCGCCCAGAAGCCCCCGCCAACACATATAAACTGTCATTAAGCTCGGCTTCAATATCGCTATTAGCCGCCACTTGTTCACGATGAATAGACAGCTTTGCCACGGGATAAGTATCCGCCCATGACCAAGGCTTATGGGATTGACCATCAGCCAAGGTTTTAGTCCACGCCTGTTCAATCAAATACTGGGCAAAGTGTGCTTTAGCTTGCATATAGAGTCCCTTTCCTAACAATGTTGCGCCAATTAAAAATAATCCCACCACTAAAAATCGCTGTGTTCTGCTTTTGCTCATCGCGCTTAACTCATCGTTCACTGGTAAGTGCCACCAAGGCCGCCTTCTCTTCCCGTCTTTGTCGAAGAATCGATCCCGTAAGAATCAAAGCGAGTAGCAAGGTCAGCGCACCTAATAACATATCCAAACGGCTTGACGTCGCGGTTTGCGGCAAGGCGCCAAAAGGTTGCCAACCTAAGGGCAAGTGCTGACGAACCACGGCATCACGGCTCATTGCAGTTGAATCAATTGGGGTTAAGTCCACCGCCACTAAGCTGGTATAGGCGCTGACTAAGTGATAATTCATTGATAAGGCCGTCACTTGCTGTTTGACCTTGTCATCATTCGCGCCATTTTTACTCAACTCCAATGCACCAATCTGTTTACGCGCCCACAGCAAATCTAAACCCGCACCTTGATGGGTCATCAATCCTGCGGAGTTGTCCTGCAGCGAGAGCGACTGTTGCCAGTTTTGATGCCCTTGGCGTCCTGAAATCACTAACTCCTGTGGCTCACGGGCGCTGCGCTTTAGACTCACGAGCACTGGCTCACCGCGGTACAGATCGGCAATCGGTGATGGCCAGTAATCGGGCACACTGCCATCATCAAAACGCACTTGAATATCGGTTAACACTGGATATTGAATTTTGCTGAGTAAGGCGCTAATCTTCTCATCGACTTCATCCACTTTGCCAATATAGGTAAAAGTGCCACGACCGAGTTCAGCCGCCCTTTGCATAAAGTGAGAATTAGGCGCCGAACCTATACCGACAGTAAATAGTCGGCTTTCACCTATTTGATAGCGGATCAAGTCAAATAACGCTTGTTCATTGCCCACAGAGCCGTCGGTCATAAAGATCACTTGGCGCAAAGGCTGCGTTGCATCAAGCGATACACTGCCCAAGGATTTTGGCAAGGCAGCGTCCAGTGCTAACGCCATTTCAGTGCCACCATCGGCCTGTAAACGGCTCACAAACTGACGGGCCCGTGACAAATTCGACGAGGTCGCCGGTAGTGGCACTACCGAGAACTGAGACAAACTGGAGTTAAATTCGATAATGTTAAAACTGTCCTCCGGCTTCAGTCCTTTTAACGCGTATAACAGTGCATTTTTAGCTTGAACGATAGAATCCCCCGCCATAGAGCCCGAAGTATCAATCACTAAAATTAATTCACGGGGCAAACTCGGCTGAGTACTCTTTTCAACCTTAGGAGGCAACACCATGACGAGACTGTAATTATCATCATTTACGCCGCTGGTTTTACTTGTCTCAAGTGTATCCTGAGACCGATTTTCGCCATCGAGCTTATGGGTTTTACCTTGCTGATTAAACACCCAAGCCATTGGGCTAGTGCCCTGCTGTACTCGCCATTGCAACACAAAATCCCGATTAGCGGGCACACGTTGCGCCAGCGATACATCGACCGCGCCGCTGTTGTCTTGCTTGAGTTTGATGTCATGGTAAGGACTCTCAATGGACGCTTTATCAACCCCCTTTGCGAGTAAGACTTGAATGTCTGCCTTCAGCACAGGATCGCGTCCACTGGCGCCGTCCCGCACTGGTGCCACAATCCGGTCAGCATCAAACACCTGCGAACTTGTCACTCGGCTTGATTGGCGCACCTGTGCCATAGGATCATGTGAGTCGCTAGCACTTGAATCCGATGTTAATCCCGGAATATAACGGGGCGCGACCACCAGCGGAAAACGTAAACTAAACAAACCATCTTCATATTTAATGGTCTCCTGATAGCTGATTTCTACAATCAGCTCCTCTTGAGGTGCTAGGTTTGCGACTTCGGTCGTAAACATATTAGGCCGCTCTTGGCTCACTAAGCTGGCACGTTTACCTTCAGCTTTCGCTTGCTCAAAAATCTGCTTGGCATCGGCCTTAGGATGAATTTGCCCTTCGATCACTCTCTGGCCTATATGTAATCGCAACGAATCCACCGCAGCCTCATTGGGCAGCGGGAACAAATATTGCCCATTCAACACAAATTCAGTGTTGTTGCGAAAAACCTGTTTCACGCTCACGCGATTACTTAAGCCAGAGACTTGCATCGACACTTGTGTATCGAGCGGCAAAGATGGCACCCATGCACCGCTCGGCTGGCGATAAAGCAACAGCCCCTGCGTAATATCATCGTAATTAATGATGTGTGACTCTGCCGTTCTGTGAGCACTATTTTGCCCGACCAATGCCGAAGCCATATTCTGTGGCGCAGATAATGTGCCGGTACTATTCGGCGAAGCCAATGCCACAAAGGGCAAACCCCAACACACGGCGGCACTGATCAGCAATACCGCTACCGCTTCACTCACTTCTTTTACCCTTTTCCCTGTGATCATCACAAAGGCTTCCTTTATTAACAAATATGAACTGATGTTGGTTGTCGTTAATATGAACGACGTAAAATGGACTACTTAAATTGACCGCTAGTCAGCAGCGTGCCTGGCCGTCAAGGCCAAATGAGGCTGTAGTGTTAATGTCACGCGGCGGTCGAACACATCCGATTCTCTGTCTTGGTCGGCTTGCAAAGGCGATAAAGCGCCAAAGGCTTGAGTGGTCATACGCTCGGCAGTGACGCCTTGCTTAATCAGGTAGCCACGCACCTCCAGTAGACGCTGCTCAGAAAGGGCTTGGTTGTAACTCTCATCACCACGGCGGTCGGCATAACCCTTCAGCTCAAGATTGAGTTCTGGTGACAAATTCATCACCTCAGCCACATCATCTAATTGGGGCAAAAAATGCGATTCAACCTCAGAGGAACCGGTACGAAACTGTACGCTAAGCCCCAAGGCGAGTTCACTGAGCAATTGACGTTGCGCTGACAGCAACTCATCCAGCTCTTGCTGCGCCTTGGTATATTCGCTCGCCCGTTTTTCGGCGGCTTGCTGTTTTACACTCCACTCGGATAACTGGGACTCTTGCAAATGGATCTGTCTTTGCTGAACGTGCAGTGTGTCTGTATCGCTGACCGATTTGCCAATTAAGGTGCCTGTGAACGCACCAATAATCGCCCCCACTGGACCACCGACTAACGCCCCTACTAAGGCTCCACCACCGAGGCCAATTAAGGCTTCCGGTTGTTCGTCCTCGCTTGCGTATTCGTCATCCATCGCGATACCGCTAACATAGGCATCATTTTCTAGGGTGAGGTCTTGTCCTATCACTTGGTTTTGCAGTGAAACCCGCGCTGACACACTGGCTACAGGTGCGCTTAATAAACTCAAAACCAATAGATTAATTAGTGTCTTTTTCATCATCTCATTCCTTTTGATTATTAGCTGAGCTTGGACTCGTACCTGAAGCAATCCACTCAACACCACATCAGGTCAAACGGGTACAAAACTGAATGGGGCTATTAAACACAAGTGGAATGGCATGAGCAGGGATGGAAAATGGCAATGCAACTATCAATTGTGGCAACAAAATGGCAATTGCATTTGTGGCCTTTTTTCTCGGGTAAAATCCTGTATAGTCACGAAAACTTACTCCCCCAAGTCAATAGGAATACGGCTCTATGAAGCGTATCGCCATAGTGGAAGATGAAGCGGCCATTCGCGAGAATTACAAGGACGTGCTGCAACAACACGGTTACAGCGTGCAAACCTACGCCGACAGACCATCGGCCATGCTAGCCTTTAATACCCGTTTACCGGATTTAGCCATTATCGACATCGGCTTAGGTAATGAAATTGACGGCGGCTTTATGCTATGTCAGTCATTGCGCGCCATGTCGAGCACGCTGCCGATCATCTTTTTAACCGCCCGTGACAGTGACTTTGATACTGTGTGTGGCCTGCGTTTAGGCGCCGATGATTACTTGAGCAAAGAAGTGAGTTTCCCCCATTTAACCGCACGCTTAGCCGCATTATTTCGACGCTCTGAACTTGCGGCCAGCCAAACGGCGCAGGAAAATCTGCTCGAACGTGGCCCACTGACCATTGATGCCAATCGCATGCAAGTCTATTGGAACCAGTTACCAATCGAACTTACCGTGACCGAATTTTGGATGGTGCATGCGTTAGCCAAACATCCAGGCCATGTACGCAGTCGCCATGAATTAATGCAAGAGGCTAAAATCTTTGTCGATGACAGCACTATCACCTCCCATGTGAAACGCATTCGCAAAAAGTTTATCGCTACCGCGCCAGAGTTTGATTGTATTGATACTGTCTATGGTATGGGTTATCGCTGGGACAGCTTGGCCTGATCTATGGCTTAACCAACCTTTAAGCGCGGCGTTGAACCAGATAACCTTGGATGAATGAACTTTTAAACCCATTAATGCTGATCCCTAACTTATGACACGTTTCCCCTTTGGTCTACGCACTAAAGTCATCGGCCTTAGCCTGTTCTTGCTCTGCCTACCTTGGCTGGGGTATCAATATGTGTGGGAAATGGAAAAGTATCTTCGCCACGGCCAAGAACGCACCTTAGAAGGCACCACTCAAGCACTGGCCACCGCGCTGCACGAGCGGCCGAAATTGTTCGATGGACAAGCGAGTTTTTTAAAGCAAGTGGAAAAAAGCCGCGATCTATACGCCTATCCACTGGCGGGGGCGATTCTACTCGACGGCAAACTCAACGAATGGCAGGAATATCAGCACAGATTTATCCAATACGGTGAGGCGCACCAAATTATGCGTGCCGATCCGAACGCTCCCCTGACCTTAAGCTTTACCCACATGGTCGGCCAATACGATGGTTATCTGTATGCTTTTTTTCAAGTCATTGATCCAACCGTGGTACTGCGGGGTAAAAATGCCCTAAGTGTCGATAGAAACGATCATCTCTCGATTGCAACACTCGCGCCCGACAATAAATTCAAACGCTATATCGTTGCCACGACTCAACCCGGCTGGATCAGCGCCTTCGAATTACCCGCTAATCCTAAGCAAACTGTGCCTGTTACACCTGAGGTACGTATCCAAGGACAATGGGCGACGACAGATGTGGGCTACAATGTCGAGCTGCGTATTCCCTTAGACATGGTCGGCAGCAAACTCGGATTTGCCATTGCCGATGTCAACGACAGCAAATACCGTGATGTCGCTGCAGTTGTCGGCACCTCGGCCTTAGATACGGTCGACAATCTCGGCACTGTGCTGGTACCATCACCGGAAATTGAAAGTATTATCAAAGGCATGAGCCACTATAGCTCACGTATTTGGGTAGTCGATAAACACGGTCGCGTACTGGCAAAATCCGGCGACATTCGCGCTAATGACAGTGTATGGACCCGCACCTTAGAAGATGAAAAGAGTACCGCGCTGTGGGATACCTTCAAGCGTGATTATCTGCATCCGCTGTACTATAAAATTCTCACTAAACCGCCCAAAGACTTTATTGATTCCTTACAAGATTCCACCGAGCTTGACGGCAGTCATATCCAAAAAGCCCTCGCGGGTCAGCAAAGTTCGACTTGGCGGTTAACCCCAGACAACAAAGCTGTGGTACTCGCCGCCGCGAGCCCCATTTGGATTGATAACAATGTGATGGGTGCCGTCGTCGCCGAAGAAACCACCCACGGAATTCGAACTCTACGTAACCGAGCGCTGGAAAAACTCTTTAACGTGATTTTGACCATAATGAGTATGGGCACCTTGGCGCTGTTCTTCTTCGCCTCGAGTATTTCTAACCGCATCCGTAAATTGCGCGATGAAGCCGAAAACGCCATCGATAGCCAAGGCCGTGTCCGTAATCACCTCAAACCGTCGAAGGCTCGGGATGAAATTGGCGATCTGTCCCGTAGCTTCTCTAGCATTGTGGGGCGACTGGGTCAGTACACTCACTATCTAGAAAACATGTCGTCGCGCCTGTCCCATGAGTTGCGCACGCCCGTGGCTGTGGTGCGTTCATCCCTTGAGCATTTAAACCTGCAGACCTTAGATAAAGACACGCAAAAATATGTCGACCGCGCCCAAGAAGGTGTCAGCCGCTTAAGCATGATTTTAAACAACATGAGCGAGGCAACACGCTTAGAACAGAGTTTAACGCAGGCCGATATCACTAAGTTCCCACTCTCCCAAGTGGTCAGCGGTTGTATGCAAGGTTATCAAATGACCTATCCAGAACAAGGCTTTAGTGTGAAAGTGCCCGAACAACCACTGATGATGCAAGGTGTGCCAGAATATATCGCCCAGTTAATGGACAAACTTATCGCCAACGCCATTGAGTTTTGCCATAAAGACAGTGCTATCGAAGTCACGCTCACACAAGTGGGTAAGCAAGCGACTCTGCTTATCAGTAACTTAGGGCCTGAACTGCCCATTGATATGTCGGAGCAGATTTTCGATTCCATGGTGTCGGTGCGGATAAATCAAGCCCAAGATAAACCCCACCTAGGCTTAGGTCTGTATATCGCGCGATTGGTCGCCGAGTTCCACCAAGGACAAATCCTTGCCCGTAATCGCAGCGAACATAATGGTGTGGATATCCTTGTTACCTTACCTTTAAATTAAGAACATGCGGGCTTTAAGTTAAGCGTGTTACAGCTTTTAAGCCCTGCGTCATAATCTCAACAGCTAAAATACAGGAGGCCAATAACATGAGCCAAACTCATCACGCGCCTCCTGTCATTTATGCGTGCAGATGCTAAGATGACCGCCATAACAATCGATAAGAAACGCCAATTATTCTCCCTAATTGTTCAACCTATTCGTTCAACCTAAATGCCAAGGTAATGATCCAATGACAGATAAACATCATCAAGCCACCCAAATCGTCAGCTTAGGTCGAGACAAAAAATGGACCAAAGGCGTGATCAATCCGCCCGTTTTTCGTGCTTCGACTATCGTCTTCGAAACCATGGATGAAATGCGCCACGCCGCGAAAAATAAAACCAATGGCGAGATGTTTTATGGCCGCCGTGGCACTCCAACCCATTTTGCCTTTCAGGCCGCGATTGCCGAACTAGAAGGTGGCGTCGGTACGGCGCTGTATCCTTCTGGCGCTGCGGCGATCAGTGCGGCGCTACTGTCATTTTTAAAAACGGGCGATCACCTGTTAATGGTTGATAGCGTGTATGAGCCAACGCGGGATCTGTGTACCCATATTCTCGGCGGTTTTGGTATCGAAACCACCTATTACGATCCGCTGATTGGCGCAGGCATTCGCGACCTCATTCGCCCCAATACTAAGGTTCTGTTTTTAGAGTCTCCGGGCTCCATCACCATGGAAGTGCAAGATGTACCGACCTTGTGCCGCATCGCCCACAAACATGGGTTGATCACTATGCTGGACAATACTTGGGCCTCGCCCATCAATAGCAAACCCTTTGAAATGGGTGTAGATATCTCAATTCAAGCGGCGACCAAATACATCGTCGGTCACTCGGATGTGATGATAGGCACGGCCACGGCCAACGAAAAATACTGGCCACAATTACGTGAACACAGTTATTTGATGGGACAAACCACATCGCCAGACGATGTGTACCTTGCTGCCCGCGGCCTACGTACCTTAGGCGTGCGTATGGCACAACATGAAAAAAATGCCCTGCAAGTAGCCAACTGGTTGAAAACCCGGCCAGAAGTCGATCATCTACGTCACCCCGCGTTCGATACATGCCCCGGGCACGAATTCTTTAAACGCGACTTTAGTGCCTCCAACGGCTTGTTCTCCTTTATCTTAAAACAGGGCGATGCCGATGCCGTCACCGCACTGGTTGAAAATATGAGTCACTTTAAGATGGGCTTTTCTTGGGGCGGCTACGAGAGTTTAATCCTCGGCATTTTCGGTATTGAAAAAATCCGCTCAGCAACGCAATGGGATGCGAGCAAACCTTTGATCCGTTTACATATTGGTTTAGAAGATCCCGCTGATTTAATCGCCGATCTCAGTGCTGGGTTTGAACGTTTTAACGCTGTATTGGCGGCCAAAGCTAAGTAACGATATTTAATGTGCTAAGTGCTAGCTGAATATAAAAAAGGGGCGGAATAAATATTCCGCCCCTTCTCTTATCGATACTGACACAAATACGAATGTTTACTGCAATATCATTATGCTTATAGCAAATAAACCGCTAAATCATAAACTCTAGGGCGATTAATGCGCTTTCGTTCCAATACTTAATGCAGGATCGACCCAAGCCGCAGAGCCATAAAGCGGCACTGTTGAGAGCGCATGTTTATGGCTGCCATTGGTCTCTTTCGTCGAATAGGACAAATACAACAGAGTCTGATTTTGTGCATCATAAATCCGGCGCACTTTTAATGACTTAAATAAAATACTCAGGGATTCAGTGAAAATCACTTCGCCGTGTTTCCCCATGTCTATCTTCGCCAGATCGGCCGCAGTAATTGGCCCAGTTTGACGGCAACTGATCCCCATATCGGACGGATCAGCAAAATCTAAATTGGCTTCGATACGACTGATATGGCAAGTCACCCCAGGTATTTTAGGATCGTTTTTAGCATCAATAATCACATCTTTAGTGGTAAAAAGCCCTAAGCTCACCTTACCCACATCGTCACCACAACCCGCAAGCAATAGACCTACAGAGGCCGCAAACGCACACTTCAACA
The DNA here is from genome assembly GCF_018224605.1 of Shewanella sp. M16. Lineage (NCBI taxonomy): Bacteria > Pseudomonadati > Pseudomonadota > Gammaproteobacteria > Alteromonadales > Shewanellaceae > Shewanella > Shewanella sp. M16. The sequence goes on along the minus strand of NZ_JAGTUL010000005.1, from coordinate 91,190 downwards.
GAGTTTTCATTCATACATCCTTTTACATTAGTGCTGATATGTTAGCGCTTATATATTAATGCGTAGCGAATAGCTTTTGTGCCCAGCGGGTTAATCCGGCTGTCACTGAGCCAAAGTGATCGCCGACCACGACCGGAATATCGGGATAGATACCAGCGATTTTCGCATAAATCGCAGGGCTTCGTGCCGTACCACCCGTCACGTAAATCACATCGGGTTTACACTCTGCTTCAGCGGATAAATCCTCTGTTGCTGAGCGGTTTACCGCGACATTTGTTGCAGCCAAAGTTTTTGCAGCTTGCGCGAGCGCTTGGTGCATCAGAGCTTCCACTTTCGTCAGCGACGGCTCAATGGCATTTTCAAACAATTCACGACTCACACCTGCGTGCAGCGCCGCTTCGATAAAATCCAGATTAACATCAGTATTATCGGTATCTGACAGTGCAATTTTCGCACGCTCGGCTTGGCGAACCAGTTGATAGCTTAACTGCTGCTGTTGCACCTTTAACAATCGCTTCAGTAACTGTGGCTGCTCGGCTTCTTTAACCAATTCATCAATCAATTTACGGCTACTTAAGGTACTGAATTCTCGCTGGGCGCTAATATCATTCACTGCGACCGCATTCCAAAAGGTTTTACTGGGCATAGGTTTGCCATTGATCATCAAGGAACCTAAACCAAAATGCGGCATAAAGGCATTCATTGCAAGGGCGATATCGAGATCGTTACCGCCGATCCGCTGGCCGCTGTGACCGAGGAAATCTTCACTGCGATCCGCTTTTTGTTTATGGGCGGGTCCCATTTTTACCACAGAGCAGTCCGTTGTACCGCCGCCTACGTCAACGACCAATACCGTTTTGTTGTCGGTCAAGGTCGCTTCATAATCCATCCCCGCCGCTAACGGCTCGAACAGAAAATCAACGTCGATGAAACCCGCGCGTTTTGCCGCTAAGGTCAAAATGGCTTCGGCCTGACGGTTACTCTCTTCACCACCTATGCCTTGAAAGTTCACCGGACGACCAATAATCGCATGGGTGATCATCGCAGTGCTACCCTGTTTCACAAGGTCTTTTTCAACCAACACAGATTCGGCGCGCACTTTAATGTGCTGCATCATCAAGGTAACAATATCTTCAAACAGGGCCACTTGTTCGGGTCTAAGCCCTGTCGCGCCTAAAAAGGATTTTGGCGAACGGACATAGAATCCCTCCTCCGGCATCTCTAAATACGCGCTCACCGCCTGCTCGCCAACAAATACAGCCTGAACATCAGCATCGAGATCTAACTCATGGCGCACCATACGGGCACGGCTCAATTGCGCGGCGCGCTTTTTGGCGTAATCGGCTTTCAATTCAGTGGGAAGGCCACGATAAACCGCCTCGGCGATCAGTTCCCTGTCCATCGCGTATAAGGTCGAAGGCAAATAAGCTGATTCCTCTGATAACGCCAATAACTGCACACCATCATCCAGCATGATCCCTACGGCGCAGTTAGCACTACCATAATCAAATCCAACAAACATACCTTTTACTCCCGCGATAAAAAAGCCGAGCAAGATAACATAGTTTGCGATAATGCCCAAGGAGTTAACACTGACGGATTTATCCTCAAGGAAGCCGCGCTTGCACAGTTTCTCAAGACTTAAATCGCAGTAACACGAACTGAGTTTGAGCTCAATCCAAGATGATCATCATAAGGTCATATTTCTGTCACACTCGTCATCAAGTTGACATATTTCCCTCGTATCTTTATCCCAGATAAATCCCAGACTGATTTTGGCGTGTACGCAATATTTATCATTGAAATTCCTTCACTTGTCGGCAGTAAATCTGATTGCACAACGGCGGATGAATGCTATTGTATATTGCGCCATGACGCTTGCTTAAAGGAGCTGTGCAGTGTCCCCGAATACCGATAAACTTTCGATTGATAAAGAACTCTCTTGGTTGTCTTTTAATGAGCGGGTATTGCAAGAAGCCTGCGATCACAATGTTCCCTTAGTGGAGCGAGTCCGCTTTTTAGGGATATTTTCCAATAACATGGATGAGTTTTTTAGGGTGCGTGTGGCTGCGGTCAGACGCTCCATTTTGCTGTCATCCCTGCAGGAAGGTCGCAGTAATAGCCGCCATTTAATGGCCAAGATCCAATCGAAAGTGATGGCATTGCAAGAAAGGTTCGATGGCATATACACGGATTTAATGCGCGAACTTGTACGTCGTAATATTTTGTTAATCAATGAGAAACAATTAAGCGAGTTCCACAGCGACTGGCTGAAAAAGCATTTTAGAGACCATTTCAAACGCCATATCGCGCCGCTTATGGTCAATAATAATCGCGATCTGATCAAGCAAATCAACGACGACGCCACCTATTTATGCGTGTGTTTATTCACTAAGGCGCGTCGCCAATACGCCTTAGTCGAAGTGCCGACTAAAAATGTACCGCGGTTTATCGAACTCCCAGCCGAAAAGAGTAAAGCGAAAAAATATCTGATTTTATTAGATAACATTATTCGCCACTGCGTCGATGAACTCTTTGGCCCCTTCTTCGAGTACGATGCTATCGAAGTGTATTCGATGAAGTTAACCCGCGATGCCGATTTTGATATCACTGACGAGCTTGAACAAACCCAGCTTGAGAAAATGACCAAGGGATTGAAAAAACGTCTTACCGCAGAGCCTGTGCGCTTAGTGTATGACAAAGAAATGCCTGAACACATGTTAGTGATGCTCAAAGAAAACCTGAACATCAGCTCGACCGAATGTTTGATCCCAGGCGGGCGTTACCACAGCTTTAAAGACTTTATCGCCTTCCCCAACCCGAGCCGCGACTACCTCGAAAACGAAAAACTACCGGCGCTCAATAGTGCAGGTTTTGGCCGCAGTGCCAACAGTTTCGATGCGATTCGGATGGGCGATATCATGCTCAATTATCCGTACCATAAGTTTTCCCACTTTACCGAAATGGTGCGCCAAGCGGCCTACGATCCGGCGGTGCGCTTTATTCGAATTAATTTATATCGAGTGGCGAAAAAATCCCATGTGATGCAATCGCTTATCGATGCAGTGAAAAACGGCAAACAAGTCACCGCCGTAATTGAACTCAGGGCCAGATTCGATGAGCAATCCAACATCGAATGGACCCGCATCTTGGCCGAAGCGGGCGTCAAAGTTCACCACGGTATCACCAGCTTAAAAGTACATTCCAAGTTGTGCTTGATTGGCCGCGAAGAACAAGGGGAAATCAAACTCTATTGTCACGTCGGCTCTGGCAACTTTAACGAAGGCACAGCGCGGGTCTACACTGACTTGTCGCTGTTCACCGCCAATCAAGAAATTGCCCGAGAAGTGGAGCAAGTATTTGACTTGATTGAACATCCGTATCGCCGCGATAATTTCCAGCATTTAATTGTGTCGCCCTACGATGCCAGACAAAAACTGAGCCATTTAATTGATAATGAAATCGTTAATGCCCAGAGCCATATGAAGGCGGCGATTACCTTAAAATTAAATAACTTACTCGATGAATCCTTAGTACAAAAGCTCTATGAAGCCTCGGCGGCTGGGGTCAAAATCAAGTTACTTATTCGGGGCATGTGTTCGCTTATTCCGCAAATTCCGGGGATCAGCGACAACATCGAAGTCTATAGTATCGTCGACCGATTCCTCGAACACTCGCGGGTGATGCTGTTCCACGCGGGTGGAGAGAACAAACTCTTCATCTGCTCCGCCGACTGGATGAGCCGCAACATAGATAATCGCGTTGAAGTGAGTGTGCCGATTTATGATCTGCGCCTAAAACAGATGATAATGGATATTTTATCCTTACAGTTCAATGACAACACTAAAGCACGTGTCATTAACAAGGAACAAAGTAATCCTTATCGGAATCGCGGTAACAAACGAAAAGTGCGTTCTCAAATTGCCATTTATCAATATCTGATTAATTATGAGAAGCGCCAACTACAAGAATTTAATGCCTTACGTATGTCCACCCATGAGGGTGACGCTGAGCGAGAAGTGAAAACTCAGCCTGACATAACACCTGAGTTACGGGCCAAAGCCAGCTAACCGCTGGCTTTATATCGCTTTGATTGCCTAAGGATAATCCGATTGGTAACCACATATTCGCACACACAGTCACACGCTACGCCCAGCAATGTACTCGCAAACTCTAAATCGCGCCATTTTGTCGCCATTGATATGGGATCGAACAGTTTTCATCTGGTCATCGCCCGCGAGCAAGATGGCAGCTTGCAGATTTTACATAAAGAAAAACAACAGGTTCAGCTCGCCACAGGGCTCAATGCGCAAAATATTCTCGACAATGACGCCATAGAACGTGGGCTCAATTGCCTACGGGATTTTAACCAACGATTTTCCAATCTCGACCAAGCGCAAGTACGATTAGTCGCCACCCACACTCTGAGAATCGCCAAAAACCGCGATCAGTTTATCGAGGCGGCGCTCGCCATCATGCCCTATCCGGTGGAGGTCATTTCGGGCCATGAAGAAGCGCGTTTGATTTATAACGGTATTGCCCAAAGCCAAGTGCTAGGAAAAAGTAATTTAGTCATCGATATCGGTGGCGGTTCTACCGAAGTGGTGATCGGCCAGAAAAATACCCCAACTCAGTTATCTAGCCTGCGCTGCGGTTGTGTGAGTTTCAATGAGCGTTTCTTTATTGATGGGCTCATCACCCCAGCCTCATTTCGCGATGCCCAAAGTGCGGCTGATAAGCAGTTCGCGTCGCTCTCAAAGGAATATTTCGCGGGCGGCTGGGAACTCACCTTGGGTAGTTCAGGTACAGTGAAAGCCATCTGCGAAGCAATTCAAGAAGAGCACGGCGATGAAACCATCACGCTGCCACGACTCAAACAGCTCAAAATCAAGTTGATCAAATGTGGTCATATTAGCCAAATTCAATTTGCCAATGTCGATGATAAACGCATTCCCTTAGTGCCCGCCGGACTTGCCATTTTAATCAGCTTTTTTAGGCGCTTACCGATACAAAAGCTCGAGTTTAGCCCAGGCGCACTGCGTGAAGGCGTACTCTATGAACTGGCAAAGATTGGTCAGTATCAGGATATTCGCCACCGCACCGTCGACAGTATTGCCCAGCTTTATCATATCGATATGGCCCACGCCGCTAAGGTACGCGACACTGCTATGGCCTTGTTTGAACAGGTCGCCGACGAATGGCAATTAAGGCCCCATGCGCGCTTGCTCGCCTATAGCGCGACTTTACATGAAATCGGATTACACATTAATTCAAAATCCCTGCACAAACACGGCGGTTACATTATCAGTAACAGTGACTTACCTGGGTTTAGCGAAGCATTACAGCTGGATTTAGCGCGGCTTATCACCAATCATAGAAAGAAGCCTAACGAATTAATGCTCGCTGAACTCGATCCCAACCATAAGCTCACGCTCAATCGCCTACTCTGCCTGCTTAGGCTCGCTGTCTTGCTCAATCTTGGCCGTATCGCTAAGACGCTGACCTTAGATCATATTAAAGTGATCCCCGATGGACTCATGCTAGTACTACCAAGCCATAAGCGGAAAATCAGCTTGTTTATGAAAGATTTACAGCGAGAACAAAAACAAATGCTCACCCTTGGGATGAACCTACGTTTAGTGTCTAGTCTGACTTAGCGGTTACGGCGTTAACTCAGCCGAACGTAGTCGAGCCGAGTGTGGGTTAGCTCTGTGTGAATGCGTTTAGCGAGGATTCGGCACTGTTCGGCGCTAAAACATGCCCTTAATCGAGGGCCATTATCTCGCCTAAAAACAAGGTTAAGTTAGCTGTCAATCTGGCTAGGTAACGGGATTTCAACAGCATAGCGGTTGACTTAATCCATGCGCCACAACAGATTAAAGTTTAAAGGATTTTTAGCCCTCCACTAAAGCACAAATTCCTGCTCGCGCGTTTGCCGCTGGGTGGGGATTTCTGCTATCATCCACGGCTGACTAATCATAATTCCACGAATTTAAAGATAATCAGAGTCAAACCCTTTTTATCTCGCGATATCAGCCCCATCGCCTGCAGGTACAAGTATGATTAACCACTTTAGTGTGCTTGGTATAAAACCCAGTGCCAAAGAAGACGACATTAAAAAAGCCTATCGACGGCTGTCAAACAAATATCATCCCGACAAGTTGTTAGGCGCCTCGGAAGAGGAAAAGCAGCAAGCCGCCGTACAACTTGAACGCGTTAAAAATGCTTATGATGTGTTGTCCGATCCTAAGCGACGTAATGCGTTTATCAAAGATTTCAATAACGTCATAGTGACCGATCCCGCGAGCGCCATGCGCGAGCTGTGGGATCAATTTTATCCTTGAGCGTTTTCTAGAGTAGTGTCAAATGGTCAAAAAACTGAATATCTCACGCATTAATGAGCTAAAAAATAATGCCTACGACAATATCGAGTCCTACGACGATCCCGATACACCTAAAGCGCTAGAACAATTTACTAGCCAAATCAAAAAGGTGTTAGAAGCCGATCCTAAGATGCTCGATACTGTGCCTGAGTACCTGCCTGTCGCGCTTTACGGTCGAATTAAGTTTCCCGCCGAAGCCAAACTCAAGTGGGCACATTGGATAAACACGGCAACTCAACCCGAGTGGGATGAGTTTAAAGTCACGATTGGCTTTAACAATGCTGATTTACCTTTAGTGTTAGCCGTGCGTGGTTACTCGGAAACCTTACTGATTGAAAGCTGCGCCGTGCTGTATTTACTTGAAACTCAAGGTAAAGCAACGCCAGCAGCAAAACATCACGACGATGAAGATGATGACAACGATTATGTTGGCACCTCAGATAACGACGACGATGATGAAGGTGAAGAGGAAGATGGCTACTACGATCACTACGATGATGAGGACCGCTAATGAACACTAGTCTCATTGAGATTACCGTCGCCGAAATTAAAGAGTTGGCGGACGTAGAGCCAAAACAAGCGAGCAAACGCTTTGAAATCATTGCAAATACCATGAGCGACGAGCAATTAGTCGAAGTTATCGAACACATGGATATCGTCACGCTGACCCAAATCAACAGTCACCATGATATCTCTTGCCCTTCGATCATGTCTGAACTCATGACCCCAGAACAAATTCGCGACATCGTCTGTCAGCAACCTTTGTACTGGGAAGAAAAAATCAAAAACAATGCCGAAGAACTTATTCAGCATACCTTTGATTTTTTGACCTATTTAATTCGCATCCAAGATAGCGAAGAAAAGCAAACTGCGATTCTAGAATGTATTGCCGAAGATCCAGCGGGCCTCTTCTACCTGTCGATCCCTTTCATCGAAATGATGTTAGGCGAAAAGCATGAAGATGAAGACGGCTACACAGATCTCTACGATGATGAAGAAGACACTGAAACCATCGGCTACGACAGCCGCGTCGCCAGTGAAGATGCACACAGCCTTAGCATAGACGACCCACGCAGCCTAATGGCCTTGATCCACGAGCTCGCGCCCGATGTTGAAAAAGCCATTAAGAGTCTGCTACGAAACGAAAGCTCAGGTTGGGAAATGATCATCAGCAAGTTTGTCAACGAGCTGGTTATTCAAGCCAAAGAGAAAAACCAAGTGACGGATGAATACGCTGAAGTCGATGATATGTTTAGCTTTTTGGATTAAGGAATTATTTGATGCAACTGGTACTGCGTGATGTAGATCAAGGACCCTACCTGAGCAAGGTATTGATCCAAGGCCAAGCAGACGAAACGCTGAGCGGTGAACAGCTGTCACAAATCAAATCCAAAGCCATTTTGATGAGCCTCAAACTGGCCGATAAGTTTTACAACAAGTACAAAATGCACCTGCTCGAACAAGCGGCGCACGATGTCATTGGTGTGGTGAGTCTTGGTTTGATGGAATTATCAAACCAAAACCTGCAGCAGGCGATACGCCTGTTGATCACCGCCGATGGCGTAGTCAAATGCTTCCAAAAAGGCTGGAGCATGCTCAGCACTGTCAGCAAGCATAAACTCGTCAACGGCAAGTCACTGTACGGCGATGTCGACAAGTTCTTGCTTGAACAAGTGTCCAGCCCACCCGATGCGGAAGAATGGTTAGGCTATGAAGCCTATCAAGATGCCCTGCTTGAACATCAACGCCAACAGTCGATAGCGGCCCTATTGGCACAGTTTTACGCGCAATCGAGCTATGATCCACTAGATTTTCTCAATCTAGAGAGTGTATTAGCAGAAGCGGTACTGTATCGATTGTTGTTTGATGGCGCCAAAGTCAGACAGGATTTGAAAAAGCGTATCGGCAAAATCACCTTAAAAGAGGAATGGTTTACCCGTGAGCATATCGAATTGGAAACCCAGAAAGCGTTAGCAGAATTACCCGCAGAACTCGCTGAAACCATCAGTAAAGATCTCGGCAAAAACTTTGCCCCCGCCCTACTGCGTACTCTGCACTTTGCGAAAAGCTACCGCGAACTCTTACTCAGCGACGCTTCACCCGAACGCTTAGAAAGATTCGAACATAAAGAAGGTCTCGTCGGCCTCCTCGGCTGGCCACTCTACATAGTACTTTGATCGGTACTTTAATCAGTAGTGTGTTCAGTAGGTTAACGAGTGCTTGAGTCGCTTTAAAATGAGTGCTTTATTGAAAAATAAAGCACTTTTTTAATGTCTTTTGTCTCTATGCTCAATCCCAACAATCAGTATTGACGTCTCAGTTTTGAGTGGTTTTAGCTTGAAAATAAGTAACTTACAGAGATAAAACTCTTCAGTTAGATAAATTCTGGAGATTCATCCCTCCTCAGATAACCCCAAATCCGAAACATACCATTTTCTATCGAATAAGGAATTGAATATTGGGCTAATTGCGCGCTTACAACATCAGAAAAGTCCGTCACTCGATCCGCCACTAATCGGCCTAGCCATTCTCTTTTGAATGGATCAACTTCTAACCACTCAATGGTTTCTGCTATTTCAAGTAACTCGTGCCACCACACAGCAGTAAAACCTGCATTAGGGTTTTCATCATAAATCAATTTGTATCGCACATAGGGAATAAAGTCTTCAGATCCATTTAATGCCTTTTCAAGCTCGCACCACTTTGTTTTATTCATTACAGACGAAAGCTGATGCTCGTTCACATACTTCAAAACTTCAGAATTCATTTTTTAGTGTCCCAAGCGACTCAGTGAAAAACTAAATGATATAGCTTTAATAGATATATATTGCCAATAAAAACTAATTAATATGACAGATAAAATGATGGGTAATAAATTAGGCCAGCCATTTTAAATCGTGGAGCGCTTATTGGTTTGACCTACTCATATTGGCTTGCCATCGTATTTGCTCGTCGACAGGGTGAATAGAAGCCTAGGGATTCTAAGTTTATGAACGAGAGCCATGGAGGGCGAACTGGCAGTTAAGCATGGATGTTGTTCAAGTCCGCCAATCATCATGGATCACCTTTCGTGCATTCGCGTAATCTGTAGATTTAAAGACATACGCAACATACTTTGGGACAGAAATGTGTTGAAAAGTAGTGTTTGGGGAGCAGTAATTTCAGTTGTTAGAAGTTTAGCGTTTACGGGTATCCACTCGCACAGGCTTGCCATGGCATTCGCTCGTCGACTCGCAGCCAGTCCATCCTTGGATGCTCGACCGCCCCGTCCATGGGGCGGACGGTCGTCTCACAAATCACCATGGCTCACCTTTCGTGCATTCGCGTAATCTGTAGATTTAAAAGCGTTACGCAGCACGCTTTGGGACAAAAGCGTGTCAGGACGTCGACTGTATCAGGTGAATTTCGGATAAAAATTTCTATGGGTTAACTCTCGCCTAAGGGACTGACAACGCATTCCCCCAAACTCAAACACAACAACCACCACGCCTCAATGGGACTGGAAACGCCGCGAGTTTCCAGTTCGTTTGTTAACGGGCACCCAACAGCGCGCGAAATTCATTGTCTAAGAGGCTGTTCATAATTCTGTGTTAGGCGAATTATTGTCCGTCGTTTGTGTAAACTTGCCTAGAAACCAAACACCCATCATGATGGATTTGAATTGAGTGGTTAGCCTTTGTATCGTAGCTGTTTTGGGTTATTTGCATGGTATTGAGCAACTTTCTATCGAGCGGCACTTCCGCAAAGGGGTTGTAGTATATATGGAGACCATCTACATGGCTTTCCCGCCACTCCGATGTATGGCAAAAATGTATATCAGAGCCTCCAACTATATCCCCAATAGGATAACGAAGAGATATTATTTCATGAGTTTGTAGTGGTCAAGTAAAATTGGCCACGATTTTAGAGTCATTCCAATATAAACGTTCTGACTCATTTGGCGTTAACCCACCATTATATTGATTGGGTCTGGTCTCACTGTAATATCCAGTGATGTAATTTGTGATCTCTTTATCTGCTTCTGTAAAATTCCCATAACCATTGGCGGGTATCCACTCAGATTTCAAACTTCTAAAGAAACGCTCCATTGGTGCGTTATCCCAACAATTCCCGCGACGACTCATACTTTGCTCAATCTGAAGACGCCATATTAATTGTCTGAATTTCAAGCTCGTGTAATGCGAACCTTGATCGCTGTGATATATCACATTCTCAGGCTTACCCCTTAACTCAAATGCCATTTTCAAAGCTTTACAGGTCAGCTCACTATCTGGTGATAATGACAAAGCCCATCCAACAGGTTTGCGGGAAAATAAGTCTAAAACAACGGCTAGATAGGCCCAGCGATTACCGACCCAAACATACGTCACGTCGCCACACCACACTTGATCTGGTTGAGTTACTGCAAACTGTCGATTTAGCGTATTGGGGATTGCAACATGCTCTTGTGTCGCTTTCCTATAAGAATGCTTAGGCTGCTGACAGCTTAATAACCCAAGCTTTTTCATTAGATTACGGGCTCGATAACGACTGAGACCAATCCCTTTATTAGTCACTAATTGCGCTATCGTTCGAGCACCGGCAGAGCCATGACTAATATGATGTGCGGCCTTCACTTCACTGCATAAAATAGTAAAGTCTGCATCAATATGTTCTTTTCTTTTTAGCCAATACTTATAGCTACTTCGATGTACTTTGAATGCATTACAAATTGTGAGAATAGAGTGGCTCTGCTTGAGTGCGCTGATTAGCGTAAATTGTTCATCGAGTCTGACATCAAGAGAGCGGTAGCCTTTTTTAGGATAAGATTGTGCTCCTCAAGACGAGCTATTTGCTTCTTCAGCTCACGGATTTCAATTTGTTCAGGGGTAATCGGAGATGCTTTTGGTGTGCCACCCTGGCGTTCTAGTTTTAACTGTCTCACCCATTTATCCATAGTGGACTTACCTACGTTCATCGCCTTTGCAGCTTCGATGATGCTATGGTTTTTATCGAGGACTAATTGGGCTGCTTCAAGTTTGAATTCAGCACTAAATGTTTTTCTGGTTGTCGATCTCATGTGTTCACCTAAAGTCATCTACGAGGTAATAATATCACCTCTATTTAGGTGGCCAAAATTAGTGTGCCACTACAGCTCAATCGTTTTTTGCAATCGCTTAATACTACCAAGGTTTTTGGGATCTCCACCTAATTGCGAAATCACATCGCCCAACGCTTCATTATCAAACGACTCAAGGTATATCTTATTAAGCGTATCCGCTACGTGTCTTCGTTCTTTTTCAGTGTCTACAACAGGCGTGTTAAAAGACACTGAAAGATCAAACACCTCACTATCTAGGTGGGCTATTTTTATACCAAATTTATTGAAGCAGGCTTCCAGAAACGTTGAGCGACTTTTAAATAATGCATCTTCTTTAGATAAGTCGGTAAAAATACATTCTATTTGCCCATCGTAAAATTCTGAACCTATAGAGTGATCTGATGCGATATTTTCAGAGCGGAGATAATATTGTTCAGCATCAGGAAGGCGAGCAATGTCGCCCAGCCACATAACAACCTTACCGTTTTTATTAATGCCAAATGGCATTGAAAAATCATCACCTCTCCGTATCTGTCCATATGTGGTTGAAGCAAAGCTTAATCGATAAGTTGGGGATGAATCATATTTTAAAAGTACTTCTCGATTAAAAAATACTGGTGTAAGAAAACCTTCATCCCATGGCCGCTTAAGTCCAGGAATATATTTATAGTCGTCTGAATCGTAAATGAATGGAGCAACACCAAAACCGAAATCTTGGTTTGTTTTATTACGTGTAACAGTCACCTTGTTACTAGATTTTTTAAATGCCTGCTCATGCAAATAGATCACTGCGAACTTAGAATCATCAGGAAATAAGCTTTTGTCACATAATCCACAGTAGAGCATCGGAAGCCCCTTTATTTCAATATCCACACCTGTAACAAGTTCATGGAAATCAGAAAAAACAAGATCTAAATGACCTTGGCATGCATCACAATAAAGTCTCTGAATATGCCCTTGTTCGGGAAAGAAATCGGTAATTTCCAAACTCACTCCTTAAGCACTTAACGTCTTAGTATTTATGCTCTGCGCTGTTTGCAGAATATAAATCGCTTGTTGGATTTAGCAGCTGCCACATCCATGTCAATTGGTACAAATGATGCTATAGGAATTTGCTTTTTTTCGGTAGCGTTTTATATACAGTTTGATGGGTAATAACTTGATATTGTTTTAGCTTTCTCATTTTTACATGCTCACGTCAGACTAATTATCGACCTTGAATAACAGCATTCAGGCTAACACTCATACCACATTTTCTCATAGGCGAAGGTAATTGATAAGGCTAGAGCTCTGTAACATTACTAAAATTGGGCCATTATACAGATGTTGAAGTGAGCTAGATGCCACATTGCTAACGAGCAATGGGGCAATAGCTTTTTAGCTAAACGAACAGCAGAAGGGTTAGTTAAGATTGGCATTGTTGCACCTGTAACCTTCTAAAACAGGGATATTTTATTAGAGCCCTCAGGGAGGCTTCTTGTTAAATAAAGAGGTGACGAGTCACTGGGGAAACAATGACAATTGATGCGTCACAGCAACTGACGACAAAGTTATCTTGCTTTTAGGCAAAAACAAAAGCCCGCGGCTGCGGGCTTTGAATCACTTAAGAATCAACGGAATAAAAAGACTGGCTTAACGATACGTCAGCGTCGTAGTATCCGTTAACTTGTCGTTATCTTTAACGGTCAGTTCAACTGTGTGTTGTCCACGGCGGGCAAGGCGTAATACCACTTGACCGTTAGCGCGAGTGCCATTGTCGAACGTCCATTTATGTTGCTTGATTACGCCATCGGTATCAAAGCTAGTCGAAATAAACATATCGACAACACCGAGATTGATACGCTGAATTTGCGCAACGGGTGGTTGTTTCATATTATCAGCAACCACTGTCACCATTTGCGACGTGCTATGGGTTAGGCCGTCATTATCAGTCACAGTTAGCGTGACCAGATACTCGCCGCTTTGGTTGTAACTGTGAGTCACTACCTCACCCACTGCCACTGTGTTATCACCAAAGCTCCACTCGGCAGACACGATTTGTCCATCGCTGTCACTTGAAGTAGATGTCAGTTGCACTGCAGCGCCATTCACCACTTGAGTGAAACTGGCCACTGGCGCGACTTTTTCCGCTTCAAGTAAGAGTGAAATCACCACAGGATCGTGATCCGATGAGCGGTAAGCATCACTTGCGAATAAGTCTTGGATTTGAGCGGGCGTCTTAAACTCTTCGTTGTAATCCAATACACGTGGTTCGTCGGTATTGATATGCCACTGCGTCACATCCACCACTTTATCCAACAGGGCAGCGTTTGCTAAAGCATGATCCAACTGACCCGATTCAGCCGAGAACACATAGGAATAAGGATTTGGCTTTTCAAGTTTGGCAAACAGCTCACTAAAGCCCGCGTTACCTAACGCCGTTAATGGATCTTCCTTCGCATAGGCGTTCAAATCACCAATCAGCAGTACGCCTTGATCTGGATATTGCTCGCTAATCCATTGACCTGCAGCCGTCGCAGCACGGGTACGAGTGATATTACAGTTGCCTTGACCGTCGTTAAGATCAGGTTCGCCCGCACATTCACTGCCTTTAGATTTAAGGTGATTAACCGCAACAACCACGCCCTCTTCACTGCCGTTCACGCTAAAGGCTTGCGTCAGCATTGGACGGTTTTTGCTATCGTCAAACAGGGGCTGTTGATCGCTATCTAATGGCGAATTTACACTAGATAGAATACGTGCAGCGCCCTGCGGCGTGACTTTATCACTGCGATAAATCAAGCCGACTGTGATGGCATCGGTGCCAATCGCATTCATGCCTGTTGGCGCGATATAAGCGTAACGCGCTTCACCCACAGCAGCATTCAAACCTGCGACTAAATCAGCAATGGCTGAATTGGCGCCAAAGCCATCGTTTTCAATTTCCATCAAACCAAATACATCGGCACTAATGCCCACCATGGCGCTGACAATCTTCGCCTTTTGACGCTCAAATTCGCTTAAGGTATTGGCACCACGGGCGGTTGGGAAACCTGCGCCTTGGCCGTCGCCATTGAAGTAGTTAAGCACGTTAAAGCTAGCGACTTTTAAATTACCACCTTCATTCAATGTGGGCGCAACAGGGCGTGGGTTTTCCGCCACAAAGTTCACCGTTTCGATTGGCATAATGCGATACAGATTAAAGCCATAGTGCATTACACCCGTAAGCGATGTGGCTTTATCGCCTACACGCACTGTGTTTGATGCGCTCAAACCAGGAGCGGGGAATTGCACAGGATCAGGATTCTGCGCCGTTAAACCGTCATCCAATAAAATACTGTCACGTTGGTTGGCTGCGCTCACCGCCAGCGCATCCGCGCCCGGCGCAGCCACCTGCGTACCAATAAAGTGGCGCTGACTGCCTAATGAAATCTCGCCATAACGGCCTAGGTTATAGACTTCATTCACCACTAAATCTTGGCTAAAACGAACACGCATGCCCTCAAAGGGCTCAAAATCATCACTGCTGTTAACAGGTAAGGTCACTAGCGCGGCCGTTGGTAACGTTTGTCCTGTGGCACACAACTTGTGATCAGATAAAGTCGTTAGTTCAGTTAAGCCTTGATATTCAGTGACTTTGGCTTTTAAACGAATACGATCGCCTGCCACATAAGCTGTGGGCGCAGTGCCGGTATACACAAACACCCCTTCCGAGGTTTGGGGATCGCTATCGGCTTCGTTATCAGCCATTTGCACGAAAATGCCCTTAAGACCGGCTTCTTGATTACTGACGACAACCGCCTCAACCACCAAAATTTGACCATTGAGAGGGCTGGCAGCGCCCGCGCCTTGAAGCGCATGAATTGCTGTGGCTTCTTCGCCGCATACTAAAGAGCTTGGTGGAGGGTCGACTGGATCGGTTGGCGTACCCGCACTGAACTTACCAAGATCAGAAACATCGTCCTTAGCAAAACCTAGCCAAGTGCTAAAGCTTACTGCATCAGTACTGATAGGATCGGCAATTAGCAGATCAGGATTACGGCGCAGGGTATTATCTTGAGTGGAGAGATCACCACTGCCCCACTCGGCACCGGGATCAACACCGACTTGGCCCAAACTATCAATGACTTGATTTTGATAGGTCAGTTCAATCGCATCGTCGCCGTTAAAGAAGCTGGCGCTACTCTGTTGATTTGTGACCGCAAGGATATCGGCAGAAGAGTCATTATCGGCAACCACATAAGTCGCCCCCGCCGCTAATGAGCCAGTGAGCGCAATGGTCGTGCCGACATTTGTGCTGCCATTAAAATAGAAGCGCAATTGGTATTGGCTTAAATCAATAGCGCCCGCGGTTGGGTTATACAGTTCGATAGCTTTATTATTGCTGCTGCCTTCGACGTATTCAGAAATGATCACATTATCCGCGCCATGGGCAAGCCCACAAACGCTGCTGATGGCTAACGCCAGCACAGTTTTAGTGTTAAACATTGAGACCCCTAAATGTATTGTTTTAATATTTGGTATTTAATTGATGCGCTTAGATGCTTCAAGGTGATATCACCTCGAAGACTGACAATACTATAGGCGGTCAAGGTTACAAATTGGTTGCATCAAAGTTGCAACTTAAGGTGGGTATTATTCGTGCGATTTAGCGATCAGAACTAGGAAGAAAGCAGTACGGGAGATGCTGGCCGCACTACACAGTGCGGCTAGAAATAAATCAAGGTTAATCAAGTAAGCAGAACAAATGGATGACAATCCTGACAATCATGACACTGGGTTATAAGGGCTGAAGCTTTTCATCGAGTAAACTGACGAGCAGTAACTCACCTTGCAAATTCACTCTAAACTCACCGTATTTTGCTGCACTAAAATGATCGGCTTGTCCTTCTTCAAAGAAAAAGCTGTTCGATGCGAATTTAATTTGATTACCACGGACACGAAACTGCACTCGTAATTGATCTTTACCGAGTGCTTGGTCGGTATAAAAGTCCACAAAACGCGCCACTTTTTGCCCATCGACAGCCAGCAATAACTGCCCCTGCATTTGTTGCGGCGCTAAGGCGCTACGCACATCGCGCGCGATTGCATATTCAAGCGCCATGTAATCACCCTGCATTAATGAGCGCGGATCGACCGGTGCTAATGCAAAACGCACCACTTGGCCGTGATTAAGCAGTTGTTCGAATTTGAAAATGCGCCAATTCACGCCAGCGAGAATCGCCACTGTTGTGAATAATACGAGCCCAAGCGCCCATTTATGTGAAGCCGACAGTTTTCCCATCACATTGCCCATCACACAGTCTCCTTGGCATTTTCATTGGCAGGAAATAACCACCACATCACTAACCTTGCCACCAACAGCAAGGCGCCTAAGCCCATCAAATAACCAGATTTAAGTAACAGAGTCGTCTCTAGGGAATAATAATACCCGCTGACAAATAACAGCGCCGACACCATTCCCATACCTTTCAACCAAGACTCGTTGCAATAATGACCAAGCAAGATCAATAGAATAGCCGTTGATAAACCCTGCATAGGTAAGGATAAACCGCTAACGATGACTAAACCGATAACACATCCTAGCGCCGCTGGTGAGCTTAGTGATTGCTGGCGCTCGCGCAAGATTGTCACCAATAAAAATCCGCAAATAGCGAAAATAATCAACAGATGAGTCAGTGTCAGCCATAGGCTTTGCTGCCAAGGGCTAAATAAGGCTTCAAAAATACTGTCCATACTAAAAGCGTGCATCAACTGCAACGAAAGCAACGCGAGTGCGAAACCATAGATGAGCATCCGAGCCCTGCGATAATGACGCCCGAACTGATTGATATTTAATAACACTAGACTAATGACTACGGCAAAAAGACTCGGGCTAAAATTGAGCAGTTCAAATTTTGCCATCAGGCCAATCACACACCAACTTAAGCAAAAAGCGAATACAAACTGGGCTAGCCCATGGGCAATCAAGCCCCACAATAACAATGTAATACCCGCCATACAGAGATACCATGTGAGGCTAAAATCATTGTTAATTAAATCAAATAATCCCCATGCCACACTGATCAAACCACTCAAACAGGCAGCAAAAGCAAATTGTTCAATAAAAATCTGTTGCCGCGGTAAAAAATACAGCCCAATCCCCAAGGCTAAATAGGTTAAGCCGATAAATAAAATGACATCTTCTTCAACATGCTCAAAAATGGCACCAAACACTGCCATCATGAAGCTCAATAAAAACAACGCCGCTATCCAAGCAGCAAACGCCTGCATAGTGGCAATATACCAAGGGATATCATGGTCTTCTGGCATTTGAGCTGCACTAACATTGCCTTCGGCATACAAAGCTTGCCAGTGTTTGATTAGACTTAATTCACTCGAAGCGTCGATTGACGTAACACTATCAGTGCAGGGTCGAGTGATCATTTCGCTATCCTGTAAACCATTATTGTTGCTCATGAACATCTCCCACGCCCACGCTCCCTTGGGTGGCGATTCTTACAAACTGTGGTTTAAGTTTCCGGCTTAGCTCCCTCAACCAAATACTCAAACCTGTGCTTGCCAAAATGATATAAAGCCCAATAAACAAAAATCCACCTATGGGGTCATTATCCTCAAACATCAGCTTTATCAGTAACGCGGCGCCTACGGCAATCAGGCTAAAACCGCCCAAGGCCAAGGGATATATGCGTGGTAATCTATAACGAAAAATAACGAATCCGAATATCAGATGGGTAAAATAACCACAGAAGATCCCAGTACTGAAGCTATCACGTTCAAGGAAATCGTCGAAAATAAGCCAAGTGATTAACCAAGTAAAACAGCCCATAGCAAACAATGAACAGGCATATTCAAGGATTGGCGCATGCCAGCGCCCCGCGACTTTGTGGTCTAAAAGTACAAAAGCATAATAGATAAATAAATTCAAACAGATAAAGATCAGCAATTGTCCTTGAGCGCCCCAAAATAATCCCCAGAAATGGGAAAAGGAATCCAGAAATATCCCTATGCTAAGGTTTAGCAGTCCCACCAGCAACAGCCATAAACCATCAAATCCCGCCACCCAAGCAAAGGGTAAGATAACAAATGCCCATAGCGCAAATAACTGCCAAGGGTCGGCGCCCGTTTGATAGGTTTGCCCAACTAACGCTAATAAGCCACCAACTAACACACTTGCGGCCAGTAGCACGCCATTGGCGCTCGTCGCACCAAAAGTGCTATCTTTACGATAAGAACTAACAGGGGAATAAATGTTGGCACGATAATAGAGCCAAGCATATGCGCTGATAGCGAGTATTATCGCCACTTCAATCAGTCCAAATTTGGCAAATCGCCCCAAAGATTGCCAATTATAGGCAAAGAAAAAAATCACCCCACAGGCAAAACTTAACGCACCGAACCAGAGTAATAAATGAGCGATTAAGCGACGCCAACTCGACCCATCCGGCAAGACTGTCACCTGTCGATAAAGCTTATTCGCCTGCTCTTGCGTGATATGTCCCTGTTCAACCCAACCACACACTTGAGATTTTATCTTGCTCAATGTGAAATCTCCCTCATCCTGTTTGCGCTAGCTTACTATGACAGATTTAAAATTCGCACTTTATCGACAGCATTGAACAAATTAAATTGTGTATACTTGTAAAAAATCATTCATGCTAAAAATAACAAGGGGTGACTATGATATTGAGCCAGTTGTGTCGTCTACTCTTTTGTTTAGCCTTAAGCATTAGCGCATTTACCACGGCTATCGCCCAAGATAAAGTTCAGTCGCCAGCGATTCCCAAGTCAATTCCGACAATTCATGTCGGTGGTTATCAATTTGCTCCCTATGTCCATCAACAACAAGACGGCCGTTACACAGGTCTCACACTCGATATCATTAATGCATTAAATCAAGTACAACAAGAAGTTGTCTTTAAATTTGCCGTCACCAGTATTGAGCACAGATATAAAGCCTATTCCTTAGGTCGCTTCGACATGATGCTCTTTGAGAATCCCGCTTGGGGATGGCAAAAAATAGCGACTCATTTTATTCCGCTACATATGATAGATGGTGAAGTCTTTATTGCACTTAAAACTAAAGCTCATAACCAAAGCTATTTCAAAAACTTAACCAACAAGTCAATTGCGTTCATCAAAGGATATCACTACCAGTTTGCCCACTTTGAAACCGATGCGAACACGCTGGCAAAACAATTTCGCCCCTTGTTCGTCAGTCACAATAACGCCTCTATCGAAAGCATTCTACGTGAACGCGCCGACCTAGCGCCCGTGACTAACTCTTACCTACAGTATTATTTAAAGGCTCATCCAGAAGAGAGGAAATTACTTTTAATATCAGATGAATGGGACCAAAAATACGCCAATGGCATTTTACTCAACCCCAGTTCACAGCTCGATAGCAAAAGGCTCTCACACTGGATTGAACTGCTCATTAATAATGGTAAACTCGCTGAACTCGCCGCCCAATACGGTATTCAATTAACCCCATAATTCGCTGTTTGTTTTTCAAACTCTGATGCTTCAATCGCGATGATTTACAAACTATCATGAGCAATTTACGCGGCAGACAAGAGTGGCCCTAGCATAGCCAAAATACCAATGAGTAAGAAAATCAGCGCTTGCACTATGATCATCTGGCCACTATTGGGTGGACTCAGAGTGGCAATGTAAAACTGCCAAATCGCAAAGATCCCATAGTTCATCCCGAGGAATAACAACAGGCTAAAGGCATACATCCCAGGGATCACCTTTAGTGCACAGGCTAAAAGTGCAGCCGTTGAAACCACAAAAAATACCGATTGGCAGTGAAATAAGCACAGTAGCATTTGCTTGCTTTGCTGTGACACATTTGCCTTCAAGAGCGGCGCCAATAAAACCCGCTTACCATAGATTAAATGGTAGCCACAGACTCCAGCACTCAAAACAGTCGCTGCCATTATTGTTAATACCATAGTGCTCCCATTTAGTACTCATATGTGATTATCTTTGAATATCGTAAACTGAATTAAGAATTTAAAACTGGGGAGAATTTAAACCCAAGGCTTAAATACTTGACCATGTAACTAAGACCCTAAAAACTGCGGTTGAGTTGCAGCCAAGCGAAAATAAGCAACTTGGTTCTAAGCCCCTAAACCAAACGAGGCTAAAATCTATGGGGAAACCGACTCAATATGAATGACCCCATCAGCTCCTTAGTGCTTGTACTTTAACGAAAAAAAGGAGCCATCAGGCTCCTTCTCTTCACAATCCGTAAACGATTACCCTGACTAAAACCTACGATTACATAGTCGCCATAGTCCAATAATTTAAGCGCTTTTGTGGATCGGCTAACAGGTTTTTACATTCTTCTTTATATTTACCCATTAACGCACCTAAGTTGCTTGACCCACCTAAGCTCTCGATTTGACGGGCTTTAGCATCGGCAACCGCTTGAGTGACCTCTGCTTCAGAGCTGTATTTCTTAGCTAAATTCTCAGACTCAATTTTAGAACTTTTTAAACGCTCACCCACGGCCTGCATTTGCGGTGCATTCATCGCCCCAATGGCTTCTGAGCTAATTTGATAGTAAGCGGCACATTCAATGGCTTCTTTACTAAACGCTTTTTCTGCTTCATCAGCCCAAACTGCAGTACTGGCACTTAAGACTAAACCACCTAATACTAACGTTTTTACCTGAGTTAACATGTTACTTTTCCTTTTAATCGCCATAAATAAACCTACTCAAGCCCTCGGTGGAGCTCAAGTTCGTAGATATAAAAATCTTGGTTACGCACAAACCCTAAACCTTCATACAAGCCCTGCGCGCGCTGGTTTTTTTGCTGTGTTTCTAACATCAAATAACTCATATTATGCGCTTTGGCATAACTGGCGGCCTGTAGCACTAATGCCCGCCCAATACCGACACATCGGGCATGTTGAGTCACATACACATCATTGAGGATCAACATAGGGGCCAAACGTAACGATGAAAAACTGGGATACATTTGAACAAAACCTAATCCAAGCCCTTGATTATCCTTAGCTATAAATATCACCGATGAGCCATCTGACACTCTTGAATGAATAAACTGCTCCGCAGCCGCGAGATCATCCCTACGCCCATAAAACTGTCGGTACTCATTGAATAACACTGCAACCTCATGGACATGAGTCACATCTACTCGAGTTATGATGCTTGCCATGGGCATTTCCTATTTATCATTAGAGTGTTGACGGTCGTTGTCGCAATCGAAATTGCAGACTGTTTTTCACCGTTGGCCACTCGGTATCAATAATGGAATACACCACGGTATCGCGGATCGTGCCGTCCTTAAGAATCTTATGATTTCGCAATACACCATCTTGCTTAGCGCCCAGTCTTGCAATGGCTTGTCTCGAAGCTTGATTATGCCAGTGAGTACGGAACTCAACGGCAATGGCGTCTAAGGTTTCAAAAGCAAAGGTCAATAACAGCAGTTTAGCTTCAGTATTAATCCCAGTGCGCTGGGCACGTTTTGCATACCAAGTGTAACCAATCTCAAGACGGCGATTATCAGACTCCCAGTTGCAAATTCGCGTGCATCCGACGATTTCCCCTGACACTCTATCCCGCACCGCAAAGGGAAAACTCAGGCCCCGCGCTTTTTCTTCGAGTGCTTTAGCTACATAGAGCTTCATCTCAGTTGGCTCAGGGACACTGGTAAACCATAAACGCCAAAGTTGACCATCTGTCACGGCGAGACTCAATGCCGCCACATGGGACAAAGATAAGGGCTCAAGTACAATATGCTCACCACTTAAACAACCTAAGTTATCTTCACAGCCCACAGTAT
The DNA here is from genome assembly GCF_018224605.1 of Shewanella sp. M16. Classification (NCBI taxonomy): domain Bacteria; kingdom Pseudomonadati; phylum Pseudomonadota; class Gammaproteobacteria; order Alteromonadales; family Shewanellaceae; genus Shewanella; species Shewanella sp. M16. The sequence goes on along the minus strand of NZ_JAGTUL010000005.1, from coordinate 68,931 downwards.
CGCCTCCGTTAGATGATAGAAAAGTGTGTTGTAGCGCACGTTTTTATCTAGCCTAACATTAAACGAGAATAAAAAAATACCCTATTTTCAGCATGATTGGACAAATTCATTCCATTTTCGGTGGCTTAGATTACCTAAAGCTTAAGAGTGTAAAAAAATTTGAAAAAATGAGTAGAAGGTAGTTAAAACAGGTTGGAATAAATACTGCTGCGGAAGAACACGCAGTGATGGCCAATCAATATCCGAGAAATAGCCAATGACATTGCGCAGTCGCGATAAGTGATTGGTGATTGGTGATTGGTGATGACTATGACCAAAAGCGACAATCAAGAGCAAAAACACCTAAACCTGTGGGCAGCATTTAGGCGTTTGTTATAAGGCGAAGTTAAAAGCCATGAACACTGTTACTGACCCTAAACCAGCCCGCAATGCTATTACGCTGGGCCAAGGTTTTGGTCACTTCATGGGGAAAACGCTCACTGAGGAAAATCACAAAATGGCCCATTTTAGGCGCGATGCGCTCAATCTCAATATCGGCTTCATCATAGATAATCAACTCACCACAATCTGCCGCTTTCCAGTCAGGATTTAAGAAAAACACTGTGGTTAAAATACGATTTTGGCTGCCCTTAAGTGCATCAACATGTTTTTTATAAAAGGCCCCAGGCTGATATACCGCATAGTGGCTTTCATAATCGAATAAGCCCATAAACAAGCGACGATTCAAGCCATTTTTGAGTTGTGTCATCAACTCAAGATACTGGGCATCGGGCTCATTTTGCTCTTCTAGCCACTGTATTCTGTCACGGCGAATGTCTGGATTTAAGTGCTGTTCAGAACCTCGACCAATAGAGGCAGCTTTTAATTCATATATTTCAGTTGATTGAATTTTTTCCAATAGTACTTGGCTAATATAGAGAGGAACTAAGTCAGATAAAAAGATATAGCCTTTGTCTACCAAGGCATCAGCGATCACGTCCAGCATTGCTTCACTTAATTGCGAAACCATTATGCTACATCCAAAAAAGGGCTACGCTTTTGCTGTACTCAAGGGCTCAAGGAGGGATTAAGTGAGCCTGATTTTCGAGGGGCGTCGATAAGAGATATGATTGCCATATCTCAACGATAAATTTTGCGAAATTCTAGAATAAAGAAGACGGAATTACAACAAAATAAAAACCTATATAAACAACACGTTAACGTTAACCAAACAGTTCAACAGGCGCATCATGATCACTAAGCTGCAAACAACGCTCAAAGTGTAATCCAAGTTTGTTCAGCAAAGCTTTTGAAGCACTATTATGGGCGCTCACAATCGCGACAATACGCTCAATACCTAAACTTTTACCTAAGTCAAAAGCGGCTTTAGCCGCTTCGAATGCATAGCCCTTGCCCCAATATTGCGGCAAAAAAGCATAACCTATATCGACATTGTCCAGTGTCGGCCGTTTGATTAAACCGCAGATGCCAATGGTGAATCCATTCTCGGCGAGCACTACAGCATAAAAACCAAAACCGCACTCGGCATAACTTTTCATCGGTCCATTGACGATATAATCCTTAGCCTGCACAAGTGTGCGTACTCCTCTATCCCCGATATTCTCTACAAAGCCTTGGCTATTGAGCAAGACTAACATAAAAGAAGCGTCGGCTGGGGTTAACTGCCGCAGGATGAGTCTAGGAGTACGCGCAACTTGCATAGAATTTCTCCACTAAAAATAGAGGCGGATTTATAAATAACGGACGTACTGACTGCCGTCCTTTTGCGGTTTCTTAGGAGCAGTAACGGCTGGCGTACCCACATACAAAAAGCCGACGATTTGATCGTGTGGCTCAAGACCTAAAGCAATATTCACATTCGCATCAAAGGCAAAATCCCCTGTACGCCACACGGCACCTAAACCTAAGGCAAAGGCCGCCTGCTGCATCGCCATGGTCGCGCAACCCGCTGCAATGAGCTGTTCAAGCACGGGGACTTTAGGATGTTGCTGCGTTTTCGCCACGACAGTAATCACCATAGGCGCGCGCATTGGCATGCCCTTAGCTTTATTGACAAAATCCTCATCGGCGCCGTTCGCTTTCGCTGCCTCAACAAAGATATCAGCCAAAGTATCTAACCCTTTTCCTACGGCAATAATAAATTCCCATGGCGCTAGGGCGCCATGATCTGGCACACGAATGGCAGCATCTAAGATGATTTTTAATTGACTCGCATCTGGAGCAGGAGCAGTTAATCGTGGGGTTGATTGGCGAGTGAGTAAAAGTTCAATAGCGTCCAAGTTCTTATCCTAGTTCGATATAAATTGCGCTCAAGCATAGCAAATTGCTGACAAAGAGGCATAAAAAAATCCCACCGCTTGAGTGGGATTTAACTTGTTGAGTGCACTTAACAATCGAGTGGGCTTCAAAATTAAATGCGCTTGAAAATCCGATACAGTTAACAATTGGGTCCGTTTAAGAAAAGCTTACTTAATCCCACAGCGCTTAGCGATGAAATAATCTAGGCTAGTGTAACGACCACCGCCTAAGGTAAAAAGCGCCAGCAACATAATAAAATAGGTGATCGCAAACTCAATACCATTATTAAGCACAGCAAAATTACCTGAACTGGTCAGCCAGTCATAGTTACCGTGCTCCTGCAATAACTCTTTGGCTTTTATCAGTTTATCCCCTGCCTCAAGCACTCTGTCGTTGGCTAGCCAAGAACTACCATCGGCAATCGCTAACCAACCATTTGGCCAATGCACAGTCAATGCGGCGACCAACATAGTGACCATTAAAGGGATAGAAATCAGTCGCGTCGCGAGCCCAAGCAGTAACAAGATAGCGCCAAAGAACTCAGTTCCCGCCGCCAGTCCTGCCATTACCGCCGGCATTGGCAGGCCTAAACCCCAATCGGGATTGGCAAACCAAGCAACCGTATCTTCAAAGTGAGCGAGCTTGTTATAGCCTGCTTGCATTAACACAGGTGCAAGGTAAATCCTAAGGGCTAATGGCGCTAAGCCTTCGAAATAGCGGCTCATATTGAGCAGTTTCTGATAAAGGGATACGAGTGGCATAAGGTCTCTATTTAGTCGTTAGTAGGCTGATTTATTGGCTTGCAGGAATAGACCCAAGCAAGGCAATAAATCTTTCATGGCCTAGGCTTCTTTTTCAATCGCTTCTTGATTCAGTTCCTTGAGATCTTGAATGAGTCCACCTAACTTTTTATAAAAATGCTTAGACTGCTGTTTCGATAAGCTCGCATTCATCGCCAACAACAAAGTCCCAAATCCCTCAGTATTTTTACGTAAAAACACTTTATGTTGTTCTGACTTAAGCTCATCGGGCTGCGTCATCAGCAAGGTCAAACGCTCGGTTAATAATGTTTTATCGGCGCGCTGACCCAATGCAACTTCAAACTGGCGTAACCATTCGTGTCTGTACTCAAGCCACATATCTAAGGTGGATAAACGCTGTTGATTATATTGGTGAATAAGCACTTTTTGCTCCGCAGTTACACTTCCAAGCCAATCATCAAATTGGGTTTGAAGGTTTTCATCGGCATCTTTTTGTAACTGTTCAGGGGTTTTACCCGCAAATTCTTTAACGAGCTCCTGCTCTTCCTCCCGTAATTTTGTGAGGATCTGCTTCACCTGTTCATCGGACAAAGACATTATGATAGGTAGAAGCTCGGGCAAGGCGAACTCAAACAATCGAAACCAATGCCGCTTAGCAATATTCACATGATCTGCCCATAGCACTGGCGTTAACGTATTGGTTTTTATGAGGCTTTCGACTTCGGTCAATTGCACCACATAATGAGCTAACTCTTTGGATTGGTGCCAAATGACAAATTTTTCAATGAGGGAATCGAATGCCTTTTGCTGAGATTTATCTAAGGTAACATAATCCTCTTGCTCCCAGCCGATGGCCCAGTCGAGGAAATGGTAACTGAATTTAGTGGAGCAGGCGCTTAAGCCTAAGAGACACACAAGTAGCATCACGCCTTTTTTCATACTGAATAATCCATCCTAGAATTGTTGCTAATAAGACGCTTGAGACTATATAAAGTTGCTTTTTATATCAAACAAGTTTGTCTAATAAAGGTTTTCAGTATGTTCTACCCGCATGTCCCACCAATCGAGCGGTCAATGCCATAAGGGAATGAGCCATTATCATCAGATGGAAACTAAGCACACGCAATAATGGCTATTTGGGGGTGATCAGCGGCCAGAAGCAATCAAACCAAGCAAGGTAGTCGGCGCTACGACAGGGTTCTGTTTGCGCTGCCATCAATAATGCCCAGTAGCAAGCAAATACCCAATACATGTCAATAGCGGCAGGTACTGCCGTTACGGCTTGTGCAGTAACATAAGGATGTCCACTCAGATACTGTTTCACCAACACACTTTGCTGATAGGGCGTTAACCCATGGGTCGCTAACACTACAGCTAACTCACACAGTGGATGCGACGCCGTCGCATACTCAAAATCGATACAACACAAGCGGTTATTTTTGAGTAACAAATTATGGGGATTAAGATCGCGATGGCAAAACTGCGGCTTGATTATGCAGGCTGCTAACTCATCACACCAATGTTTGATTTCAATTTGAATTGCAAGCAGCTTAGCCACCCGCTCATTCCAATCACGAGTATTGCTATCACCAATATCACTACCCTGCTTCAATGGCACAGCACGCCTTAATACTGGCTCACTAAATGTTGCAGAAGCCTGATAGGCAAGCATTTGCTGGTGATATTCCTGCCACTGCTCAGTGATACTAATAGCATAAGGCCCTGTAGGCAGATCGCGTAATTGCAGCAATAACGCCAATAGCAAACAATGGGCTTGGTTAGGATACGTTTCTTGTTCTGCTGCCGGATACTGTAAATAATTAAACGTCGATTGCCCCAGCACAAAATCAGCAGCACTCGTTTGGCGCTCTAACGCTGGCCAGTGGATTAAGACCTCGTTTTCAATATCGTCACTTTCAATATAATCACTTTCAATAAAATCACTGAGGTAATAACGCTCATCTTCGCTCACCCACAACAGTTCAGGAGCAACTTTAGCTTGAGCCAATTGCTGCCAGTAAAAACGCTCCTGCTGGCGGTTGCAAAAACTGTCCGCCGCATCGGCATTCACCCGCAACACATAACTGCCTGTGGGCGTAGTGATTTTATAGTTGTGATTACTTAAGCCACCCGCAAGCTCATGAATACTTAACACGTTAACTAGCCCAGCACTTTTGAGTATGGGGTAAAGTGCTTTGAATGGCTCGCCCACTGAGCGATGCATCGAGGCGTTTATATCGAGCATTAACTGAGTAACTTCAAGGTATTAGCTTCACGGGCGTCGGCTAACGCGGTTCGCCACAGGAAATACCCCACGACCGCCAGACCCACATAAAGCACGAATAACAAGGATGTCAGCATCAAGCCTTTGCTGAGATAAAGGTAAATCGACACTATGTCGATAACCACCCAATAAAGCCAATTCTCAAGGACCTTTTTTGCCACTAAATAAGTCGTCATCACGGCGAAACAGGTTGTCGCCGCATCTAGATACGGGAATGCGGCTTGGGTATACGTCGCCATACCGTGACCAACCAAAAGCGAAATCACGCCCGTCGCTGTGATCAACTTTAAATGGGTTTTCAATGGCCAAGTGGTCACTTTTACTCCTTGATGCTTATCACCACCTTGGGTCCAGAGCCAATATCCATAGAGCGCCATTGCCATGTAATAGACGTTAAGCACAGACTCCATCAGTAGCGACACCTTCCAAAACAACACAGTGTAAATGGCGGTACTGGCAAAGGCCGCCGCCCAGCACCACACACTGGCCTTCATCGCCAGCAGTAAATATGCCATCGCCAGCAACACCGCGAGGGCTTCCCATACGGTCATCACATGGACTTCACCAAAGGCCGTATTAACGCTCTCGACCAAGGTTAACCATAAATCTGTCATAGTGTTGTTCTCATTGCCTATTTGTCGCTTACATGGCGGTCAATCATTATTCGCTGTGGGCTAAATTCAGCTCACCACCGATAAACTTACACACAAATACTGCCTTGCCCCACTTCTCATGGGCAGCTTGCATCTCGGTCGCCAGCATAGTCATCACATCTAAATAATCGCCGCACACTTGAGTTGCCATCGCATTAGTCACGCGCTCGATATTGGGATAGCTATCCACGCGGCCAATAAACCACTTGATAGGATCGAGGTAATTTTCATTAAAGGGATACATGCTAATTTCTGCGGTCAGTTTCATTTTAATTCCTTGATATTCTGAAGTAAGGCTGTAGCCCAAATACTGGGCTACAGTTCAATTAACACTTAAATGATTATACTCACTTTAAAATGAGCTATTACATAAACTTAACGTTAAAGGTTACGCCAATCTGACGCGGATCGCCGTAACGAATATATTGCTTTTCCGCCCAGCCGTTATCTGGCTCATTGCCAAAATAGAAGCCACGCACACCGTATTCTTCATTAAACAGATTGCGTCCCCACAAATATGCCGACCATGCGCTCGCCTCATAACCTACGCGTGCATTGACGATAGTGTAGGGTTCAGAGCGGGATTCATTGCTGTCTGAATAATAGAATTCACTCTTACCGCTAAGATTCAGGTTAGCAAACCAACCCGAATTAGCACGATAAGTCCCGCCAAGGCTGTAGGTAACGTGTGGAGAATGGGCTAGATCGCGGCCAGTTAAATCCACCTCAGTGCCATATTTGTCCTGATACTGATAGTCACCGTAGGCCGTTTCTAACCAACCTAAGCTTGAGTAAACTTGCAGATTATCCGTGGCATACCAGGTTGCATCTAACTCAGCGCCATAGTTATTCGAACTGCCTGCATTTTCAGTGAACAAGATAAAACGCTGTGGTTTATCGGGATCTTGCTGTGATGCAGCCACCTGTTGATCTTGTCTGTCCATATAGAACAGCGCCAAATTAGTATCGATAAGTCCCGCTAACCAATGGGATTTAAGGCCGATTTCATAGTTATAGAGCGTCTCAGTACTAAACTCTTTTTTATCGTTCAATTCGACTGGCAAAGTCATGTTGAAACCGCCCGCCTTGTAACCGCGTGCGACTCGGACATAAGCATTGTGTGAGTCGTTCAGCACTTTACTCACAGCAATATGACCGCCCCACATAGTTTCGCTCGGGTCGAAATTATCGTTATTCGTATCAGAGTAATGGCTGTTGCGACGCTCTAAACGTAGCCCCACAGATAAAGCATAATTTGAGCCCAAATCCGTATCAAGCTGGCCAAACAGTGCATAGTTTGTCGCCTCATACTCTGAGTCTAAGACTTCATCTAGCGAAGTATTGTACTCAGAATACAATTGGTTATCTTCTTTCAGATTCATGGCATACACACCAAGCAACCAATCAGTACTCTCTGCAAAAATACGGCCCTGCTCGGTAGAACTTAGGCGAAACTCCTGCGACACGGTTTTACGCTGACCCGTTTTATCCCAAAAATAATCGTATTGACACGGCGCCAGATTGCCATTGTCATCATTACATTGCTTAGAGGCCCAATATTCTGAGTTAGCCCAATCGCCATCGTAACTGTAATGGTGATCGGTATTCGCAAAGGACGTTAACGAGGTTAGCTCAAAGGTTTCGGCGCCGGAATAGGTCGCTTTAAAACCCGCGCCAGTGGTGCGTTGGCTATCGACACCCGGTTGATCCGATGTTGTCTGGGTTGGTGAATTGGTTAAACTCCATACATCATAGCCATTATCAAAATCGGCATGCAGCACAGTTAAATCAAACTGCAAATCATCAGTCGCATACCAGCGCAGCTTAGCGCGGCCGCTGAATTCATCGCGACCATTGGTATCATCACGGTCTAAATACAGGTTATCGTGGTAACCATTTTGCTGGTGCTGCTGCATTGACACACGATAAAGCAGCTTGCCAGAATCCGTTAATGGGCCCGAGCTAAACCCGCTAAAAGTGCGTAAATCATCATCGCCTAACGACACTTCGCCGCCATGCTCAAACACATCAGTTGGATCGTTACTCTTCAGATAAATCAATCCCGCTAAGGCATTCGCGCCGTAACGCGTCCCCTGCGGTCCACGAAGCACTTCGACCTGCTGTAAATCGTACATGCTCGACACCATACCAATACCGGATAAATCGATATCATCTATGATGTAACCCACGGAAGAATTAGGTGCGCCTTGGTATTGCTCTTGCTCACCTACGCCGCGAATTTGAAAATATTTCGGCCGAGAGCTTCCACCTGACCAGTTAAAATTGGCGATAGAATTAAGCAGATCTTCAAAGTGTTGCGCACTTTCATCCTGAATTTTTTGACTGTCGATAACGGTAATGCTTGAAGGCATTTTTTCTAAGCTTGAACTGCGAAAATCCGCCGTCACCACCATGACTTCCATCTCAGTGCTGGGATCGGGTCTGTCAATAGCGTCAGTTTGTGCAAAAACAGGGGTGCTCATCGCTGCAGCGATGGCTAACGCCAGCGGCGCTCGGGCTAAAAATAAGCTTGGCGATACGGTTGAAAATGGAGATTGATGGTTTGACGTTTTACGGTTTGACATAGGACCTCAAATATAATGTTTGAGATCCGGCAACGAATAAGCGATTCAGAAGTGTGCTGTTGATTGGCCCATTCCTACGCCGGTATTAGCCGGATCAGGTTCTAAGGGTTCGTCAGATGACATCTCAGTTTGCAGCCGTTAACGTTAAAATCAGAGTAACATTAATGCACAACAAACACCCCTTGGCGGCGCCTAGTATACATGACGGAAATAAAAAGTGGGCACTCTTATCTCTGCGATTCAATTAAATGTCGCGAAAACCACTGCCCTTCAGTTCGTATGATGAAAATGTCTTTAGTAGCCGCCTAAATCCTTTCGTCCATTTGACCGCCTATCATGATAATGCTATAGAAGGTCGCAATTTAGAACACAGTAAGAGGATCATAGTCGATGCAGCTAAAACCTTTATCGAAAGGACGTTATAGCCAGCGATGGGAGCAAGACTATCCACTTATTGAAGCGGTTGTACTTAGCTGCATCAGCGAAATAAAAATGCTCAAAAAAGGCGCTCACCTCATGACGCAGGGAGAAGCGATGGCATCACTTGTATTGGTGAAGCAAGGCCGAGTATCGCTCGGCCATACCGCGAGAAATGGTCGGTGTTTTCAATTAGGTACTATTGATTGTGATTCACAACTGTTTGGCGAAATGGAGTTCTTCACCCAGTACCACTGTCAACTAGACATTATTGCCAGTGAACCCTTAGAAATCATGTTGATTAGCGCTGAAAAACTACAACATTGCCTCGGTCAGCATCCTCAACTCGCGCTATTTTTCGCTAGTGCAATTGCGATTGACTACCAAGACACAGTGGATATTTTTACTCGGCGACTGCTCTATCCCATCAGTTATAACGTGGCATTTGATATTTACCATGAATACTTAAATGACTTGCCCGTAGATGGCTTTAGTAAACGTTATTTAGAGGCTGAACGATTTGGCACTACCGACCGAGTCTACCGTCGGGCGCTACAAAATCTTGAGGAACGAGGCTTAATTGAGCGGAAAAAAGATGGCATTCGGATTTGTGATCTCAACGCACTCAAGAAATTTGTTGAAGCAGGTATATAACCGCTTTCAACATAACCCACACTCGACTTAATTTAACAACCGAGTGTGGGATGGATGCACAGGTAAATTAACTTACGGATGGCGAGTGTTGTTCCATAGCCGATTTCATCCGACTTGAAACGATCAATAGCATAAATATCGCTGCGTAAAGCAGAGGTATCACATACATCACTGTTTGTAATCCGATAATACGTTCAAAGAAAGAACTGATGGCTGGGCTAAACATCGCCCCTGCACTTCCGCTAATAAGAATATATGACACATTTTTGCTGCTAGCTTTTTTTACAAAAGACACGCCATAAGCAATAAATGCATTATAAAGAGCAGCACACACAAAACCATAACCATAGGTTAAATAAGCTATCCAATTAAGATTATTGGTACTGACAATGGCAGCGGTGATCACCATAGCTAAAGCAATAATACCGACTAAGAAATGGTGAATTTTTACACGAGTCACAATCACAGTCGAAATTAACGCCCCAATTAGCGCAGCGGACCAATACTGGGTAATAATATTACCGGCATCTTCAAACGGAATATCAAATTTTTGTTTTACAAATAAAGGTGCCCAAGTTAAAAAAGTATATAAAGCCAGCATTCCTAAAAATAAACCAATACCTCCACTAATAATGCCGAGATTCCATTCAGACTGTTGTTTCTCTTGTGTTGTAGAAGATTGCTCGCAAATAGAGAAATGAGTGAACAAGGCAATAATGACTGTACCGAACGCCACTAAACCTACGGCTAAATAGCTATAACTCCATGATAATGAACTTGTTAATGCATAAGTCGTTATCAATGGAAAAATAACGCCTGCAATATTAAATGTCGCATCTTGCACCACTAACATTGTGCTTTGTAATTTCTCCTGCCACACAGACACCACAATCGTACCAGCAATACATAAACCGATACCGCCACAAAAACCAATTAAGGTCATTGCTACCATCACAACTTGTAGAGAACTGGTTAGATGTAAAGCCAGAGCAGAAAGAGCAACCAGACTGTAACTTATCAAGGTCATTCTTTTGATACCCATTTTTTCAATAAAGAAAAATGCTGCAATCGTCCCCGCGAGAGCACCACCATTGAGCAATGAAAAGATTGATGCAACTTCGTTAACATTAGCGGCAAATTTCTCAGCTATGGGTTCAATCAACATCCCAAATTGGGTCGCAAAGCCCGCCATAATAAAATTGGCGAGAAAACTGATAGCTGTTAAAGTAATTTTATTATTCATTATGTCATTCCATAAGTGAAATGCTAAGGGTTCAAAGGATGGCTTTAAACCTAATTGAGGGCGGTTTCTAACGCGAGCTCGATCATATTATTAAAAGAGAGTTGGCGTTCTTCGGCCGTTGTTTCTTCACCGGTTAAACAATGATCCGATACCGTTAAAATGGCTAATGATTCGATACCTTGTTGGTGTGACAATCCATAAAGCCCCGCCACTTCCATATCAATACCTAATACCCCAAAACGTTCAAGTGCGGGGATCATATCTTCATCGGGATCGTAATAAAGATCACCACTAAATATATTGCCAACTTTTACACTAATGCCTTTCTCATTCGCTGTTGTATAAGCTTTATGCAATAAAGAAAAGGTCGCAGAAGTCGCCATTTGGTAGCCGCTACTACGCTTAGCGTTAGTAGGTGAATCCGTGCCTGCGGCTTGGGCTAAAATGACATCTCGCATTTGTACATATTTTTGTGTTGCACCTAAACTGCCAATACGAATAATGCGTTTCACGCCAAAATAATTAATCAGCTCATGGCCATAAAGCACCATAGATGAAATACCCATACCATGCCCCATAACGGAAATGCGTTGTCCTTGGTAAAAGCCCGTGTAACCAAGCATATTGCGAACATTCGTGACTTCTACGGCATCGGTGAGATAGGTTTCAGCGATATATTTAGCACGGAGTGGATCACCCGGCATAATAACAGTTTCAGCAAAATCAGTAGGTTGAGCATTAATATGAGCAGTCATCTTTCTATCCTCATGTGGTAATATGCTGATAGTAGTGCTCAATCACTGAATGTATTTAGGACTAAAGTCCGGATTTCATCTTGCCGTAAACCTTTTTGCTTAAAAATGGGTAATTTATCGCAACTTTCAATGTCAAAAAGACGAAAGCTAATAACATTTGAGTGACCTTAAGGTCATTGAACGTTGATGTAAAACGAATAAAAAGGCTTACTCCTTAAAAGAAGTAAGCCTTTTTAGAACGGGTTTAATATCAAAAAAATCAATTAAACCCGGAATAAACTAAACAGAAGCAAACTCAAGCTTAGTTTGAAAAGGTTTCACGCACATATACATCAAATTTAACCACTTGGGCATTAGGTGCAACAGCGCCGACTTGCAATTGCTGTTTACCGTGTAATTTCACCGATTTCCAGCTGGTCGCTTCATCTTCGATAGTAAAACCGCTGGCATCGTACCAAGTGAATTTATATTGCACACGCATATCGGACGAGGATTTGCTAACAATCAACGCTGAGCCCTGCACTAAATCACCGACTCGGCGTGCATCCACACTCTGTACCGCAATATCTCTGGCAAAGCTGGAGTTATCGATGCGGGTTTCACCCAGTGAGCTCACTGAAATCCCTGCGGTATGTGAGGCACAAGCACCTAAGGTAAGCGCTGCGGCCAGTAATAACCCTGTATAAACTTGTTTCATATATTTCTCCTAGTCACGCCACAAAATACGCAGCTAGCGCATCATTTCCCATTAAACGACAAACTAATCGAACAGTGCTGAACTCATGCTTAATAACATAGGTTAAATAAAGCATTCTCAATCTAAAATAGTGAATCAGTCATGCTTCATCAATCTAAACTTAATCAGATTAATCAATCAAAAAATGTGCCCGTGCCGTAGCAATAAGCTGCTTACGATTGGTTTGCCAACAATCAATATTCACGTTGGCGACTCGTCGACCCTGACGGGTAATACGACACTCAGCAAAACTATCCTTGTGCAGACCTGCACGTAAATAGTCGATTGAAAAATCAACGACTTTAGGCACCTTTGCTGTTTGCATAAATACCATTAACTGCACTATCGCTGACATTTCCATAAAGCCCGCAATCACGCCACCATGAATGGCGGGCAACACAGGATTACCGATATTGTCGTCTTTAGCGGGCAATTTAAAAATCAGTTCATCACCAAAACGCTCCACCTTCATGCCAATAAATTTGGCATAGGGAACGTGCTCAAGTAAATGGCCAAAATCATTAAGTTCAGTGGCGCGTTTAACTATGCCTTGCACATCAATAGGCGCTTTAACCTGTGCGTTTTGAGTTTTACTGGCGGCATCTAGTATCGAATTATTTGCGCTCATCACACTCTCCTATCGCAGGCACGGCGTCACCCATTAACGCTTGCCTAAAGGCATCACCGACCATTTCAGGGCTTATCCGCATAAAAGAGCCGACGGCATGGGCGATGGGATCGTCAATACTGTCTTGGTAAGCAATTGCACGGGTAAAAGCAATATTAGAAGACAACTTATAGCATTCCGCAAATCCAAATACAGGCTTATGGGGCTGAGCGGGCTTCATGTAGTCCACCCGCAAATCGAGCGTAGGTGAGATTTCTAATAGTTTGAATTTATGGAAAATAGCGCTCACGACTGCACTGCCACACGCGGTATCCATTAAGGTAGTGATCACCCCACCATGGATAACACCGGTATCGGGATACCCAATTAATTCAGTGCTGTAGGGCAACTCAATCAACACATGGTGCTCACTCGCCTCCAGTACCGTTAAACCGAGGCGACGACACTGAGCTAATTGATCCACAAACCGCTGCGCCATTTGGGTCAACGGGAAAAAATCCGAATTGACCTTCATTTTCCTTGGCTCAACATGGGCCCCAGAGGCTCCCCGCCCACAAGGTGGAAATGAATGTGATAGACTTCTTGTCCACCGTGTTGATTGCAGTTCATGATCAGTCGGTAGCCATCTTTAGCGATACCCGCTTCAGCCGCCAATTTAGCCGCAACCGTCATCATACGGCCAAGTACCGGCTCATCAGAGGCTTTCATGTCGTTCGCCGTTGGGATCAAATGATTCGGCACAATCAAAATATGGGTTGGCGCCTTAGGGGAAATGTCTCTAAAGGCAGTCACAAGTTCATCTTGATACAGAATATCCGCGGGAATTTCGCGACGAATAATTTTGCTGAAAATCGTTTCTTCGGCCATGGGGCGTCCTCCTTGGGTTAGTTGGCATAGTATACTAGCAATTCAATACTTTGTGTCTGCAGATATTTTGCTTTTCATTTGCCAGTTGCAGGCATTTTTGGCAGCATGGCCACCATTAAAATACTCAGGTTTTGCAGGATAAATATGATCCATTACCAGATAATCCCCGTCGATCCGAAAGCCCATTTATTCGCTGTCACTATGACATTATCACAACCCAAGCCAGTGCAGGTCTTTAGCCTACCCGCTTGGCTGCCAGGCAGTTATATGGTGCGCGACTTTGCCAAAAATATCATTGAACTCAAGGCACAAGATGCACAAGGCCAAACGCTTAAGCTCACCCAACTAGATAAGCAAACTTGGTCGGTTGACAATAATAGCAGCGAAATTATTCTGACTTATCAAGTGTATGCTTGGGATCTGTCGGTGCGCACCGCGCATTTGGACACGACCCACGGCTTCTTTAATGGCAGTAGCGTGTTTTTATCCGCCCATGGTTTCGAAGACTCTTTACACACCGTCTCTATAGAGCCACCAACAGAGCCAACATTAAGTGACTGGCGCCTTGCGACCAGCATGACTCGCACCAGTGGTGACGATTTTGCCTTCGGCCAATTTTCAGCTAAAAGCTATGACGAGCTCATCGATCATCCGGTGGAAATGGGTTTATTCACCTTAGGGAGTTTTGATGCCTGTGGCGTGCGGCATGATATCGTACTCAATGGTCGCCACCGTGCTTGCATGCCAAGGCTCTGCCAAGATTTAAAGACCATTTGTGAGTATCAGATTAACTTCTTTGGTACGCCTGCACCGTTTAAACGTTATTTGTTTATGACCACAGTATTAGACAATGGCTTTGGCGGTTTAGAGCACAGAGCTTCTACTGCTTTAATGTGTTCACGCAAAGACTTACCACTGTCGCTCGATGCGCCAGTCAATAACGACTATCGCACTTATTTATCCCTGTGCAGCCACGAGTATTTCCACAGCTGGAACGTTAAGCGCATTAAGCCTGAATGCTTTTTACCCTATAAACTTGAGGCAGAAACCTATACGCCACAATTATGGGCCTATGAAGGCATCACCTCCTATTACGATGACTTTCTTACCTATCGTGCAGGTCTGGTAGATGAACAAAGCTATTTAGATATGCTGAGTGAGACCTTCACCCGTGTCTATCGCAGCCAGGGACGCTTTAAACAAAGTGTTAAGGACTCAAGCTTTAATGCTTGGACTAAGTTCTACAAGCAGGATGAAAACGCACAAAATGCCATCATCAGTTATTACACTAAAGGGGCTCTGTTTGCGCTGTATTTAGATTTAACCCTGCGCAGCGAAACCCAGGGCAAATACAATCTCGACCATGTTATGCAGATTTTATGGCAGGAATATGCTCTGCAAGATAAAGGCACCACAGATACTTGCCATCAAGCCATCGTTGAACGACTCCTTGGTCGTGATTGCCAAGATCTGTTTGCCTACTTAGATAGCACTGACGATATTCCGTTAGCGGCTTTACTCGCCGAATTTGGGGTCAACTTGAGTCTTCGAGCCAGCCAAGGCCCGCAAGATGTGGGCGGTGGACAAGTGAAAGGTTATGAGATTGCATTCGGCGCGAAAACCCAAGCAGCACCTATAGGATTAAAAATCGTGACAGTCACCCAAGGCAGCCCTGCACACCTTGCAGGGTTAAGTGCAGGTGATGTGTTAATTGCCGCGGATAACCTACAAGTCACAGGACAATTTGAGGCGCAGCTACAGCAGTATCCGCTGGGTGAATCGTTGGATTTACATTGGTTTAGACGGGATGAATTGATGACGGGTGAATTGATGATAACTGCCGCGCCTAAGGATACTGTCGCCCTATCCATTCGTGACAAAAGCAAAATAGCGGCTTGGCTTGGACGTTAATAGACTTTCTGCTTAAGAACACTTTTGAGAAATAATAAAAGGGGCTTTAGCCCCTTTTATCTGAGATAAGACTTAACTTAAACGTATATACGTTTGTATATCAATACTGATATCGACTTAAACCACCACATCGTGCAAATAGGTTTGTGCCCACGCAATCGCTTGACCACGGCTAGACACTCCAATTTTACGGAATACTCGGTACAAATGGGTTTTTATCGTGCTTTCACTGACAAACAACTGATTGGCGATATCTAAATTAGTACTTCCCGTCAACAATGCTTGTAATACTTCACGCTCACGGATAGTTAACGGTTCAGTGTCTTCGAACAATCCAAAATCATCATTTACCCCATTAATGAGCTGAATTGGGATGACCCTATGACCTCGTAAAATATTCGAGAGTCCTAGGCTTATCTCAGTTAAACCTGCATCGAGATAAAACACCCCTGCAGTTGTGGCAGCTTGCATTAAGAAACGTGCATCCACTTGTTTAGGGAACTGCAAATAGACAACTCGCACACTCGGTTGCTCACGGGCAAGTAAACGCTGAAATTGGTGGGCTTTTTGAAGATCAACAGTCGCTAAATCGATCACGACCATGGAGGCATTATTATCTTTGATTTTCTCACACATCTCATCAGGGCTGACTTGGGTCAACTTAACGAGAAACTCCTGCGGCCAACGTCCTGCGAGCAATTCCATCAATACTTGCGATCGTGACACTACAATCCAATGTAATATTTTGAACATCCTGCTCACTCCCTGTCTGGTTAACGATTATTCACTTTAAGGATCTAAGATCCTCCAAATACGACTTCAACATCCGTTCAATAGACTTCCAAGTCTACCGTGGTCACGATATTAGCATTAGATAAAACAGATTAAAAAGACTTACGTAAAAAATATTTACCGTACGCAAATCAAAAACTTCTAACACTTTCGTTGACTACACTATCAATCAGAAGTCTTAATTGAAACTGAAAAAAGTTACTGAAATTTTAGGATAAAAGCGTAAGATCATACCAACACAAAAAATAAGGAAATTCCATGTCCAGCAGTAACCCCACCGCTTTTGAAATAAAATCCTATCCTGTGTGGGACAAACCGACGCGATTATTTCATTGGATTAATGTCATTCTTGTGCTCGCACTCATCTTAGTCGGTGGCATCATGATGTATCGCACTGAGCTAGGCATATCTGAGTTAACAGGTAAAATTGGCTTGAAAACTTTACACGTGTGCATAGGATATGCGTTCGCAATAAACCTCATCGTCCGCCTTGTGTGGGGTTTTATCGGTAACAAATATGCGCGTTTCAGCCACATGTTTCCCAATGCTAATAGCAAAAGCGAATTAATAGCTTATAAGACTGAATTAGCCGCGGGGAAAAATCCGCAGTATTTAGGTCATAACCCTAAAGGTAAATTTGCCGTGCTGGCCATCATGTTGCTATTAGTGACCATAATGATCACTGGACTTTTGCGTGCAGGTACAGATATTTATTATCCGCCGCTAGGTAGTGCTGTACAAAGTTATCTTGCTGATACCAATGTCGAACCAACAAGCTTAAAACCCTATGATGCAACGGGTGTGAATGCAGAAAAAGCGGATGCACTTAAACCAATGAAAGGATTGGCAGGTCAAGTGCACGTCTATGCGGTTTATGTGTTGTTACTGCTGATGTTATTACATGTATTCGCGGTGATTTATACTGAAGTAAAACGTCAACCAGGGATTATTTCAGCCATGTTCTCCGGCAAGAAGATCATCCAAGGTCAGCCAAAAGACGAGTAATCGGTTAGTAAACGGATAAAAATAACGCCAGCTATTCGCTGGCGTTATTTATTTAGACATGAAGGTATATACCAACTTTTCTAAACGTATTTTTGAGATTATTTTTTCAGAACAGTTGCAGGGGTACGGCCATCATCATGGCAGCTTTCACAGGTAGGTTTTTGACCGACATTCATATCATGTACCGCATGACAATCTGCACAGACTAAATTACCGTCATGTGGCTTATGCACAGCGTCCATTTCAGCATAGGTACCATGACAACTTTGGCACTGTGCAAATTCAAAGGCACCATCCGCAGAAGGTGTACCATCTTTATGACAGCTTTCGCATCCACCTGACTCAGCATGGAAATCAGACAATTTTTGATCTGCAGCAAATGCGGTTGGCGACAGCGCTAACGCTGCAAGACTTGCCCCGAAAAGCGCACTTAATAGTTTTTTGCTCACAATAGTATCCTCCAATGGCGATTGTCAGTGGAAATTCTTGTCAGGGTGACTTCCATCTCTCAACCAAAATAAATAGCACGACTCGATATAACTTAGCTAAGGATGAACGAATAAGCAAACCCAAACTAAGCGACACAACTTTATCAACATACTCAAGGGTAAAATGTGCGCTGCATCATGTAACCACATGCTTATATAAGAGTTTTACATCTACCTAACCTAGAGGCTACATAATGTAAATCCCTAAACTGGCAAGCGACAGAATAAATACCCTTCATCTAAAACTAAAAGCTCGATTCATGATGATACTTAAGACAAAGTGATAATAAAAAGGAATGACAATAAGTGAATGGGTACAGAGTACTAGACTAGGATTCTTTAAATTGTGAAGACACAACATTCAACCCAAATGCCTCTGGCACTTAATTCAAATGCCAAGAGGAATTGGCGATAACGGTTAACTCGCCCACTATAACCAATGATACAAATGGCGGTTAGACAGGTAGGCATCAACTCGCATCAAGTTTATTGTCAGCCTCAAGCTCTGTTTTAGGCCAAGCGTTAATCACGGCTTTGACCAACGAAGCCAATGGAATGGCAAAGAATACTCCCCATACACCCCATAAACCGCCAAAGACTAAAACGGCCGCTATGATGATCACCGGATGTAAATCCACCGCATCGGAGAACAAAATAGGCACGAGTAAATTACCGTCGAGCGCCTGAATAATACCGTAACCCAACATTAAATAGCCAAATTCAGAACTAAAACCCCACTGAAAAAATGCCACTAGGGCGATAGGTAATGTAACTAGGGTTGCACCGACATAAGGGATCAATACCGATAACCCCGTTAACACACCAAGCAACGCCGAATATCGCAGTCCCATCAAGGCAAACAAAATATAAGTTGCGACACCAACAACCACGATTTCGATCACTTTGCCACGAATGTAATTAAAAATCTGTTGGTGCATTTCAAACCAAACTTTACGGGCTAACTGGCGATTTACGGGAAAAAATCGCTTACTGCCGCTAATCAGTTGGTCTTTATCTTTTAAAAAGAAAAACACCAGTAAGGGCACTAAAATCGCGTACACCATCAAGACGAGTAAAGAAGCTGAATAACCGATTAATTGCTTAGCAATATCCAACACATGTTGAGTATCGAGCAGTTTTTTAAGCTCACCAACCATCAGATCTAACTGCTCTGGATTGATAAATCGTGGATATTGATTGATCAGCGTTTGTATTGTCAGCAGGCCTTTATCTATCATGCTAGGCAAGTCGGCAATTAAGCTAACACCTTGACGCCACACACTCGGAATTAAGCCAAATGTCAGTAAAACCACGATTCCCAAAAACAACACAATAACCAAGGACGCACCAGCGGTGCGATTAATACCCAATTTAAGCATTTGCGCCACAGGCCATTCCAATAGAAATGCCAACACAAGAGCGACCAACAGCGGAGCAAGTAAACCTGCCGCAAAATAAATCACTAGCGCAAGCCCGACAAGAATAGCCATTAAGGTCACAGCTTGTGGATCACTAAAGCGCTCTTGATACCAACGAGAAAAAACAGTAAACATGGATCATTCCAATAGTGATGGTTGGCAAGGCTTCCCAAACGCTCAGGAAAGTTTATTTATCATGATGTTATTCGAGACTTTACTCAGTTAGACTTTCGCTTCTACGCGCCAGCTAAATCAAAAAATAAACTGACAAGAGTAAACAACCTAGCCTGAGCGGCACTCTGGCTCAGAATGAGGCGCTTGATGCTAGTCTAAGAGGATTTAAACATAAAAATCCTCAATTTATCCCTGAGATAGATCAACTTTGGTGACCATCAAGGCTAACAGACCTGCATCATTACGCAACTCTTGCACGACATGCCCTTGTTTTTTTAAATATTGGGGAACATCTCGCCGCGAACCAGAGTCTGAGAGTAATATATGCAACTGCTCACCCTCTCGCATTGGCTTCAATGCAAGCTTCACTTTCACTAAGGGTACTGGACAACGAAAGAGCGTTAAATCAATAAAAATCATAATGAACTTGCTATAGACGAACTTGGGCCATTATCCTAAGTTGCACCTCAAACTACAAGCTAAGTGCAGTATCTGCCTTTAGTTGAGATAATTAGAAATAAAAGGATCCGCTTGCGTAACTTGACTTTTTTGACTCGATTCAAACCTTTTGTTGCAGGCGCACTCTCCTTGATGCTGCTAACCTTCGCCGCCAAAAGCTTTGCCAACAATGACTTACCGGATTTAGGTACGGCCGCAGTTAACACCTTCAGCCTTGAAAAAGAAATGGTTTACGGTGATGCTTATATGCGCATCATTCGCTCATCGGCACCTATGCTAAATGACCCCGTGTTGAGTCAATATCTTACGGAGCTTGGCAATAAACTGGTCGCCCATGCCACAGGTGTAAAAACGCCGTTTTATTTTTTTCTATTACAAAATGATGAAATCAACGCCTTCGCCTTCTTTGGCGGCCATGTTGCCGTGCACACAGGCTTATTTCTCAATGCCGACAATGAAAGCGAACTCGCTTCAGTATTAGGCCACGAAGTGACTCACGTTACTCAACGTCACCTTGCGCGTTCGCTTGAAGCACAGCAAAAAAGTAATCCTGCAACAATTGCCGGTTTACTCGGCGCCATTTTGTTAACTATTGCAGTACCACAAGCTGGTATGGCGGCACTTGCGACAACCCAAGCTATGGCAACACAATCGAAAATCAACTACACCCGTTTGCATGAAAAGGAAGCCGATCGCATCGGAATGCAAATTCTAGTGGATGCAGGCTTTAATCCTAATGCTGCGGCGGATTTCTTTGGTAAATTAGCCAGTCGTTATCGCTTTACCACAACACCACCACAAATGTTATTAACTCACCCATTACCTGAATCGCGGATCACTGAAGCCCGTAACCGTGCCGAGCAATACCCTAAACGTTATATCCCTGATAATCTTAATTTTCAGCTAGCAAAAGCCCGTATTCAAGTCCGTTTTTCCAGCTATAGCGACGAAGCAGTATTAAGCATGTTTGATCGGCAACTCAACAAACAGACCTATAGCTTCAAAGAGGCGGCACTTTATGGCAAAGCGCTGGCTTTATATAGATTGAAGAAGTTTAATGAATCAGAAAAAATCGTCGATGAGCTGTTAAAAATCGATGATAACAACCTGTTTTATATAGACACTAAATCTGATTTACTGATCGAACGTAAGGACTATGCAAAAGCGATTACTATGCTCGAAGCCCAGCGTAAAATGAAACCAACGTCTCAAGTGATCAATGCCAACTTAGCCAATATATATATCGAAGCCGATCAAGCCCCCAAAGCAATTCCTTTGCTGGAAGATATGATTTTCCTCGATAAACAAAATGAACTGCCCTATCAATTGTTGACTATGGTGTATAAAAAAACCGGCAATCAAGCATTGGAATATTTCTCCACCGCTGAGCTGATGGCCTTAGGTGCTAATTATAAGGGCGCAATCGATCAACTTAACTTCGCCTACCGTGCATCCGAAAATAATCCATTACAGCTTGCACGTATTGAAGCACGTATTCGCCAGTTTAAAATGGCTGATAAAGAAATGGATGCGCTTAAGTAATAAGTTGGTTTACAAATAGATTAAAGACAATAACCCATTTATGCGCCCCGAACACACTGACGGGGCGCGGTTTTTTCTGTTATTATCCGCGCCATTGTTATTTCAGCCCGTATTGAGCCTCTAGTACTATGACCCAAGCGACGATTTACCATAACCCACGTTGTTCAAAAAGCCGTGAAACCTTAGCTTTACTCGAGCAACAAGGCTGCGACATTACCCTAGTGGAATACTTAAAAAATCCCCCTACGGCTAAAGACATCGGCGACATTCTGGCTAAATTAGGCATCAGTGCTCGCGAATTAATGCGCACCAAGGAAGCAGAATATCAAGCCTTGGGACTTGCAGACTCATCATTAACAGAATTGCAGTTGATTGAGGCTATGGTCAACACGCCTAAACTCATCGAACGGCCAATTGTGCTCGCCAATCAAAGCGCAGCCATCGGCCGTCCTCCTGAGAATGTGCTCACTATTCTTTAACCCATGATTTTTTAAACCAAAATGGCTTTTATATTCAACCCTTAGGTAGACTTATGACGTCCAACACCTTATTTATCCTTAGCCGTTTAGGCTACTTTGCGCTAGTGCTGCTATTAGGCGGTTGGTTTGTTGGCCAAGGGATTAGCGGTGAATACACCCTGCTATTTAGTCTCTTATGGATAGTGCCGTTATTACTACCCGCAAAGGGTGTTTTCCAAGGTAATCCATACACTTACGCTTGGGCAAGTTTTATTCTGTGCTTATATATGTTACATGGGCTCACCCTGCTTTATGTCACCAATGACGCCTTCGCTTTTGCCTTAATCGAAGTATTATTGATTGGCGTACTGCTAATCGCTTTCCCATTTTATGCCCGCATACGTGGTCGTGAACTGGGATTAGGCCTGAAGAAAAAATCTAAAGAATAGTCCGTTCAATGTATTTTCAGTGCCGTCTCACCTTGCTAGGTATAGCGGCACTTTTTATATTGCAAGGCCAAACCTTGGCTCAAATATCCCTTATGATCTCAGTCTGAATACCCATTTCAACCTCTGTTCCGACGTCAATTCCCATCACGACAAAATTAACACTTATTATACTTACACTGACTTTTTGCAACTAAGTGCCCGTGTTATAGTCAGTTTCTCACAGTATAAGCGTCCCATGGCGCCACAAAAGTCTAAATAGCACAGCAGAGTTAACAAGGGAGAATGGTGTAATGGGAATGTCGAAACCACTGAAATTTTTCGGATTTATGGCCTGCTCGGGCCTACTCATTGCATGCGGGGGCGGTGGTGATAGTCAACCAGATGATAGTGTAGTCACACCCCCCTCCACTTCACTAGCACGCTGCACAGATAGTATTTCGCCACTCATTACCACCACGTCATCCTCAATTCGCTTTCAAACCGAGCCAAATTATGTTGCGGGTCAATCCAGTACAATTATTGCCAATATCCTAAATCGTGACAGCCAAGACTTAACCTTCCGTTGGCAGCAAATCGATGGCCCTAACATAGCACTCGTCAGTCAAAACAGCCCTGTATTAGCCCTTGATACTCCCACCGCAGGCGGCTACCGTTTTAGCTTGCATGTGACGGGCAGTAATCTAGACGTCACCGGAGAAATTGGTATTAATGTCGATCCCGCATCGACGGGTATGCTAAACGTCCGTCAAGATCACCAAGTGGTTGAAGGCAATAATGTGAGCTTAAGACTCGGACAACAATCGGAATTAAGCGCAGCAAATATCTCTTGGTGTGTAGCATCTGGCCCAGATTTAATGGTCGATGTGAGCGATCCGTTTAGACCCTTGTTTACCGCGCCAACGGTCACCCAGGATACAATCACTCGCCTCAAAGTGAATGCCAACGTCAATGGCAATCAGCTTAGCGATGATGTCTTTGTGCTAACAACCTCGGCGCCAGCGATCAGCTCACCATACTTCGGTACCCCTGTTGCGCGCACCCATGCCTATCGTCCGGCTTCACCTTACGCCAATGTGCTAGCAAACTGTGTTTACTCCAATCAGCTTAATGATAGCTGCACTATCAATACCTTACCTTTGATAGGTCAAACCTCAAGCGATCTCAATCACGAGACGATTCTAAATCGAGTACTGGTTTCCCACGATTGGATGGGTGATAACTTTGCCGCTTTCTTAGCCCAGATGGACCCTAATAGCGATTTTGCCCGCCTGTTACAATCCGTTACAGCCGTGGTGATTAGCTATGATGTACGCCCTTCTTTCTATTGGGTAGTCACAGGGGCGATTTATCTCGATCCCAATGATTTATGGCTTACGCCAAGCCAACGCGACACTATTAATGAAGCGCCGGATTACCGCAGTAATTTTGGAAATGATCTTAACTTTGTGATGCCTTGGCGTTATGTAAAAGATAACCAATATGCCTCCCTTGGCGTGCCTATCACGGTCAGAGCAAACCGCACATTAGCGCAAATCAATCCCGATCTGGCCTCCTTGTTGTATCACGAGCTCGCCCATGCCAATGACTTTTTTCCACGCAGCGTGCATGCCACACTCACAGGGCCAAGACTGTTAGATGACTACAGCCGCCGCAATGCCAACAAGAGTCTAATTTCAGATCAAGTCAGCAAAACCTACCCATTAACGAGTACTGAAATGATGGGACTTGCCAATGTTAGTTTCCTCGGCGCAGCGGCGAGTAATGTGCAAAAGACCTATCAAGCATCGGATGTCAGTACTTTCTTTTCTACCGATATCGCCAGCGACTTCTATGCCTATTCCAGTACCCGTGAAGACACGGCCATGTTATTTGAGGAAGCCATGATGAGTTATCGCTATCAAATATTGCGTGATGTCGCCGTCACCAATAAACCTGCGATTTTAACTGCGGATTCGCTGATTATTGACTGGGGACAAAGGGGACGAATTGCAAAAGACAGTCTAGAAAATCGCGCTGCGTTGGTGATTGATGAAATGCTGCCGGAGCTTAATGGGATCAGTCTGGTCGAAAGCCTACCCGAACCAATTAATATGGTGCAAGGTCAAAGCTGGCGTCAAACATTGGCAATATCGCCTGCGAATACGCAGATAAAAGGCCAAAGCAATGCAGCTGCAATTAATGCCGAGTCTCGTTTTGAAGCCGAACTTCGCTTAAGTGGTGACCGTCACCAACATCCACAACAATAGCGTTTTAAATTTTAGATAAACAAAAGCCCGTATCTATTCAACATGACGGGCTTTACTCTTTTTGGCTTTAATGCCAGTAGGTTTTGTATCTTCAGAACGAACACAAACCATGCTGTATCTAAAGGTGTAGCATCTCTTTGGCAAACGGAATCGTGAGCTTACGCTGATGCACTAATGAGGCTTTATCTAACTTATCCAATACATCAAACAAGGTACGCAAATCCCGCGCCATACGGTTCAGTAAAAAACGCCCGACATCTTCCGGTAATTGCAGGCCACGCATAGCGGCGCGGCGTTGCAGTGCAGCAAGTTTTTCATCATCTGCCATGGGTTGCAGTTGGTAATTCAACCCCCATTGCATACGTGAAACAAGATCTGGCAAGAGGAACCCAGCATCCGCAGGAGACGAACTGCCGCTGACCACTAAGGCACAATTCTTATGTTCTGCAACGCGATTGTAGAGATCAAAAATCGCCTCTTCCCAAACGGGGTGGCCGGCGATAGCATCGACATCATCGATACAAACCAAATCCAACTGTTCTAGGCCTTCAAGCAATGCGGTCGAAATACTCGCATGTATGCCTAAAGGAATATAAAAGCTGCGACGTTCCACTTCATTAGCGTGGGCGCAAGCAGCGTGCATTAAATGGGTTCGACCCGATTTAACAGGGCCCCACAAATAGATGGCGGCTTCACCCTGCCCTTCGGCATTCGCTCTCAATTTTTGAATAAGTTCATCATTACCCGCGGCGGGGTAATAACTATTAAAGGTTTCGTCATCTGGCAAATGCACAGGTAGCGAGAGTTGCAAAGGTGAGTTTAAGGGCACTCGGTCTTCTCAATATTAAATAAAAACAATGCCGTGCTTAACTAAGCACGGCCGATAACATCTTAATGTAAACGCCATTCATACACAGGTTTGCCAGTTTGATTAGAGACAGGGCTAAATTCACCTGCACTCACAGGTGCGACCACAGAAATACGCGGCTCTAAGCTTAATAAGCGTTGTAAATCCGTCTCTGAGCCAAATAAATCTAACGAGAAAGTCACAGTATTACCTTGAATATGCGTTAACGTGGCATTTTTAATCGCGCTGAGTTGCTTCAAATATTTTTCAACTTCAACTAATTGCGCCATTTTTTGGATATTAACGAAGGTAACACTCGCACCAAGCTGAGTACCAGTATCGGCAATCGCATACTTAGTAAAATAATATTCACCTAACGCCGCCATCATAGCGGTAATCGCTTGGGCCGAATTTTCAGCAGTACCGTTATAACTGAATAACGGTGGCGTCAAAGAGTCAATGGTAGCCTTAGTATAAAGATTTAAACGATAACGAACCTGATTCCCAGCGGCATCAATTGCCACTAGCGCCAAAAAGTCAGCTTGATAACGGCCAGATACACTCGCCACGATGTCGGCAAACATCCCTTTAATATCGTTAGGATTAATACCCATCAACTCATCAAGATCTAAGATAGGCAAGAGTACAGGTATACCGCGGGCATAGGAAAAATCGCTAAAAATCTTACGTTCGGCTAACGCAGATGAGTCACCCAATATCATAGTGTCGCCATCACCAGGCATAGCGACCCAAAATAACGTCAGCGGGCGTTGAGTTCCCCAAACGGGCAATTGTGCCTGACGCAGTAACGCCACTATGCGGCGGTGCTCAAAACTCGCGGTCAACAGCAATTGGCCATTTTGCTCGATATAACCATACTGGCTCAGCAAGGTATCAGGATTACTGAGCTGAGATTGGATTAGGCTGTTATCGAGGGATCGCGCCGTCCCAGTGTTCTTGATAATGACTTGCTCAAGTGCACTTTTTAAGGCTTTGTCGCGTTCAGCAACTGCGCGCGAAGACACAGGCACATTGGCCTCATCTAATTTACTCACCTCAACAGCATTGACGCTATTAATCGTGAACAGACAATATAGAAATGCAATTAAGCTCGGCTTCAATAGGAATTTCAGCATCTTTGAGTAGTTGAAGTAGCGTCAGATGAGGCAAATTGTACCATAGTTAGCGCCTTAAGCGAGTCTTGCCAAAATTTAGCCCCATTTCCGTGCCTGCCATAGCACAGAAAACCCAAACAGTGATCAACGTCGGCAAAACAGGCGATTTTCTTCTGCTCAAAATCCAACAAACTGTTATCATTTGGCGGTTTACCCTAAATTAACGAGAATAATAAATGAGACGACTCGCTATCCCCCTACAGGGCGCGCAAATGCTATTTGTGGCCTTCGGTGCCCTAGTGCTAATGCCGCTACTCACAGGGCTCGACACCAGTGTGGCATTGTTTACCGCAGGTATCGGTACCCTACTCTTCCAATTGATTACTAAACGCCAAGTGCCTATCTTCCTCGCATCTTCCTTCGCCTTTATTGCCCCCATACTTTATGGCGTGCAGACTTGGGGAATTCCATCCACAATGGGCGGCATTATGGCCGCGGGCGTGGTCTACGTCATGCTCGGCGCCTTGGTTAAAGTGCGCGGTACTGACTTTATTCACAGATTATTGCCCCCAGTCGTAGTGGGACCTGTGATCATTATTATCGGCCTTGGCTTAGCCCCCGTTGCGGTGAATATGGCATTAGGCAAGAGTGGTGATGGTAGCTTGACTTTAGTCGCTACAAATACGGCGTTATTTATTTCGCTCGCATCACTTGGCACCACTATCGCGGTGGCGATTTTCGCAAAGGGCCTACTCAAAGTGATGCCGATTTTAGCAGGTATTATAGTAGGTTACAGTTTAAGCCTAGCCTTTGGTATTGTTGATTTTGCCGTCGTGACCGCTGCAAGCTGGATTGCTATTCCTAAATTTGTCGCGCCAGAATTAAACTGGTATGCCATCGCATTTATGATCCCAGTGGCAATCGCCCCAGCGGTAGAACATATAGGTGATATTCTGGCGATATCCAACGTCACGGGTAAAGATTTTATGAAAAAACCCGGCCTGCATCGCACGCTAACGGGTGACGGGATTGCCACAATTGCAGCCGCAGCCTTTGGTGGTCCACCGAACACGACTTACTCAGAAGTGACAGGTGCAGTAACCTTAACCCGAAATTTTGATCCTAAGATCATGACTTGGACTGCCATTACCGCCATCACTTTAGCCTTCGTTGGCAAACTCGGTGCGCTGATGCAAACTATCCCCGTCCCAGTGATGGGCGGTATCATGTGTTTGCTATTTGGTTCCATTGCCGCAGTTGGCCTCAACACCCTTATTCGTAATCATGTGGATTTATCAGAGCCACGTAATTTAAGTATTGTCGGTGTTACCTTAGTCTTTGGTATCGGCGGCATGGCATTTGGCATAGGTTCATTCAGTCTGACTGGTATTAGCTTGTGCGGTATTGTCGCTATTACCATGAACTTACTATTACCCGCGACTAAGCCACACAATAAACACCACGAGTCTGATGTGACACCTCATTAATCACGGCTTGAAGACACGATCAATTTCGAAGTAGGTCGTTGAAAAATAACAACTTTATAAAATTGATCGTTTCTTAAGAAACCACCATAAAAAAGCCGCCGTGATATCAATCACGGCGGCTTTTTTATGAAGTAAGAATTAACTCTTACTCTTCAGTCTTGATCTTAGCGGCAGCCGCTTTGATCAAAGGTTGTAATTCGCCTTTTTGGAACATGTCCACTACGATATCACACCCACCGATCAACTCGCCTTCAATCCACAATTGTGGGAAAGTCGGCCAGTTAGCAAACTTAGGTAATTCTGCGCGAATGTCTGGATGCTGAAGAATATCCACGAATGCAAACTGCTCGCCGCAGTTAATCATGATCTGAGCTACCTGTGACGAGAAGCCACAGCTTGGTAACTTAGGAGAGCCTTTCATATAAACAATGATAGGGTTTTCCGTGATCTGCTGCTTAATTTTCTCTACTGTTTCCATTTTGATTCCTAAGTAGGATGACGTTGACTCAATGCGACTATTGTACGTCAGCTAGACGCAGAACAAAATCCCACAGTTTGTAAGGTTATGTCGACATTTGATTTTTCGATGGCGTCTATCTAGTCAATTAGCTAAACAATGATTCACATCACAAATTTTATCGGTACAATAGTCCCAAGTGAGCACGTTTAAGAAACGATAACCTAAGACCATGGAGAGATACTAATGGCTTTCGAATTACCCGCATTACCATATGCAAAGAACGCACTAGAACCACACATTTCTCAAGAAACCATAGAATACCACTACGGCAAGCACCACAACACTTATGTTGTGAAGCTAAACGGCTTAATCGAAGGAACTGATTTCGCTGGCAAATCTTTAGAAGATATCATCAAAACTTCTACGGGTGGCGTGTTTAACAACGCAGCTCAAGTGTGGAACCACACTTTCTACTGGAACTGCTTAGCCCCTAATGCTGGCGGCGAACCAACAGGCCCAGTTGCTGATGCAATCAATGCCGCTTTCGGTTCATTCGACGCATTCAAAGCGCAATTTACTGATTCAGCAGTAAACAACTTCGGTAGCGCTTGGACATGGTTAGTGAAAAAAGCCGATGGCACTCTTGCTATCGTTAACACTAGCAATGCAGCGACGCCACTGACTGACAGCACAGTAACACCAATCATGACAGTTGACGTGTGGGAACACGCTTACTACATCGATTACCGTAACGTGCGTCCTGACTATCTTGCCCACTTCTGGCAATTAGTTAACTGGGACTTCGTTAACCAAAACTTCGCAGGTTAATTCATTTAACCTAACGTTGTTTACTGCCGAATGAGCAGTGGGTTAATCCCAGTAAAAAGAGCCCTAGTGGCTCTTTTTTTATGCCCCTCGTTTGCCGCCCATCCCTTATCCTACCGATTTATCCTCCGCTAACTACAAGTGCAATAATTGCGTTTGCAACTATTTGTTATTGTTTTTATTTGATATTTTTTTGACACAGATAGTGAGTTTGTGTCTAAGATTAGAGTAGGAGGCTGGCTAGCCAGTTATCCGTTCCATGACATCACTGGCGTTTCAGGGGGTTTATATGGGCATTTTCGAGCATTACCAAAAGCGCTACGAACAAAAACTCGATGAAGAATATTCTTTGCAGGAGTTTCTGGACATCTGCAAGGGAGATCGCAGCGCTTACATGTCAGCATCAGAGCGACTACTGCTTGCAATTGGTGAAGCAGAAGTCATTGATACCGCAAAAAATCCAACACTTAGCCGTATTTTTTCGAATCGACTTATTTCACGCTATCCCGCATTTAAAGATTTCTTCGGCATGGAAGACGCCATAGAGCAAATTGTGGCTTACCTAAAGCACTCGGCTCAAGGATTAGAAGAATCCAAACAAATTCTATACCTACTGGGCCCAGTGGGCGGCGGTAAGTCATCACTCGCCGAAAAACTCAAAGCCCTAATGCAAAAAGTGCCCATTTACATTCTGAGCGCGAATGGAGTCCGCAGCCCAGTCAACGATCACCCCTTCTGCCTGTTTGATGTGGAAGAAGATGGACAGCTGTTAAAAGATGAATTCAACATTCCCAACCGTTATCTGAAAACTATCATGTCGCCTTGGGCGGTAAAACGTCTGCATGAGTTTGGTGGCGATATCTCCAAATTTCGCGTGGTAAAAGTCTTTCCATCCATTCTGGACCAAGTGGCAATAGCGAAAACTGAACCCGGTGATGAAAACAACCAAGATATTTCGTCCCTTGTCGGTAAAGTCGATATTCGGCAACTCGAACATTTCTCCCAAGATGATCCCGATGCTTACGCCTATTCAGGCGCATTGTGCCGTGCAAACCAAGGAGTGATGGAATTCGTCGAGATGTTTAAGGCACCCATTAAAGTGCTGCATCCACTACTGACTGCAACGCAAGAAGGTAACTATAACGGCACAGAAGGTTTATCGGCCCTGCCCTATAGCGGGATTATTCTGGCTCACTCAAACGAATCCGAGTGGTCAACCTTCAAAAACAACAAAAACAACGAAGCCTTCCTCGACCGTGTTTACATAGTCAAAGTGCCCTACTGTTTACGGGTCTCAGAAGAACTGCAAATCTATCAAAAACTGCTAATCAACTCTGAGTTATCGAAAGCGCCCTGCGCTCCCGGCACCTTAGAAACCTTAGCGCAATTTAGTGTGTTGTCACGCATCAAGCCGCCTGAAAACTCCTCCATCTACTCTAAGATGCGGGTATATGACGGTGAAAGCCTGAAAGATACCGATCCTAAGGCTAAGTCTTACCAAGAATACCGTGATTACGCAGGTGTCGATGAAGGCATGAATGGACTATCCACCCGTTTCGCCTTTAAGATTTTGTCGCGGGTATTTAACTTCGACCATTCAGAGATCGCCGCCAACCCAGTACATTTATTCTATGTCCTCGAACGACAAATTGAACAAGAACAGTTCCCCGGTGATACCGCCGAACGTTATCTTGAATTCCTAAAAGGTTATTTGATCCCTAAATATGTGGAGTTTATCGGTAAAGAAATTCAAACCGCTTACTTAGAGTCTTACTCTGAATACGGCCAAAATATCTTCGACCGCTATGTCACTTACGCCGATTTTTGGATCCAAGATCAAGAATACCGCGACCCAGAAACAGGTCAGCTATTCGACCGCGCCGCCCTCAATGCTGAACTTGAAAAGATTGAGAAGCCCGCGGGGATCAGCAATCCTAAAGATTTCCGTAATGAAATCGTCAACTTTGTGCTGCGCGCCCGAGCGAACCATGAGGGTAACAATCCGCTCTGGACCAGCTACGAGAAACTTCGCACTGTGATCGAGAAGAAAATGTTCTCCAACACAGAAGATTTACTACCTGTTATTTCCTTTAACGCCAAAACGTCGAACGACGATCAACGCAAACACGATGATTTCGTCAATCGCATGATGGAGAAAGGCTATACCAAAAAACAAGTCCGACTCTTGTCTGAGTGGTATTTACGAGTTCGTAAATCTTCTTAAACTTGCGCTAACTAAGTACAGGGCTTTGGTGTTGCCAAAGCCTTCGCTGGGTTTTGGGAGGTGCGTATGGCGAACTTTATCGATAGACGGTTGAATGCGAAAGGAAAAAGCACAGTCAACCGCCAACGCTTTATCAATAGATATAAGCAACAAATTAAAAAAGCCGTCAGCGATGCAGTGACTCGTCGCAGCGTAACGGATGTAGATAAAGGCGAAAAAATCAGTATCCCAACACGGGATATCAGTGAACCTATGTTTCACCAAGGCAAAGGCGGTGTCAGGGATAGAGTGCATCCCGGTAATGACCAATTTACCCGTGGCGATAAAATTGACCGACCACCTGGTGGTTCAGGCGGCGGTTCGGGCAAAGGTGAGGCCTCAAACTCGGGTGAAGGCGACGATGACTTTGTGTTCGAAATCTCTAAAGATGAGTATCTAGAGTTATTGTTTGAGGACTTAGAACTCCCCAATCTACAAAAAAATCGCCTCAATAAACTGGTGGAATACCAAATCTACCGTGCTGGGTTCACCAATGATGGCGTCCCCGCTAACATCAATATTGTCCGTTCATTACGTTCATCCCTTGCACGTCGCATTGCTATGTCGGCCAGTAAAAAGAAACTATTAAAAGAGTTAGAACAAGAACTTGCTGAACTGGAAAATATTCCAGGTACTAAGGCTGAGTTGATTTTGGATTTAAAAGCTCAAATTGAGGAATTAAAACAAAAGATTGCTAGAGTGCCGTTTATCGATACCTTCGATCTGCGCTTTAATAATTATGCGAAACGAGAAATCCCCTCTAGCCAAGCTGTGATGTTCTGTTTAATGGATGTGTCTGGTTCTATGGATCAGGCAACTAAAGATATGGCAAAACGCTTCTATATCTTGCTGTATTTGTTCCTCACTCGTACCTATAAAAATTTAGAAGTGGTTTACATTCGTCACCATACCCAAGCCAAAGAAGTCGATGAACACGAGTTCTTTTACTCCCAAGAAACGGGCGGCACCATAGTGTCCAGTGCATTGAAATTAATGCATGAAATTCAACAAGCCCGCTACCCCGCCGATGAGTGGAATATTTACGCAGCCCAAGCATCCGACGGTGATAACTGGGCTGACGATTCACCTACCTGTAGGCAATTGTTAGAACAAAAAATATTGCCACTCGTGCGCTACTACAGCTATATCGAAATCACCAATCGCGCCCATCAAACCCTGTGGCGCGAATATGAATCCCTGCAACAGCATTACGACAACATCGCCGTGCAGCATATACGTCAAGCCGAAGATATTTACCCTGTCTTTAGGGAGCTATTCAAGAAACAAGCGGTTTAAGGGGGCACTATGGGGATAACTAAATCAACATCTTGGACACCACTGAGCGATGGTCCCGACTGGAGCTTCGAGCTACTGCAAGACTACCTCAAGGAAATTGAGCGGGTGGCAGCGCTCTATAAACTCAGCACTTACCCAAATCAAATTGAAGTCATCACTGCTGAACAGATGATGGATGCTTATGCTGGCATAGGCATGCCCATAGGTTACACCCATTGGTCTTTCGGCAAACGTTTTATCGAAACCGAGCAAGGTTACAAACGTGGCCAAATGGGGCTCGCCTATGAAATTGTAATTAACTCTAACCCCTGTATCGCTTACTTAATGGAAGAAAACACCATCACAATGCAGGCGCTGGTGATAGCTCACGCCTGTTTCGGACATAACAGCTTTTTTAAAAACAATTACTTATTTAAGACATGGACAGATGCGAGCTCGATTATTGACTACCTTGTCTTTGCTAAAAACTACATCAGTGACTGCGAGCAAAAATACGGTGTAGAACAAGTCGAAAGCGTCATAGACTCCTGTCATGCGCTAATGAACTATGGTGTCGATCGTTATAAACGTCCCTCTGAAATCTCATTCAGGGAAGAACAAGCAAGACAAAAGGATCGCGAGGCTTACCTTCAAAGCCAAGTAAATGATTTATGGCGCACCATTCCGACCCATCAACATGAGCAGTCTCAATCTAAAAAACGTCGTTTCCCCGCCGAACCGCAGGAAAATATTTTATATTTTATCGAAAAAAACGCTCCTTTGCTTGAACCATGGCAAAGGGAAATAATCCGTATTGTGCGTAAAATGGCGCAATATTTTTATCCGCAAAAACAAACTCAAGTCATGAATGAAGGCTGGGCAACCTTCTGGCATTACACTATCTTGAATCACTTGTACGACGATGGCGTGGTTACTGACCGCTTCATGATCGAGTTTTTGCAAAGCCATACAGGCGTTGTGGCCCAACCCGATTACAACAGTCGTTATTACAGCGGCATCAACCCATACGCCTTAGGTTTTGCCATGTTCACCGATATTCGGCGTATTTGTGAAAATCCAACCGATGAAGATAAAGCTTGGTTTCCCGACATTGCCGGCAGTAATTGGATAGAAACATTGCATTTTGCGATGCAAAACTTTAAAGATGAAAGTTTTATAAGCCAATATCTCTCACCTAAAGTTATCCGCCAATTTAAATTGTTCGGTATCCATGATGATGAGAAACGCAATTATCTTTCGGTATCTGCAATCCACGATGAACGGGGCTATCAAGATATTCGCCAGTTACTATCACAACAATATAACCTGTCTAATATTGAGCCGAATATCCAAGTACATAATGTAGAAATCAACGGTGATCGATCCTTAACCTTACATTATGTGCCAAATAACGATATTCCCTTAGCCAACAGCCATAAAGAAGTATTAAAGCATTTACATCGATTATGGGGTTTCACTGTCACCTTAGAGCAAAAAAATGCAGATGCGAGTATTAGCGTCTTAGCATCCTGCCCTGAAGCCAATAAACCAGAATAATAAGCACAATAAAAAGGCCGTTTCCAATTGAAACGGCCTTTTTGTTTATTTAGCGCTATCTTAACGCGATATCACTCACAGAGTTTAATGATCTTGAGCAATAGAAGCCGGCATATCTTCGCGTAATTGTAACCACATCTTACCGCTATTCATGCCATAGGTACGCATTAGCGCAGAGACATCGAGGTAATTTTTCGCCTGAGCCAACAGTTCTAATTCTTTGTAAAAGTTCAATGCTAATAAACGCGCATCTGAGCTGGTAAAGTAATAACGACCAACTCGACTATACAAACCTTTAAATCCGTTTAATATCAAAACGTAAAGTGGATTTCCAGACGAAAACGCTAAGGTGTGATGCAGTAAGTAGTCAAATTCAGCATAGGATTCAGCCGTATCTTCAAGCTGGTGAATCTTTGCAAGTACCTCCACAGCGGTATCCGGGTTATAACGCAAAGCACCGCGAAAATAGATAGCACTGACGTTCGTTCTAGCTGACAAGAGTTGGTCAACCAATACCGGAAAACCCTCGGGATTCAAATCAGCAATAGTCTCAAGGATGTTTAAGCCTGAGGTTTCCCAAAAGTTGTTAACCCGTGTTGGTTTGCCATGCTGAATTTTCAGCCAACCGTCACGCGCCAAGCGCTGTAACACCTCACGCAGAGTGGTGCGAGTCACACCAATCAATTCTGAAAGCTCACGTTCAGCCGGTAAAATGGACCCTGGAGGAAATTTGTTTTCCCAAATTGATCTCACAATATACTTCTCTGCAAAACTTGCAGGTCCTTTGGCATTGATAATCATCAGCCCACTTATCCAGTTGTTGTGCGTCGTAATGGTCACTGATCATACCAGAGCGGTAAAAAATGGAAACCATTCACTTAAAATCACTGTGTTATCGCCGTGTAAATGTCACAGAATCGTTCAAAAAAACGACCAAGGTCAATACAGGATGGGCCAATTTTGCCGCTTAGCTCCGCTTTTTGAAATGTCGGTATCAGTAACTCATTACATTAGCTTTCTCTTTAGGCTAGACTCATTTAACTAACGCAGGTATTGATAATAATCACGTGCAATTTTTAACATAATTAGAAGAGAGGCTGCCATGCCGGCGACAATGAGTCAGGCGTTTATTGGGAACTTCTTAGGAAATTCTCCTAAGTGGTACAAAACCGCAATACTGTCATTTTTAATTATCAATCCAATACTCTTTTTCTATGTCGACCCCTTTGTGGCTGGTTGGGTATTGGTGCTTGAATTTATTTTTACCTTAGCAATGGCATTAAAATGCTATCCATTACAGCCTGGCGGATTATTGGCAATTGAAGCCGTCGCGATCGGAATGACATCGGCAAGCCAAGTCTTACATGAAATAGAAGCCAACCTCGAAGTATTATTACTCTTGGTATTTATGGTCGCTGGTATATATTTCATGAAGCAATTGCTGCTATTTGGCTTCACGAAAATCATTACTAAAGTGCGCTCTAAAATTTTAGTGTCATTAATGTTTTGTTTGGCTTCAGCCTTTTTATCAGCCTTCTTAGATGCGTTAACGGTTATTGCCGTCATTATCGCGGTCGCTGTGGGTTTCTATTCTATTTACCACAAGGTCGCTTCTGGAAAAGATTTCGGCGCCGATCACGATCATACCTCTGAAGGTAAAAATGATGATGGTGAAGATCAGTTAAACGAAGAAGAACTCAGTGCATTCCGTGGTTTCCTACGTAATCTGTTAATGCATGCGGGTGTGGGTACTGCGCTGGGCGGCGTGTGTACTATGGTGGGTGAACCACAAAACCTTATTATCGCCGCGCAAGCAAATTGGCAATTTGGTGAATTCGCCGTGCGTATGTCACCCGTTACTGTTCCTGTATTAATCTCGGGTATCTTAACTTGTTACTTAGTTGAAAAATTTGGCATTTTTGGTTATGGCGCTAAGTTGCCAACAGCTGTTCATCGGATCTTATGTGAATATGCCGCCCATGAAGATGCGCGCCGTACCAATAAAGACAACATGAAGTTAATCGTCCAAGCCTTAGTGGGTGTCTGGTTGATCGCAGGACTTGCATTACACTTGGCTTCTGTGGGCCTAATTGGTCTTTCTGTGATTATTTTAACCACAGCCTTTAACGGCGTTACCGATGAGCATGCCCTCGGTAAAGCTTTCGAAGAAGCACTGCCTTTTACCGCGTTATTAGCTGTCTTCTTTGCGGTTGTTGGCGTGATTATCGACCAGCACTTATTCGCACCAGTGATCCAATGGGCACTGAGTTATCAAGGCAATACTCAGTTGGTGATTTTCTATATCGCCAACGGATTGCTGTCTATGGTGAGTGATAACGTGTTCGTCGGCACTGTGTACATTAACGAAGTGAAAGCGGCATTGATTAACGGTCAAATCAGCCGTGATCAATTCGACTTGCTGGCCGTTGCGATTAATACTGGAACTAACTTACCTTCGGTTGCCACGCCCAATGGTCAAGCGGCGTTCTTGTTCCTACTAACCTCAGCCCTAGCACCACTTATCCGCTTATCCTATGGCAGAATGGTATGGATGGCATTGCCTTACACTATCGTGCTGTCTATCGTAGGTGTCATGGCGATTCAAACGGGTTTCTTAGAACAAGCCACCCAATATTTCTATGATTCCCAGATAATCATCCATCACAGCGCTAGTGAAGTTTTAGAGCCGATGACTGGACATTAATCTTCTTTATTGACTGAACTTTATTTAATAAGTAGAGTCCAAAAAACGCCCCATGTCTGAGGGCGTTTTTTGTTGATATGGAGCTCACTTTGACTGTAATGACTCGCTTTGCCCATTCCCGTTCATCTTGGTTTATTCTCGCAGGCACAGCCCTTGGGTTAGAAGCAGCCGCCCTGTATTTTCAATATGTTATGAAACTGGAACCCTGTGTCATGTGTATTTACCAAAGACTCGCTATTTTTGGTTTATTGGCAGCAGGCCTCATTGGCATGACAGCCCCAAAATATCGAATAGTCAGGATCTTAGCTGCCGTGCTCTGGGCCATCAGTGCAACTTGGGGATTAAAACTGGCCTTATCGCTCGTAGATATGCAAGCCAACCCATCCCCTTTTTCAACCTGTTCATTCTTACCTGAATTTCCAGCTTGGATGCCATTACACGAATGGTTCCCTGCCGTTATGATGCCTACTGGCATGTGTACTGATGTACCTTGGGTCTTTATGGGTGTAACGATGCCCGAATGGATGGTAGTGGCTTTCAGTGGCTTCTTAGTCGCTTGGTTACTCTTTATTGTGCCTGTCCTAAGTGGTTCAAATAAACCATCTCTTTATAAATAACAAGTTTGAGATAAGGCAGGCATAGAACCTGCCTTTTTATTGACGATTATATTCCACTTATCCCATTCAATCCTCGCAACTTAAACATATGCCAATAGCAAAACAGTGAGAAAGCGCTACACTGGCTCAATGAAAAGTGGTGATTTGGAAACTGGGGATTATGGGAAAAAGTTCGACATCTGAGCCACACACGCCATTAACCCAATGGCAAAACAGTTTGCCATTCAAATTTAGCCTTATTCAGCTCGTCATTGCCGCTATTTTGATTTGTAGTACAGCTTGGGTGATGCTAAGCATTCAACGCCAACAAGTTCTTGATCAGCAAGCCGTGTTAAACCAAAACTATGGCCAGTTGATTATCGCCAAACTGCAAGAAATGACTTCACAGGTTGAAACCGTAGTCGACTCTATTTCCAGTATTGCCAAACTTTACCGCTATGATCATGAGCAACTGGTGAAAACCATTCCCACGTTGCTGAAACTTGATAGTCAACAACGCATCATCTCTGGCGGTGGCGTCTGGCCGGAACCCGGCGCGTTTAATCAGCAAAAATTTCGAGATAGCCTGTTTTGGGCACACAATGTAAACGATGAATTAGTCGCCATTGATTCCTATAACAAAGACACATTCCCAAGCTACCACACCGAAGAATGGTATCGCCCGACGCGCTATTTTCCTGCTGGTAAAATTTTCTGGTCAAAATCTTATTTCGATCCGACAACCCATGAGTCAATGATCACAGCCTCAGGCGCTATGTGGATGGACCATCAGTTTATTGGTGCCGCCACTGTGGATATCAGTTTAGAAAAGCTCAATGTGCTATTACGCAATACTATGATTAATGTCAGAGGCTATGTCATAGCCTTAGATCATCAAAACCAAGTACTCGCCTATCCAGATGCCAATAACGATCTTAAGCATCAAACCAATACCAATCATTCTTTCGTCACCTTCAATCATCTCGCCAGCCAACAGCCAGATTTCAGCCCCGTCGAAGTCGCATTGCAGAGTGCAGATAAAGCCTTTATAGAAGCGGCGATTGCCGAGCGCGTTTTTACCCAAGAACAGATGCAGCATCTAACGAGACTAAGTCATCAAAATGAGCGTGACATGTTAGCGGCCATCGTAAATAACAATGCCTTAAATCATTTTACTGCCCCGAAATTACTGACGTCGGTAACTTTGACCCATGATCCAATCCTTAAAACGGCATCTCTCGTTTCGGTATTTCTCATGCCAAATACCTATTGGAAGGTACTTGTCGTCACCCCAATTTCACCGCTGCAGGATACCGCTAAACATTTAATCGAAAAGGTCGGCGTTTATTTAGTCTGTATTCAACTATTAGGCTTAATTCTATTATTCTTACTCCAGCACCGACTATTTATTACCCCCATTATTGAAATCGTCCAAGCCTTAAAACGTAATGATTCCGCCTCTATCGAACTCAAAGCCAATAACAGCCATGACGAAATTGGTTTATTGGCAAAAACATTCCTGTCGCGTACTCGACAACTTGAAGTGGCAATGGCGAGCTTAGATGCGAGTAACCTGGCACTAGAACAGCAATTGCAGAGCCAAAACCTGTTTCAACTGGAGTTAAAGCGCCATAAAGAACAATTGAGGGCTTTACTTAAATTTTCTCAAAATCTCATCTATATCAAAGATCTTCACGGTAAATATATTCTCGTCAATGACAAATATTGTGAAATCTTAGGTATAGAACGCAGACGCATTATTGGCACTTCTGATTTTGAGATATTTCCCAGCCAATTTGCCCACGAGTATCAACAAAATGATCGACGCGTTCTGCATAATCATGAAGCCATAAACTTCGAAGAAGCTATTCCATCGCCCCTAGGCAATCTTATTTATATCGTGACTAAATTTAAGATCAAAGATGATGACGATACCGTTATTGCAGTCGGTGCTATTGCCTTTGATATCACCTTACAAAAAATTAAAGAGCAAGAACAAGAAAAGTTACTTTTAGGGCAAGTCGAGGCGCTTAATCACCTACAAGAACAAGTTCGCCTCAGTAATCAACATAACCATGAACTCCATCTGCTCCAAGACAAATCAACCCAATTACTTGAGAAGCATCACCAACTCAATCTCAGTCGTGAACAAAGCCAACAGCTAATGCAAAATTTTCTAGCTGAAATGATGACGCAAATTATGCATGAGCAAGATCAGCTACTCGCCAAAGTGTGCCAACTTCAGCCAATAGATAATGCTAACGACCAAAATCAGATCACCGAAATCATGGTGACTCAGGCAAATAAACTGCGACATATTGCCCAGTTATTAACGAATCATCAAAATGACATTCGGCCACTGCATCTCGCACAATTTATGCGCCATCTCTTAGGGTTACTAAAGGTACAACTAGCTAAAACAAATGTGGAAATAGCGTTAAATTGCGAAGAAAATGTCATCATTGATGGCCCTTCTTGGCAATATTTGCAGCTGTTTTATCGTCTAATCACCAACACGTTGAATCATGCATTTAAAGCTCACAATGAACAGCGTGAAATAACCATTAATATCGACAAGTCGAGCGAAGAGTTACACATCAGTATTATCGATAATGGGATAGGTATGACAGAACCGCAACTCGCACAGTTACGACAAGAACTAACACAAGAACTCTGCATTGGAACGCTGACCTGTATAAATCTGTGGCTTAAAAATGATCTCAATGGCAGCCTTAGCATCAGTAGCCACTTGAACCAAGGCACACACATTCAATGTCGTTGGCCACTGAGTACAGGTTTAGAACCGCAATAAATGAAGGTGCGTTATTGATCTAACCATGCCTTGGCTTGGCTATGTTCATCGGCGGTAAATACCTTTACCGGACATGGCAGCATGCAGGCTAGCGCATTAACCATAGCATTTGTTTGAGTGGCATTGGCAATCATCACGACCCTTGAAAAATCACTTAAATGAAATAAACCTAATACCGCATCATCCCACAGGGCCCCAACGGATATACCTTCAAATTCAGGGGAAAACTCGTACCAAAGGCGAATACTGGCGTGGTCTTGCAGCTTGGCTTCTATGGCGGGAACCAAATAGCCTTCAACATCCCCATGGTTAACACGGCCAGATGCGACCACAGCCAATATATCATCAGCATGACCCGAAGAAATCGTTAGCATTGAACACTCCTTATCAATACATGAAGGGAAAAATAGTTAAAGCTCATACACTAAAGATACACAGACAATGACATAAATGCGGGAAAGATGGGCTTTTTATTTTAAGCTAACACCATTTAATACATACACATCAGCAATGCAAATAACACTAAAAGGAGCTAATCCACAGCGATGACTCGCATAACACAGCAACAAAACTTAGTCGCAGAACTCGATGAAAAATGGTGGCCATACGAAATAACATGAGGTGAAGCAAAGAGCAGATATTTACCTCACACTCAAAGCTGCTGCAGCTCGAGCTTAACAATAAGAGTGAGGAAACACATGGTACTCAAACGATGATGATTTACGCTGCTAAAAATTAGTATTAGTCCTGACTTACCTGAAATCACGCATTAATAGATAATCTAATTGCTATTCTGACTAAGCACTCACTTGAAGTTTAGCGATTTCTTGATCGAACAAATTCTTAATCAAACTAGAAAACTCAGTAATAAATAAAGTCTGTGCGGGAGTCGCTTTATGGTTGGCAACTGAAGCTAAAATCTCTTCTAAATCATACACAATTGCATCCACTTCACGGATAATCACATTACGTTGCGTAAAAGACAACGATGGATTTTGGCCACACACCATAATGATCTGTGCCGACAATTGCTCTTCAAATAATTCCATCACAGTATCGTCTGAAACTACCTCTGAACCTGGTGTTTCAAATAAGCCAAGATGTTCAGTTAAATACTGGACCAAATGCATGTAACCATCTTTATCTGTGACCATTTTTTACCCTTTAAACTCATTAACTTAATATCTATTGTGATGCTATTAATAGCACATCAGAAAATATCAAAGAAGCCAAAAGCTCGGCTTCTTATCAAGATCTAGCATACGCCACTTATTTAACTCTAGCCTATCTTCGATAACAGACGTATTGATCTATACCAATCTTATTGAAGTTACTGAGTTAAGGTTAGTACAAATGACACAGGAACAGCTTGACTAATGCTCGATAAACCCGCAATTTCACGTAATTTATCAATCCCAGCCACAAGATCAAACTCATTGGCATTAACAATTACCGGTTGAAAACTGTTCACTAAAAGTTTGTTATCAGAAACTTTAGTGATAATCACCGAAAAAGCCTTAGTTTGCGATTTGCCGTGTAACGCAATTTTTCCATCAATATCAAAAACTTTACTCTCACCGACGCCAAGATTTTTTAGTATCTTAGGGTCTACTTGTGATGACAGTTTAAGCTCTGGATACAAAGACACTTCAAACAACAAATTTTGCATCCGCTCATCGCGGACATCAATACCCGTTGCCACACCGATTAGTGGAATTGTTAATTCAAATTG
This sequence comes from Shewanella sp. M16, assembly GCF_018224605.1. Lineage (NCBI taxonomy): Bacteria > Pseudomonadati > Pseudomonadota > Gammaproteobacteria > Alteromonadales > Shewanellaceae > Shewanella > Shewanella sp. M16. Next base: position 26,435 of record NZ_JAGTUL010000005.1, on the reverse strand, counting down.
ACCGTTATCTTTTAGCGTACCTTTGAGTTGTTTAAAGTGATGGACTTCACCTATATCACCTTTCTTTACCGAAATAAAACTGACTCGCGAATCTTGTTCCATCACTTGCCATTGCGCGGCACAGCTAAAACTGGCCATAGCAGATAAGGCGACAATTCCCATCCATTTTTTCATCGTATCCGTCCTTAAAGAGTGAGTTTAAAAGCCATGCCGTAAAGAAAATCGACATCCGCAACAGGCTAAAATCCTGCCCAGTTAAACGTGATCAACATCACCTAACTTAAGCTAAAGATACTCTGTTTATCCATTAGCGACCAGTAAACTATGATTCATACGCGCACTAACCATTTATCTAAGCTATTGGCAAAAGCCTGTTTATCAGCTTGAGAAAACGAATCAGGCCCGCCGGTGTGCACGCCAGAACCGCGCAAATCCTCCATAAAATCGCGCATCGTCAGCTTTTGTTTTATGTTATCGACGGTATAAAGCTCGCCACGGGGATTGAGCGCCAAGGCGCCCTTTTCAATGATTAAAGCCGCTAAGGGGATATCCGCAGTGATCACTAAATGCGTCGATTCAACATGATCGACAATATATTGATCTGCCACATCAAATCCCGCACCGACTCGAATTTGGCTGATATAGGGAGATGGCGGTACGCGGATCATTTGATTAGCCACCAGCACCAGCGGCAGGGCTTTGCGCTCCGCCGCCCGGAACAGGATTTCTTTGATAGGATTAGGGCATGCATCCGCATCAACCCAAATTTTATAATCACTCAATGTCTTTTAACTCTGTTGTTAGGTTCACGAGCTCAGTTTTATGCCGAGCTATCGAACTATGCACCGTACTAAGGCGCTAAACGATCGATTTCCCACTCTGCATCATGGCGAGAATAAATAAAACGATCATGTAGCCTGTGTTCGCCACCCTGCCAAAATTCAATACTCGAAGGTCTCACTAAGTAACCGCCCCAAAAACTGGGTAAAGGCACATCGCCCTTGGCGAACTTAGCTTTCATTTCGAAGAATTTGCCTTCAAGTACTTGTCTAGCGCTGAGTTTACTCGACTGCTGCGATACCCAAGCCGCAATTTGGCTGTCCTTAGGACGGGTCATAAAGTATTTAAGCACTTCAGCGGTGGACAGTGCCTGCGCTTCACCAAGCACAGATACTTGACGCTCTAGAGGATGCCAAGGGAAATGCAAACTGACTTTATTATTAGCAGCAATTTGCTGTGCTTTGCGGCTGCCAAGGTTAGTAAAAAATACGAAACCTGTGTCATCAAAACGCTTAAGTAATACTATTCGTTGAAAAGGTTGGCCGTGCTCATCCACAGTCGCCACACACATGGCGGTGGGATCGCTAAGCTCTGCATCCCTCGCCTGCGTCATCCACAATTCAAACAAGTCCATCGGGTTTTGCGGTAAGTCGGCACGTCTTAAGCCGCCTTTGGCATACTCGCGGCGGATATCACTGAGATCTGTCATAGGGTTTCCTTAAGCAAACGCCAAAAATTCACATGAGTTCAGGGATCAGCACTTCAGCCTGAAGCTGCTGATAGTGGCTAAAACCAATGTTATAACCTTGCTCGGTCGTTAATGAACACCGCCCTAAGCATAAATGGGCAGGAAATCCCTGCGTTGAGTCGTCGGTATTAAAGCGGATTGTGTCCCAACTGACAGGAGCAAACAAGGTTAATAGACGCGCTAATAGATCTTGCGGATACTGCGCTAAATCCAGATTCGTTTCAAAGCTCACATAGGAGCTAGCGCACGCATTCTCGCTTTGAGGCGTAATATGCAAAGTAACATAATATTTGCCCCAAATACCGTTCATCGAAAAGCCTGACGGATCAAATAAATGGGCGTCAATCTCAAATTCAGGGAGTAAATCGTTAAGCTCGAGTGCGGCGCAAATCTCATCTTTACTCTGCGAGCCGCCATTAAGATAGTCGGCAAATTCGCCACGAATGTGGTACATTAACAGCTCACTGGTTTGATCATCATTTGGTGCTCGATAATCACTGTCAGAGCAGAAAAAATAGTGATGATGGCTGTCGAGATGGCCTACTCGAAAGGCTTTACCGGCGATACGTTGGCGCAGTTTGCCAATATCTTCGGCAAAACTCGTGGTTTGCAGATGAGCTTGGTATTCGTTTTTACGCTGATAACTCACCAATGCCATGGCAGGCACGCCAAGCGCGCCGATAAAGTAACAGGCGGCGTCCACTAAGGTACTGTTACCACAGGTGAGCATGACAAATCTATCGTGCCATACAAACAAGCTGGATTCACTCAACAGATAAGCATCACAGTCCGCATTACTTAACTGCGACAGTATCTCGGCGTGGGCACAGTTGACTAAGGCAGACCAAAAACTCACATCGAGTTCTCGTAAATTCGGCGCAGACGCCGTCACGATAATCTCGAGTTTTTTTTCTGAACCTTCAAAAAACATCAACCCTTTGACCTCATGATCGTCACTCATCCTTTACTTGATCCTAGAACAACGCGATTTTACACGACTAAAATGGCAATAAAAGTAAAACATCTGCCCTTATAAAAACAAAAATCAGCCGAGGTTACCCGAGGCTGATTTATTTTAACACGCTATAAATTAAGAAAAATCTTCTAAATAGGTATAGCCTTTCAGCCCTAGTTGCAATTCTTCTAAAATTTGTGCGCGTTCACCTTCGGCGATATGCAGATTCACTAACTCTTCATAAGTGCGCATAAAGGCCACCGCATCTAAGTTAACGTAACGCAATACGTCAGCAACCGTGTCACCCGCCAATACAGATTCAATGTTAGTCACACCGTTATCTTCGATGCGAACCACTGCTGAGTTTGTATCACCAAACAGGTTATGCATATCACCCAAGATTTCTTGGTATGCACCCACAAGGAAGAAACCAATCAGGTACGGGCTATCCGCACTCCATGCTGGCACTGGCAGCGTGGTTTCAATCCCTTGACCATCAACGTATTGATCGACAATACCGTCAGAGTCACAGGTGATATCGAGCATGACAGCACGGCGCTCAGGGGCTTTATCTAAGCCCGATAACGGCAATACTGGAAACACTTGGTCAATACCCCAAGCATCCGGTAATGACTGGAATAATGAGAAGTTAACAAAGAACTTATCGGCTAACTTTTCATTGAGTTCATCAATGATAGGTCTGTGATAACGGTTTTTCGCACTCAATAGCCCTTGCACTTCATGACACACGCGCAGGTTAGCTTGCTCAGCCCACGCACGCTCCGCTAAGGTCAATTGACCTAAAGCAAATAGCGAATGCGCTTCTTGTAAGTCACTTTGGCTATCGTGGTAAATCTCAATCAAAGCACGTTGATCGGCGCGGCCGCTGATCTCAGACCATGAATGCCACATGTTATGCAATAACTGTGGTGAATCTTCCGCTGGCGGTTGAATATCTTCAGGCTGATAAGCTTCAGTACCGATAACATCGGTGATAAGCACAGCATGGTGCGCCGTTAAGTAACGACCCGATTCTGAAATAATACGTGGCATAGGTTGCTCGTATTCATTACAGATGTCAGTCAATACGTTAACTATGTTGTTAGCGTATTCAGTCAGGCCATAGTTCATCGAGTTATTACTTTGGCTACGAGTGCCATCGTAATCCACCGCTAAACCACCACCGACGTCGAAGCAGTTAACGCTTGCGCCTAATTCACGTAATTCACAGTAGAAACGACCCGCTTCACTCACACCTTGGCGAATATCACGGATATTAGCGATTTGCGAACCTAAGTGGAAATGCAGCAATTGCAGCGAATCCAGCATATCGTGTTGCTTAAGTTGCTCTACAACCAGCAAAATTTGCGCAGCAGATAAACCGAACTTAGATTTCTCACCTCCGCTCGCCTGCCACTTGCCTTTGCCTTGGAACGCTAAACGTGCACGTAGACCTAAACGCGGTGTCACACCCAGACGTTTAGATTCAGCTAACACCATTTTCAGTTCAGACAGTTTTTCTAAAACGATGTAAACCTTGTGGCCTAACTTTTCACCAATCAGTGCTAAACGGATATATTCATTATCTTTATAACCATTACATACAATGACTGAACTGGCTTTTTGCGCCATGGCTAACACAGCCATCAGCTCAGGCTTACTGCCCGCTTCTAAACCCAGTTGTGGTACTTCTTTTGATGCCTGACTCGCCAGGATCTCTTCCACCACAGTTTGCTGTTGGTTTACTTTAATCGGGTAAACCAGCAAATAATCCGCCTGATACTCGTACTTCTGTATCGCTTGGTCGAATGCTTGGCACAAACTGTTCACTCTGTGGTGCAGGATCTGCGGAAAACGAACTAGTACAGGTAAAGCGACTCCCGCCTTAACCATGTCTTTGGCTAGCTCATTTAAGCCAATCTTGTAATCAGGATTTTTGGGGTCCGGTGACACTGTCACCTCACCTTGATCGCTAATCCCATAAAAACCTTGGCTCCAGTGAGTAACATTGTACCCAGCACGAGCATCATCAATAGACCAATCATTCATTATTATTTAGCCCGTCTATTAAAAAATGGGTTAAACGGTTATGGCTTAATAGCACAACCGCCCGTTCGACAAACCCAGGCAAAGGGACACCTTACCTGACATACACGAAGGTAAATTTTACCTTCTCCTTAATGCCGCAACGTCACGCTAGTGTAAGTGACATTGCTGCGATTTTCATTAATAGCACAAGAGACAACTCATCTTAGCGCAATACATCGTATCATATTGAAGGGAAAGCTTATTCCCTTACCTCAGTAAAGCTATCTTTACTTGCCTCGCTTGCATTTATCCTCAGGCTATAGGGCGCAAATACCGCCAAAAAGCCAAATAAGATCCGGAGTCGCATCCTTAAAACATCAAGCTAATAAGTAGCTTAAAGACGTTCGAAAGAGGTTAAGACCTTCAGAAACCGATAACACAAGTAGAAAACGAAAACCGATAACACTGAACTAGCGAAAACGCCAAACCAGCTTATCGCTAGGCAAGATTATTTTAACAGGGGACTATTGGCTTCTTCGCGGCCAGAATTGATGCGGATCAACGTGAGATGCTTAAGGCCAGTATCATCGTATGGTACGACAATCGAGCGTTGGCATTGTGACACTTTTAGGCAAAGTGCAAAAAATGGATGCTTGTGCATTAGCTAATAAAAACCCTCTTAACCCCATGTAAATCGATATGTTGTCAATTACACGGTTAATGACTGGTGAACCATAAAACCTTTATTACTCACGTAATATTTGTAATGTCTGCAACGAGCGGAATCGTTGAACGGCGCAATTAAACCGCGCAATGTCACAGAATGCAAGCAAGAATCTCATTTAATCTTTTGCATTAAAATATAATAAACACTTGCTTAACAACCACCCGCCACCAATTGGTTTTAAATATAGTAATATTAGTTAGTTAACCCATAAACGTCGTACAAGTCTGTTCAATATTTTTTATATCACCTTTGTCACTTTTATTGACATTTACCCCTGTAAATATCCCTGATTTTTGTGTGTCACTCAAGTGATGCACATTTGCCAACATTAAGCGAAGCCAAACAACCAATATCACAGCGCCAAACCCGCCACAAATCAGTGGTTCCTCTGAGACACTATGCGTGGTCAAGCCTGCGCAGAGTGACGACTCACACACGCTAAGATAAAGCTCAAAGACAATAATGCTGCAGTTTCAGCACCGAAGTGTATAATCGCAACCGAATCACATTCCATTATGCACAGAGAGATCCATGGTACAGATAGGTAAAACCTGCAAACTTGAGGTTGTAAAACAAGTCAGCTTTGGCGTGTATTTAAACGCCCACGAATTAGGGCAAGTACTTCTACCAAACAAAGTCACCCCAAAAGACTGCCAAGTCGGTGATCTGCTTGACGTGTTTCTGTATCTAGATTCTGAAGATATCGTGATTGCTACCACGCGCCGTCCATTGGCACAGGTAGGCGAATTCGCCTACTTAAAAGCCGTCGCAACCGGCCCTTATGGCGCTTTTTTAGACTGGGGCTTAGATAAAGATTTATTACTGCCCTTCGGTGAGCAACATAAGCCTATCGAAGAAGGCCGCTCATATCTGGTCTATGTACACGCCAACCGCGCCGATGAACGCATCATGGCCTCATCAAAAATCGATAAGTTCCTCGATAAGACAGAGCCTGAGTACACAGTTGGTGAGCAGGTCGATTTATATATCGGCGGCACCACAGATTTAGGCTACAAAGCCATTATTAATCATGCCCATTGGGGCGTGATTTATGAAAATGAAGTGTTCCAAAAACTGCGTTTCGGCCAAAGACTCAAAGGTTTCATCAAACAAGTGCGCCGCGACGGCAAAATTGATCTTGTGCTGCAACAAGGCAGTAAACAAGAGTTAGATAAGCACGCCCACATCATTCTGATTAAACTCAAACAGGCTGGCGGCTTCTTAGCCCTGACCGATAAAACCGATGCTGAAATCATTTACGATCAGCTTGGTATGAGTAAAAAAGCCTTCAAAAAAGCCATTGGTGGCTTGTTTAAGAATGGTCAACTGAGCATAGATAATGATGGTTTGCGTTTAACTGAAACCGCAGAATAATCAACTCTATTCAGGACTTAGCCTTAAAATTGTACAGTTTACCGCCACTAAGGCAGAGTTTGACTGACAACTCCTAGGATATTAAGCATGGCTCTGTTATAAACAAAGCCATGCTTTTTTCTTTGGAGCTTATATGGAACTCACGTTACACGAAGCCAGAGTCATCGGATGTCTGCTTGAGAAAGAAATCACCACCCCTGAGCAATATCCACTCTCGCTAAACTCTTTGACCTTAGCCTGCAATCAAAAAACCAGCCGCGAGCCCGTACTCGAACTCAGTGAAACCCAAGTGCAAATCGCCGTCGATTCCCTAAATCGGAAACGTTTGATCAGCGAACAGTCGGGATTTGGCAGCCGCGTCGTTAAATACAAGCACAGATTCTGCAATACCGAATTCAGCGAACTTCAACTGTCCCCCGCCGCACTCGCCATCGTCTGTTTGTTGCTATTACGTGGCCCACAAACACCGGGAGAGCTACGGACCCGCAGCAATCGCCTACACGAATTTAAAGACGTGATCGACGTGGAAGATTGCATCCGCCAATTAATGAGCCGTGAAAAGCCTTTCTTAAAACAATTGCCCAGAGAAGCCGGCCGCCGCGAATCCCGTTATGTGGAATTATTCTCTGCGGCATCATCGCACGAAAGTGCTAGTCAATCCCGAAGTACAAGTCATACCTTAGCCCATGTCGCTGTGTCTGTAGACGCAGAACCGCTTGAATTAGTGAACAGAGTGACAGAGCTTGAACAACAAGTCGCCGAACTGACACAAAAGCTCGATGAATTAATCGCCTCATTGAGCTAATTAGCGATAGATAATGACTGATAAATACCGATGGATAATAAGTGCTATGTGAGCAACATGGCACTTATGGACCAATCCACAGTCTACCCAAGGGTGAGAAACTGAACCGCACCAACATAGTCGCGCCAAGCACCATAGCCCCTGAACCTAGCGCAAAAAAGAATAGAGACAGCACATGACCAATAATCCACCCAGCAGTTTCAACAACATGTTTATTATCGCCATGTTTGAACTGCGCAAATTTTTATTTAATACCCGCGGGATCATCGCCTTGGTCGCCTTTGGTTTAGTTTGGGGCGTACTCCTGCTTTATCCCATTCAAAGCGCATCGGCGATGTTATTACAGCCAAATGTGAAAGATGTCATCGACAGCTTATTTGGGGCCAATACCCTCAATGTGCTCTTTGAGTGGCCCGTGGCAGAAATGGCGGTGTTTTGGTGCTTTGCGCTGTATTTGTTCCCAATGTTCAGTATTTTGATCGCCGCCGATCAGTTCTCCTCCGATAAAACCCGTGGCACGCTGCGTTTTTTAACCATACGCACTAGCCGTGACAGCTTATTGTTCGGGCGTTTTCTCGGCCAAATCCTGATCCAAGGCTTGCTGATCCTATTGACGATTATCGCCACTATCGCCCTCGCGCTCAGCCGCGACAGCCAACTGTTTTTATCTGCGTTAACATCTGGCGCCTTGGTGGGTCTTAACCTCATCATAGTGATCTTGCCCTACACGGCTGTGATGACTTTATTGTCCCTGTATGCGCGCACGGCACGCCAAGCTATGGTGTTTGCCACCATTTTATGGACAGTGATTTCCATCACTATCGTGGTGTTAGCGAATCAATCTAGCCTACTCGCACAACTCCAGTGGGTATTACCCGGTGCTCAACTGTCGGACATGCTCAATACCAATGGACTCAATAGCTTAGTCTATGCCCCAATTCCACTGTTACAAACCGCTGTGGCCCTCTTGCTCGGCAGAATTTATATGCAAAGGAGCTCGCTATGAGTCTGATCCAATGCCAAGGGCTGTCAAAGCTTTATGGCAGCAAAAAGGCACTGAATAATGTGAGCTTCAGTCTTGAAGCAGGTGCCCCCATTGCCCTTGTCGGTCCCAATGGCGCGGGTAAAACCACGCTTTTTAGCCTGTTATGCGGCTATTTATCACCCAGCTCTGGAACCATAACCCTACTCGGTGAAGCCCCCAATAGCCCTAAACTCTTAGGCAAGATTGCCGCTTTACCCCAGGATGCAGTACTCGATCCCAACTTGACGATTGTCAGCCAGTTAATATTTTTCGCTCGCCTGCAGGGCATGAACATGGAGCAAGCAAAGCAAGAGGCACTGCGTGTGTTAGCCTTGGTCGATCTAATTGATGTTGCCGAGCAAAAACCGCCTAGCCTTAGCCACGGTATGAGTAAACGTGTATCGATTGCGCAGGCGCTGATTGGCTCGCCAGAATTAGTATTATTAGATGAACCGACGGCGGGACTCGACCCTGCCAATGCGAAAAAAGTCCGTGAACTGGTCAAAGCCTTATCACCCACCACAACTTTTATGATCAGCTCGCATAATCTCGATGAGCTCGAAAAGCTGTGCGATCAAGTGTTGTATTTAGATAAAGGCCAACTGAGCCAAGCTGTGTCAATGCATGCGTCGACCGACAGCGATTACCTGACGTTAACCATGCAAAATTGTGAGAGCGATGCACTGCAAGCGGAAGTGGCAAAACTGGCGGGAGTGGTGAACATTAGCTCAAAACAAAGCAATGTGTTTATTATCCAGCTAGACACAAATACAGAAAAAGCGTACAACAGTGATATTGAGATTCGCCTATTCGCCCTCTTCAATCAGCATCAATGGCAATACAAGATGCTGCTGAAAGGTCGCACTCTGGAAGAAACACTCTTTTCATAGGCAAGCATTAAAAGGGATTTCTCATCACCCAACGGTTGAATAGTGTTCAATCCATAGCCTAAGCGCAATACGCCTTGCGCTTAAGCCTTTTAACTAAGGTTTTTAACTAAACCTTTCAATAAGCCTTTAAATTAAGTCAGTCACTTCGCCCAGTAAAATCAGCCCACCACTCAATCCGACAAACTTGTACTTACTTTAGCAACACAAAATAACCAAAAGCCTCACAAGCCTGTCAATAAAACACCAATCAACCGCGCTGAGCTTGCTATGGCTTTCAATCTTAAGACGAGCTTGTTATAACTCCCCTTCGATTGAACCTAAGCTGACTTCAGAGGTTTCTATGAACAAAGCACAACTTATCCAACGTATTGCCGCCGAGCTCAATGCATCGCAAGCGAGTACTAAACCTGTGGTTGAGCAGATACTGCAACAGATCCACGCCGCCTTGAGCGAAGGCGAGAAAATTTTCCTGCCACAATTTGGCACCTTTGAACTCAGATACCATGTCGCTAAAACAGGGCGTAATCCACAAACGGGCGAAGCCATAGAAATCGACGGTTACAATCAGCCCAGCTTTAAAGCCTCAACCGCATTGAAGCAGCAAATCAATAGCGGCGCTTAGCTTTAATGTGCAGGCACTATTTTGCGAGATTTTGCGAACATTAGTCAGCAGCCTTGATAGAAATGAGCCTCAACATAATTTGAGGCTCATTTTTTATCAAAAGAAAAATAACTGTTCCGCTTAGGGGAAAGTCTTAAACAATTATGCAGTCGCTAAGTATTGCTCTCCTCACCTTGATAAAGTGGCGCAATATCGACATAGTCAGCAGCGTTTTCAGCACTTGGATCCTCGAGAAATGGCACACAACCGAGGAAAGGTGCCGTCATCATCTCTTTAAGGCTCGTCAGATTCTCCTCAAACATACTCATATTCGGGTCGACACGATTAGCAACCCAGCCTGCAATCTTAAGCCCATCGGCCAATATCGCCTCTTGAGTCAGCAATGCATGATTTAAGCAGCCAAGTTTCATGCCAACCACGAGGATCACTGGCAGTTCTAATCTCTGTACGACTTCCGAAAGATACCTGCCATCACCTAAGGGTAAACGCCAGCCTCCCGCGCCCTCAATCAAGCAAAAATCCGCTTGAGCAAATGCCACTAAATCTAAACTTTCAATAATAGCTTCAGGCGCTAAACTCACGCCCACTTGGGCGGCGGCAATGTGCGGTGCAATCGCAGGTTCGAAGGAAAAAGGATTGATGAGTGGATAAGCCAGTTTTAATGATGATGACGTCATCAGCTGTAACGCATCGGCATTGCGCAATCCTTCAGAGGTTTGCGCGCAGCCCGAGGCGATGGGTTTAACACCTAAAGTCAACATAGTGTTGGCTGCAAGAATACTCACAGCAGAGTCAGCATTGGCTATGAGCCCTAAACGATTCACAGCGGTTAATAATGCCGCCGAAACCAAAGTCTTACCGCTATCGGTATCTGTACCTGTTACAAAATACATATTAGATCCTTATCTGTTGCTATGAGTTGTGCTTTGTTAAGCACACTCTCCATAAGCTAAATGTCCATATAGCTAACGATCTCTATACGTAATGTTAAAAATCCAACGTTTTCTAGATATTAGTGCTAATTGATAATGCCATGACTAAAGGCATAATATGTGAACTTTAAAACCTACGCCGAGCACGTATTTGAACTATCTGGTAAGTTAAAGGCAAACCTTGGGGTAAACGTAGCGATTCGGCTTTGGCCTGCATGGCCTGCCAATCTTGACGACCACGCAGCCGTGGAGTGAATTCTGAAGCACTCACTGTTGAACCTGAAACCCGAGTTGTTGAACTGGCGACATGTACAGAAGCCCCCACACCTTTAATTGAATAGAGTAGTGCCTTAAGAGTGTCAAAATACACTGTCATAGGGACGAGTTGCACTTCAAGTAATTCCCATGTATCGAGTTTAAATGCAGCCTTGAGTGCTTGCATCGTCAAAAAGTCATTCACTCTTAACCCTAATTCAGCTAATTGATTCAAACTCCCCTGCGCTACTAGGCTCAAATGACACTCGCCGTTAGGCTTAAGTACCCGCGCTATTTCGGCTACCGCAGCGGGAAAATCAGCACACCATTGCAGGGCTAGATTAGAGTAAATAACATCCATGCAGCCATTGGTAAAAGGTAAACACTGCGCATCGGCACATACGCCGAGATAATCGGGATAAGACTGTTTTAGCTTTTGTAGCATGCCAAGGGCAATATCCACGGCAAATACAGTTGTGGATGAATTTTGCGTAGAGAGATCCGCTGGTTGAGAGACACTGTGATACGCAGAAAAATCCGTGCCAGGGCCAGCCCCTATGTCTAACAGATAACCTGCTGCCGAAAACTCACTAAGTAAACTGGCAGCGCTCAGGCGTTGTAATTGATTATGATCTTGGTAACTATGGGCCGCTGCAGAAAAACGTTCAGCAATTTGAGTCCCGTGCACATTAGACACAGTCCCCGCGAGAACGCCCCCATAAGAAACGCCCGCATTAAGCTCACTCAGCTTAAGATCGCAAGCTATAAACTTGTTTGACTCATGAGCAGGCTCGCTACAGCTTGGATCACTAGACTTTATCAGGCTTGGCATTTTAACTAACACTCAACCATAAAAACTTAACATTCAATAAAATAACGCGATCTATAGGGTACATTTATCTGTACTCATCGGCAGATTCTCGTTCACTGACAAGCGGAATACCAACACGACTGAGCACTTGGGCTAATTGCTCAACACAAGCTGCGATATCTTCAGCGGTATGGGTCGCCGTTAAGGTAATGCGTAACCGCGCCGACCCTACAGGCACCGTCGGCGGTCGAATCGCCCCAACCCAAATGCCCGCGACTCTTAACGCTTCGGCGACTTGCAGGGTTTGCTGCGCATCGCCAATGATCAACGGCTGAATTGCGGTATCCGAACCTAAAAGGGGCACGGCAGCATCGAAGCATAACTGTTTGAATAGCGAAATATTCTCAAGCAGCTTTTGCTGTAACTCAGGATGTGCAGTGCAGTACCGAGTCGCGGCTAACGCTAATGCGGCATTGGCGGGCGATAAGGCGGTCGAATAAATATATTCGCGGGCATTACTGACCAAAAAGTCGATCAGCGCCTGACTCCCCAAAACCGCTGCGCCTTGGCAACCTAATGCCTTACCAAAGGTCACCACTTGCACATCGATAAGCTTGGCTGCTTTATCTCTTGCATCACTATTTTGATAACCATCGAGCACCGCAAAACCATGGGCATCATCAACAATCAACCAAGTATTTTGTTGACGACAAAGCGCCGATAACTGCACGATCGGCGCACAATCCCCGTCCATGCTAAACACGCTTTCTGTGATTAACGCCGATGCGTGATTTCGAGTCAGAAGCCGCTCAGCGCTCTCAAGCGAATTATGTAAAAAACGTTTTAACTGCGCACCGCTGTCCTGCAAACCATCGATAATTGAGGCATGCACAAGTTTATCGGCAATCACAGTATCTTGCTGATCAAACAAGGTTTTCATTAACGCCGTATTGGCACTAAAGCCCGAGCAGAATAATAATCCCGCTTCATGCCCCGTTAAGGCGCAGAGTTCACGTTCAAGTGTGACATGTGCATCACTGTACCCTGTCACTAAGGGCGATGCGCCGCTACCCACACCGTAGGTCTGCGCCCCAAGGTGCAGCGCTTCAACCAACTCAGGAACGCGGGATAAGCCTAAATAATCATTACTGCTAAAATTAACATAGGATCGACCTTCGAACACAAAGCGCGGGCTCGAAGTGGGTGCGTTAACATCAAAGCTGTGATCAACACTCAGCATTTTACGTTGCCGTAATAAACCTTGCTCACGTAAGGTTTGCTGACGGGCGGCAATTTTCATCTCGAGCAGAGAACTCATCGATTTAGCCTCAAGAATGATTGTTTTAAAAATGCTTGCTTAAAAAATGGAGTGCGGCCAATAAAGCTATCGGCCGCAATCAAAATAGGCTGCGGCAACAAGGTTTACAGGCTATTCGACCTGTTTGTCGGACAACATGCGCTCAGTAGTATTACAAAGCAGCCGCGTCATAGAATTGTGCCGATGACTTATCTTGATAGGCCGCCGCTTTTGCTAATACAGCACTTTCTTCTTCCAGTTTTGCCGCTGCGCCCTGCTCGGGACGTAAGCCTAAACGTCGAAATAGCCCCATATCATCGCTTTCTTCTGGGTTTGGTGTGGTCAGCAATTTACAACCATAGAAAATCGAGTTAGCGCCAGCAAAGAAACACATGGCCTGCAGCTCATCACTCATATTTTCGCGGCCTGCCGATAACCGCACGCGGGAAAGCGGCATTAAGATACGCGCCACGGCGATAGTACGCACAAATTCGAGTGGGTCGAGGTCGTCAAGCTTCTCAAACGGCGTGCCGGCCACTTTGACTAACATATTGATTGGTACTGAATCAGGATGCTGCGGTAAATTAGCCAGCTGTTGTAGTAAGCCTGCGCGATCCGTCGCCTTTTCACCCATGCCGACAATCCCGCCCGAGCACACTTTCATACCTGAAGCACGCACATGTGTCAGTGTATCTAAACGATTTTGATAGGTACGTGTCGTGATCACATCGCCGTAATATTCAGGCGAAGTATCTAAATTATGGTTGTAATAATCTAAGCCAGCACTGGCTAAATCGTTCGCTTGATCTTCAGACAGCATACCAAGCGTCATACAGGTTTCCATACCTAAGGCTTTAACTTCTTGCACCATTTGTTTAAGGTACGGCATGTCTTTTTCTTTTGGATTACGCCAAGCAGCGCCCATGCAGAAACGAGAAGCCCCCGCGGCCTTAGCACTGCGTGCCTCGGTCAGCACAGTTTCCATTGCCAGCAAACGCTCTTTCTCTAGACCTGTGTCATAGCGAGCACTCTGCGGGCAATATTTACAATCCTCAGGGCAAGCACCGGTTTTAATCGATAATAAACGGCTAATTTGCACTTCATTAGGATCGTATACCTCACGGTGAATACTGTGTGCTTTAAATAATAAGTCATTCATCGGCAGCGCAAATAAGGCTTCGATTTCTTCCCGCTTCCAATCATGACGAACTTGCAACTGCGACATTGAACACCCTTTTTATTCTGTTTTTTATCTTGGCTAGGATAACCTCAGCCCTTAAACTGTCAACGCCAACCAGTGAACCCAGTTTACTAATGGCTACTTTATCACCAAAAAAGTGAGCTTTTATGCGCAATTTACTCGATTTTGACTTTGATAGCGCCCATATTTGGCATCCTTACACCTCAATGACCCGATCTCTTCCTGTTTTTGGTGTACATAGTGCAAAGGGCTGCGAGCTTGAACTCGTCGATGGCCGCAAGTTGGTCGATGGTACTAGCTCGTGGTGGGCCTGTGTGCACGGCTATGCACATCCCAAGATATTAACCGCGATGGAAAAACAGTTGCATCAACTGAGCCATGTGATGTTTGGCGGTATCACCCATGAACCCGCCATTGAACTGTGTAAAAAACTTATCGCTATGACCTGCAAACCGCTAACAAAGGTCTTTTTGTGCGACTCTGGATCTATCTCAGTCGAAGTGGCAATTAAAATGGCGCTGCAATATTGGCAAGGTCAGAGTTGGCAAGGGCAAAGTATACATGGAGAAGAGCGACCGCTAAAACAACGCATTCTTACCGTTAAGAGGGGCTACCACGGCGATACCTTTGCCGCGATGAGCGTATGCGATCCCGAAGGCGGCATGCACACTATGTTTGGCGATGCAGTAACCAAGCAATCATTTGTGCCCGCGCCACAAACCGCCTTTGGCGAAGCCTTACAAGCCGATGATTTAACCGCAATGCGCGACATATTAAGCATTAATCACCATGATATTGCCGCAGTGATTATAGAGCCGATAATGCAAGGCGCTGGCGGTATGCGTTTCTACAGCGCAGATTATTTAACGGGTCTTCGTGCCCTATGTGATGAATTTGATGTCCTGCTGATCTTAGATGAAATAGCCACTGGCTTTGGTCGAACAGGTAAGCTTTTTGCCTATGAACACGCCCATATTACCCCTGATATCTTATGTTTAGGCAAAGCGCTGACGGGCGGTTATATCAGCCTAGCGGCAACGCTATGTACCGATAAAGTTGCCCAAGGCATAAGCCAATCTCCCGCAGGCGTGTTTATGCATGGCCCTACTTTTATGGGTAACCCGCTAGCCTGCGCCGCGGCGTGTGCAAGCTTAGACATAATTAACCGTAATGAATGGCAAGCGCAAGTGGCTGCTATCGAACAGCAAATGCGTTTAGAACTTAACGATGCGATTGACTTACCGAGCGTAAAAGACGTGCGAGTGCTCGGCGCTGTCGGCGTGTTAGAGATGCACGAACCCGTCAATACCGCAGAGCTACAGCAACAATTTGTTGATTTAGGCGTCTGGGTGCGTCCCTTCGCCAACCTTATCTATATCATGCCGCCCTATATCATTAGCTCAGCACAATTAAGCAAACTCACCAGTGCGATGAAGCAAGTCGCAGCAGGTATTAGCGCGGTATCAAAAAATCTTGAGCCGCAGCTTATCAGCCACGGTTAATGCTTTAACACTTGACCATCTTTTAGTTTAACGCTCTTTCAACTCAATAAGCCTTTAACGTCGAATAAACGAACCCCTGCGCACTGTGCGCTAGGGGTTCGAACTGCTTGGCTTATCTCAGACTCAGCAGCCCTTCCCTTGTTCGAATCTCGCATCCTCTCGATAGATAAACGCGCTAAGGTTGCAATTGCAATATTGCTCACAATTTCCATTAAAACTCTGTAATTTAGTGCATTTATTTAATCCACCAACTGGAAATTTTATCAAAGCCAACGATGCTTATATCACTCACTTTACACAACATATCTTTCGCCAAAAGCTGACAACAACTTGAGCAGAGGGAATGGCTTAAATCGCTACACAAAGAAAAGGAGATCATATGTTCAAACTCGCTAACATCCCCGTTAATCGAAAACTCGCACTACAGCTCATTATCGCCCTCGCAGGAGCCTTAATTTTACTCACTATTTCCGTCACAGCCCTCAAGCACAACCTGATGGCAGAGCGTGAAGCACGACTTAATGCCGTATTGTCCCTCGCCAGCAGCCGTATCCAAGCGTTGTCGCAATCGCTCCCCCTAGAGCAAGCACAGCAAGCCGCTAAAGACATGTTGAACGACATGCGTTTTGATGGTGATAACTACTTGTTTGTGATTGATGAATCGAGGCACGTTATCGTTCATCCCATCAAAAAAGAACTGGTTGGCCAACAAATGGGTAATCGAGGCGAAGAGAATTATTGGTTCGAAATGGTCGAACTCGGCCGTGATGGCAAACAAGGATTAGTCGAATACCGCTGGACGACGGCGAATGGCAAATCAGCGCAAAAAATCTCACTTGTCATGGGATTTAAACCTTGGGGCTGGATCTTAGGCTCAGGTATGTTACTCCAAGATATCGAAGCCACCATTTGGAATGAATACCTCACCATGGGAGGCATTACATTTGTCATTATTGTGCTTATGGCTTGGCTAGGATATGCCATTAGCCGCTCTATTACGCAGCCATTGGATGATGTGAATCTGGCTATGCTCGCCATCACAAAAGGTGATTTAACGACTCAGCTAAAAATCTATGGTAAAGATGAACTTGGCATCTTAGCCCACAATATAAACCAAAGCATAGACTCCATTCGTAGCACTTTACTTCAAGCGAGTCATAGCGCTGACAATGTTGCACAGGCCTCGGCTCGTATCGCCTCAACTGCAGAGGAAACCAATCAAGCGGTAAATAATCAGCGGGATCAACTCGCCCAACTTGCCACCGCCATGAATGAAATGAGCGCCACTATCGCCGATGTCGCGAATAATGCGGAGAGCACAGCCAAAGATACCAAAGAAGCCACTTGGGAAGCTGGCCTTGGCGACCAAGATGTTCACGCCAGCGTAGATGGTATTCATGCACTTGCCAAAGAAGTGGAGCAAGCGACGGATCAAGTAAATATGCTTAAAGAGGAAGTCATGCAGATCAGCGAGGTCACCTCTGTTATCAGCGCGATTTCAGACCAAACCAACTTGCTGGCACTGAATGCGGCAATTGAAGCCGCCCGCGCTGGCGAGCAAGGGCGAGGGTTCGCTGTAGTCGCCGATGAAGTGAGGCAACTTGCCAGTCGCACTAGGCAATCGACCGAAGAAATTCAAAACACGATTTCATTATTGCAACAACGGGCCGTGAGCGCCGCTAAGGCAATGGATGCAAGCCGTGCACTGGCAGAAAACAGTGTAAGTCAATCAGCAAAAGCGGGTAAGGATTTATCGCTTATCGTTGCTCATATAAAACATGTGAGTGACATGGCAACCCATATCGCCACCGCCGCAGAAGAACAAAGTGTGGTCGCAGAAGACATGAACAGAAACGTGTGCGGGATTAATAACTCAGCGCTCGAAGTCTCTGAATCGGCGACTTATTTGGCTCAAGAAAGTGAAAGTTTGGCCGAATTATCACTGAATTTAAACAATAAACTGGCCGTATTCAAACTCTAGTCATGTATTTAGTTACACCCACAAACCTGTGTCAAACCGTTTAGCCAAGATAAGCCGCATAAAAAATTGCGCGATTATCTTGGCATTTCGATAAACGTACCGACGTCACTAAACTCATGTTACCTAGCACGTATACCAAGCTTATTTTACCAAGCTAGAAATCAAGGCACGTAGCGCGGCAGGTTTTATCATTTTCGCCATATAGTGATAGCCGCGGCGTTGCACATCTTCCACCAACTCTTTGCGGGTATTAGCGGTGATCAAAATACCGGGTAAATCTTTGCCATACAGGGCACGAATACCGTCCATCGCATCGACGCCATTTTGGCCATCATCTAAATGGTAATCCGCGAGCACAATATCAGGCGCGACGCCTTTCAGTCCTAGTTTAATGCGTGCATCAGATAAATCTTTTGCACAGATAACCTCACACTGCCAGCGGCTTAATAAGCTTTCTAATCCAGCTAAAATGGCCTCTTCGTTGTCGATACACAACACTTTGATACCCGATAACGGCTGCAGCAGCGACGGTAACGCCTTCACTTGTGGCTGACGCACAGTTTCTCCAAGCGGCACACAAATGGAGAAGACCGAGCCGCGCCCTAAATGGGACGAAACCTGAATACCGTGTTCTAACACTTTACTAATGCGATCAGCAATCGCCAGACCTAAGCCCAAGCCGCTAACATTGTTGCTCTTAGGATTATTCAACCGCTTAAATTCTTTGAAAATTTCTTGGGTTTCTTTTTCATCAATACCACAACCCGTGTCTAACACTTGGATTTCAAGGTAATGACCTCGATGACGACAACCAAATAACACTCTGCCACCGCGAGCATAACGGTAGGCATTCGTTAAAAAGTTTTGCAGGACACGCCTTAACAGCGAAGGATCGGAATTAACGGTTGCGCTGCATGGGATCATCTTAAAACGAATTTGGTTATCCGCCGCCATCGCTTCAAATTCAACGGATAAGCCATTGATCAGTTCTGAAATCGCAAAGTCACGGCGATTGACATCCACCATACCTGAGTCGAGTTTAGAAATATCCAATAGGTCGGTGAGCAACTCGCCGGCAATTTTTAGCGAGCTATTCACATGGGATAAGGTGGTTCTGGCCTCACGATCTAGATTGGGATACTGAGATAACGACGCAGTAAACAGCCGCGCGGCATTAAGCGGTTGCATTAAATCATGGCCAACAGCAGCCAAGAAGCGACTCTTAGAGGCGTTGGCGATTTCTTCCTGCGCTTTAGCCTCGAGTAACTCACTGTTCAACATGGCTAATTCATAGGTTCGCTCATTAACGCGGCTTTCTAAGGTTTCATTGGCCTCGAGCAGTGCGCGCTCCTGCTCGCGATACTGAGTAATATCGGTAAAGGTCATCACAAAACCACCGTCTGGCATGGGATTACCTTGAATTTTAATCACTTTACCGTCTCTGCGATGGCGCTCAGAAGTGTGCGGCGTGCCATTACGCATATGCTGCACCCGCTGCTCAACCTGCTGTTCTATTTCCCCTTCACCACAATAACCCCGCGCCGCATTAAAGCGGATCACTTCACTGATGGGCATGCCCTGCTGCAAAAATCCATCGGGATATTGATACAGCTCCACATATTTGTAATTCCATGCCACAAGATTGAGATCGTTATCGATAACACTCATGCCTTCATAGGCGTGCTCAATCGCGCCGCGCAACATGTCTTGACTGAGCATAATCTTCGATGAAGCTTCATCGACCAGACTAAAGACTTCATCCAGCGCTAAATCGCGCCCTTGCAGCACGGAATCCATCACCAGCGCTGCGCTTGAGGCGCCAAGCACCCCCGCCAATAAACGTTCAGTGTGGGAAATCAACTCCGGCGGCGCCGCTTTATGCCAACTATCACTTTTTACCGCATCAATCGAGAAACGGCTAAAACTCTCATAGGCGCGCGTTGGGCTAACGAAGCGACTCGCCAGTATCAGTAAATCTTGCTGTGAAATCGGACCATTTTTCTTATTGGCGCTGTTTTTCAATTTGCCAGGGCTCACAAAAGCACTGGCCTGAATACGCTCAGCCACACCTGCTCTAAACCAAATAGAACCCAATATATAACAGGCGATATTAGCAAAAAGAGCCGTCAGCGCATCACGCACATTGGGCGTTATCGCATCTAGCAGGCCTTTCTCGCTCGCGACACTAGACAAGAACGCCGATGAGCTTTGCACATCTGTCATGCCCTGCAACATGATGTAGAACCACAGCGAAAAGCCCACGCCGAGTCCTAAAAATACCCCAGCACGATTGCCGTGTTTCCAATAGAGTCCACCGACTAAAGCTGGCGCGAGTTGGGCAAACGCCCCAAAAGACAACATGCCTAAATGGGACAAGGAATCACTGTCTGATAATGCCAAATAGCTGCCATAGCCTAAGCCAAGAATAATCACGATCGCCAAGCGGCGGGCATTAAGTAACAGGTGCGAGAACTGACTGAAGTTTTTCTCGCGGATATGGCCTGTGCGCAGCATCACTGGCACCAGCCATTCGTTACTTACCATCACACTGATAGTCACCACCGCCACTATCACCATGCCAGTTGCCGCCGAAAGTGTGCCAAGTAATGCAATCACCGCCAGCAAAGGTTGATCTAACGCCAGCGGTAAATTAATCACATAGGTATCGGCCGACACTGAATCGCCGAGGATGATCTTCCCCGCCAAGGCGAGCGGTCCAACGAATAAACCAAAAAGTGCTAAATAAATGGGAAACAGCCAACGCCCTTTTGACAACACGGACTCATCGGCGCATTCCACCACCATTACATGGAACTGCCTTGGCATACATAAAAAGGCCGCCATTCCGACGAGTAACTCAGGCATTAAAGCTTCAATACGTGGATTGGGATAATTAATTAGTGACTGCGCATTGGCCTGCTGCCAAATATCCCCAAAACCATCGAACACTCCGAAACTGATGACGATGCCGACCAACAAAAATGCGGCAAGTTTCACCAGAGACTCAAAGGCAATCGCGAGCATCATGCCGGGATTATGCTCAGTCGCATCGAGTTTACGAGTACCAAATAAAATGGCAAATATGGCTAACAGCGAAGTGATCAGTAACGGAATTGTCACGCCATCGAGGGGATCGTCAGCGGGTTGAAACAAATTAAGACTGAACACCATCGCCTTAAGCTGCAGGGCGATATAGGGCATGATGCCAAACAAGGCAATTAAGGTGACTAAAGCCGCTAAGGTTTGAGACTTACCATAACGGGCGGCAATAAAGTCGGCCACGGAAGTGATATTTTGCGCCTTAGACACTAATACCATCTTGCGTAACATGCCAAAACCTAAAGTAAAAATCAGAATAGGGCCGATAAAAATCGGTAAGAAAGACCAAAAATCCTTAGCCGATTGCCCAACTGTGCCTAAAAAACTCCACGAGGAGCAATAAACCGCTAAGCTCAGACCATAGATAACGACCTGAAGCTTTTTAGTGATCTGAGTAAACCAACGCTCCGCCCCCCAAGCCAATAGGAATAAAAGCGAGACATAACAGACGGCAATAACAGCAACGACTAAGGTTAAATTCATACTTTGCTCTTTTTTCTGATTATTGTGCGATAAAAACTGTCTAAAATCTAGCCGGATTTTTAATGCAACAGACTAAATATAAAGGAAAATTTAACACTAGACCAAGGTCTAATGGAGTTGCCGCCCCCTTGCATACCATACTCAGTCCACGCAATTTTTCAAAAGGGAAGCCCTATGAGCTCGCAGTCTCTCTACAAAGTCTCCGGCAATATCGCTGCCAATGCACTTGTAAACAACGATAAATATAAAACAATGTACCAAGAGTCGATTGTCAATCCTGAAGGTTTCTGGAGAGAACACGGCAAGCGTATTGATTGGATTAAACCCTATACCAAAATTAAAAAAACCTCTTTTGATGACCATAACTTATCGATCAATTGGTTTTACGATGGCACCCTGAATGCTTCAGCCAACTGTTTAGACCGTCACTTAGCCGAGCACAGTGATCGCGTGGCGATTATTTGGGAAGGCGATAACGCCAGCGAACAACGCAAAATCACCTACGGTGAATTACATGCAGATGTGTGTAAGTTTGCCAACGCACTGCGCAGCCAAGGCGTGCGCCGCGGTGATATAGTCACAATTTACATGCCTATGGTGCCAGAAGCCGCAGTCGCTATGCTTGCCTGTGCCCGTCTCGGTGCTGTGCACTCTGTGGTCTTCGGTGGTTTCTCACCGGATTCAATCGCCTCTCGCGTCATTGACGGAAAATCCAAAGTCATCATTACCTCCGATGAAGGTATGCGCGGTGGCCGTGCTATTCCATTGAAGCGCAACATAGATGATGCCTTAAAGCACCCTGATGTCACTACGGTTGAAAAAGTCATCGTACTTAAACGCACAGGTGGCAAAGTAGATTGGGTAGAAAGCCGTGATGTGTGGTGGCATTCACTGATGGAAACCGCATCAGAGCACTGCCAGCCAGAAGAAATGGACGCCGAAGCACCGTTATTCTTGCTTTATACCTCAGGTTCAACCGGTAATCCCAAGGGCGTATTGCACACCACTGGCGGCTACATGGTTTATGCGTCTATGACCCATGAATATGTGTTCGACTACAAAGCTGGTGAAGTGTACTGGTGTACCGCGGATGTGGGTTGGATCACTGGCCACTCTTACATGGTTTACGGCCCGCTCGCCAATGGTGCGACTGTGCTTATCCATGAAGGTGTACCAAATCATCCAAGCCCTGCCCGTTTAGGCGAAATGATTGACCGCCATAAAGTGAACATTCTATATACAGCGCCAACCTTAATTCGCGCGCTGATGGCCGAAGGTAAACAACACTTCGATAAGTTCGATGGTAGCAGCTTGAGGATCATGGGCTCGGTAGGTGAACCTATCAACCCAGAAGCATGGCGTTGGTACCATGAAGTCATAGGTCATGAACATTGCCCTATCGTCGATACTTGGTGGCAAACTGAAACCGGCGGTATTTTGATTACGCCACTGCCTGGTGCGACCGATACTAAACCTGGCTCAGCTACCCGTCCGTTCTTTGGCGTTCAACCCGCCTTAGTGGATAACATGGGGAATATTTTAGAAGGTGAGAACGAAGGTAACTTAGTATTACTCGATTCTTGGCCGGGCCAAATGCGTACTGTGTATGGCGACCACGAACGATTTGTACTGACCTACTTTAAAACCTTCCGCGGCATGTATTTTACCGGTGACGGCGCACGCCGCGATGAAGATGGCTACTACTGGATCACTGGCCGCGTCGATGACGTGATCAACGTATCCGGCCACAGATTAGGTACAGCAGAGGTTGAAAGTGCGCTGGTATCACATGAACTGGTTGCAGAAGCTGCAGTAGTTGGCTACCCACATGATATTAAAGGCCAAGGTATTTATGCGTACGTCACGCTAACCCGCGGCACTGAAGAAACCGAAGATCTACGTCAAGAGCTGCGTCAATGGGTTCGTAAAGAAATTGGTGCGCTGGCAACCCCAGATCTCATCCAATGGGCGACGGGCTTACCTAAGACACGTTCAGGCAAGATTATGCGCCGCTTCCTGCGTAAGATTGCCGCTAACGAAGTGACAAACTTAGGGGATGCATCAACCTTGGCCGATCCAGCGGTGATCGAGACCTTGATTGAATCACGCTTAAATCGTACTGAGTAATATCCGAGTCACGAATAACGTCCACAACGCTTAGTCTATGCCCAATAGGCTAAGCGTAACCTGAACCTCCCTTTTTAAACCTCAGGTTAAAAGTGAACCCTGTTGAGAGAGTGTGTGTGATTGCTCCTTTCTCTAGCTTGCCCCTCCAACCAGGGGCATTTTTTTTGCCTGTTATGTTAAGCTTGCGACCTCACTTTTATTCAGCATAGATTTTTTATCAGCGTGTCAGTCAAACTCAGAGACTATCAACAACAAGCGGTTAATGCCGCCATCGCCCATTTTAGGCAAAGCCAAGCTTCCGCCGTACTTGTATTGCCCACAGGCGCCGGCAAAAGCATAGTGATCGCCGAACTGGCACGCATCGCCAAAGGCAGAGTATTAGTGCTCACCCATGTGAAAGAATTAGTTGCACAAAATGCAGAGAAAGTCGGTTTACTGACAACCGAAGCCAGTATTTATGCGGCGGGACTCAATCAAAAAGCCACCGACGGAAAAACCGTTGTTGCCAGTATTCAATCGGCAGCGCGGGGATTAACGCAGTTCGATCAGCCGTTCTCGTTAGTTATTATTGATGAATGCCACAGAGTCAGCCTAGAAAAAACCAGCCAATATCAGCAAGTACTCAACCATTTACGCACGAAAAATCCCCAATTAAGATTGCTCGGTCTCACCGCCACGCCCTATCGCCTTGGCACTGGCTGGATTTATCAGCAACACTATCACGGCAAAGTGGGGTCTCCCGAACATGCCGTGTTCGAACATTGTGTGTTCGAGCTGCCCATAAGGCCGCTCATTAAGCAAGGTTACCTCACAGCGCCAACCCTGTTTGATGGCCTCAGTGCCCAGTACGATTTCAGCCAACTTAAAGCAAACGAGAATGGCGAATATGCCGAAGCCGAGGTTAACGATTTACTGGGACATTACGGCCGCGCGACCACTGCGATTGTGAAACAACTCATTGAACTGAGCCAACATAGAAAAGGCATTATCATTTTTGCGGCAACGGTGCGCCACGCTAATGAGATTTTTGGCCTACTCAACCAAGCTCACGCAGCGCAGAGCGCCATTATCACGGCACAAACGCACGACAATGAACGTGACGCGACGATTGAACGCTTTAAAGCCCAAGAGCTTAAGTTTTTAGTCAACGTGGCTGTGTTGACGACAGGCTTCGACGCGCCCCATGTGGATTTGATTGCAATTTTGCGCCCGACAGCCTCAGTCAGTCTGTTTCAACAAATGATCGGCCGTGGATTGCGAATCGCTGAAGGCAAAAAAGATTGTCTTATCATCGACTATGCAGCCAATGGTTATGACTTGTATTTCCCCGAGGTCGGCCAAGCGAAACCCAACAGTAAATCGGTACCCGTGCAGGTGCATTGCCCTGTATGCGATTTTGCCAATATATTCTGGGGACTCACGGACGACGATGGCGACATTATCGAACACTTTGGTCGCCGCTGTCAGGGCATAGTCGAACAGCAAGGTAAAAAGCTGCAGTGCGACTTTCGATTTAGATCTAAATCTTGCCCTGATTGTGGCGAAGAGAATGATATCGCCGCGCGCATTTGCCAGCACTGCCAATCGACCCTCATCGATCCCGATAAACGCCTACGCCAAGTGCTCAGCCAGCAGCACCATCATTTGTTCCGCTGCCAGCATATGAGCCTCATCAACGATGACGGCAATCTGAAAGTGCAGTACCTCGATATCGACGGTAATGAATTCAATCGCCGCTTTAAATTACAAACGCCGGCCCAGTGGCGAGCCCTATATGCCTTATTCATCTTTCCCCATAGCCGTACACCGGGATTAAAACCGAAAAAATACACTAAGGTGACAGAGTTAATCAGCGACGCGGATAAATTCCGCATGCCCGATCTCTTGCTGCTGAAGAAACATAAAAAAGGCTGGGATCTGCTCGAAAGCTATTTTGATTATCAAGGTCGCTATCAAACTGAAAATAAACGCGGCTGACATTATCAATTCACTTAGGCCTATGGTATAAAACGACTAAAGTAATCCTAAGGAGCTATTATGTTCGTTGTTATTTTTGGCCGTCCAGGCTGTCCTTATTGCGTTCGTGCTGTGCAATTATCTGAGCAACTCGTTGAAAAACGTGATGACTTTAAGTTCAGATATGTCGATATCCATGCAGAAGGCATCTCTAAAGCAGATTTAGAAAAAACTGTCGGTAAGCCAGTTGAAACCGTACCGCAGATTTTTGTCGATGAGAAGCACATAGGTGGCTGTACAGATTTCGAGCAATATGTTCGTGAAAACAATCTGTTAGATTAAGCGCTATAGATATGTGATCCGCTTAATGCAAAAGGAGACCTAAGGTCTCCTTTTTAGTCTTTATCACAACCAAGTGGGATTAGAGCTTTCCATAAATAGTGCTCGGTACATAAACTGCCTAGACCCCCCAGAATTATACGCACCATTGTCATCATCACTGCACATAATGTCAGCTTTAATATAATCGCCAAACTCAAGATACATTTCTTTTTAAAGATGCAGCATTAGTCGAACTTGCTAATGCCAATAATTATGTTAGAAAAATATTTGCAGTGGAAGAAGTAAAACGAAGGTATTAAATTCTGTACTCAGTATTGGAGTTTAACGTGGGACATTCAGGAGGAAATTCGAGAGAGATACAGCTGAAGAAATAAGTGGTGGGTCGTGAAGGATTCGAACCTTCGACCAATTGGTTAAAAGCCAACTGCTCTACCGACTGAGCTAACGACCCATCTAGGTATTACGATAAAAATGTTCACTTATTTTGGCATCAACA